>NZ_CP046804.1:623902-935854 GCF_009763805.1 Vibrio cidicii | reverse complement strand
GACAAATCATATCAATGGTGACTATCATTCGACGTCTCTCAAAGCCTTGTTCTGCCAATACCTTACTGGTGGTGGTGTTTGAGGTCAATATGAAAGTAACGTTTTGTTATTAACTGCGAGAACACTCAGTTCTCGTCTAACCAAAAAAGTGATTATGCTCACTGGTCATTATCTACTTAGCGTTACAGCAGCCTTGTCAATAAGGCAACTCCAAGTTAATAACAAAGTTTGACAAACCAAGGTGAGTTGATTAGAGTGCTGCCATACTTACAAACAAGATGTTCTTAACCTAGTTTGGGTGGAGAGAATTTCATGAACACAGCACTTTTTCAATCGCCGATCATTCAGAGCGCTCTCGATCTCGATGTGTATAAAATCAACATGATGCAAGCGGCGTATCGCTTCTACCCAGAAACGCAGGTACGTTATGAGTTGATCGTACGCTCCGATGATGATCTCTCTGATTTGATTGAAGAAGTTCGCCAAGAAATTGAAAAGCTGGCGCTACTCACCTTTACAGCCGAACAAATCACATACTTGAAAAACCAAGCGCCTTACTTAACAAGCGAGTTTCTCGAATACCTGCGCCATTTTCGTTTTGTGCCGCAACAACAGGTTGTGCTTGAGACAGTACCCAGCCAGAGTGGTCAATCCCAACTGCGCGTTGCTATCCAAGGGATATGGCACGAAACCATCTTGTACGAAACCTTGGTGATGAGCATCATCTCTGAAGTGAGAAATCGTCGCCACTGGCAAACCATCCCCTACTCGCAGTTTGAGCAAGTGCTTACGAATAAAATCAGCCAGTTAAAGAATGAACTGCAGCAGCGACGCATCAGCAATTTCCGTTTTTCTGAAATGGGCACGCGTCGGCGTTTCAGTGCCAAGGTGCAACGGGATACGTTGGACTACTTACGCACGCATGTTCCTGAACTGCTTACCGGCACAAGCAATTACCATTTAGCCCAAGAATTTGCACTCACCCCAATTGGTACTGTGGCGCATGAGTGGTTTATGGCTCACCAAGCGCTCGTCAACGTACAGGACTCGCAGCGCGTGGCATTGGATAGATGGCTCGAGGCATTTTCTGGCCATTTGGGGATTGCACTTACCGACACGATTGGTATTGATGCGTTTTTGCAGGATTTCAACCCACAAAGAGCTCATGCTTATGTTGGCGTTAGGCACGACTCGGGTTGCCCATTCACTTGGGGTGATAAAATCATCAGCCACTATCAATCACTTGGTATTGACCCGTTGAGCAAAACGTTGATTTTTACTGACGGCCTGGATTTTTCCCGCGCGCTGGATATCTGCGAGTACTTTGCTGGCCGTGCGCAAATCAGCTTCGGCATTGGCACTTTCCTCGCTAATGACATGGGTGATTGGCAAAATGCGCAAGGTGAGCGCTATCAAGCGCTTTCCATGGTGGTCAAAATGGCAGAATGTAACCGCTCACCCGTCGCCAAAATCAGTGACGAACCAGAAAAGGCGATGTGTGAAGACATCTTCTTCCTGCTCAACCTCAAGCAGCGCTTTGGCCTCCCGCTTGAGATGGATGAGGTGATCGCTACCCTGACCAGTTTGCAAAAAACGCAGGGCATTGCGTTTCAGCATGTTGCGTAGTCGCTCTGAGCAATCGACCACAGCAAAGCCTACATGGCTAAAGCTGTTGTAAGAAACTCAGACAAAGGCACTGGCTTAGCGAATAGGAATCCTTGCAGATAGTTCACATCGTGATTTCGCAGATATTCAACTTGCTCCTCGCACTCAACGCCTTCAGCAATAAGATTGAGAGACAAACGTTTGGCAAGTTCAATCGTGCTTTCAACTAAGTGTTCAGCGACCGGATCTGCACCGATATTTTTGATAAAAATCTGATCAATTTTTAAATAATCCAAGTCGATTTTTTGCAAGTTGATCAAACTCGAGTGCCCAGTGCCAAAATCGTCGATGGCAATTTTGCAACCCAGTTGCTTAATATTGCGGAACAAAACATCGGTAGCATCAGAAAACTCAAGTACCTCTCGCTCGGTTAACTCAAGTACCAGTATGGTTTTATCACAATCAACGAGGTCATAAAATTTCTGACATTCAGTAAAAAGATCGTCATTCTTACAATGCTGCGGAGAAATATTGATCCCAACATGAAATTCGTTCGGCAACACATCTCTATATGCTCGTAACTGTCGCGCCGTTTCTTTAAATAATAACTGCGTCATCGGAATGATGAGTCCAGATTCCTCCGCTTGAGGAATAAACAGATCTGGCCTAACGATCCCCTGGATCGGGTGTTGCCAGCGCATCAAGATCTCAATCCCGGTTACTTGTTTAGTTTCTGCGTGGACGATAGGCTGAGCATAGGGAATAAATTCATGCTGCAGAATGGCTCGTTGTAACTCTGCGTCTAATGTTTTAGGACGGTTTGCAAGCCACCAATAACAGAGAGAAAATGATCCCTGCATAAACAGAATCAAGAGGATATAAAATTTTCGCTCGTGCCAAAAGGCATTCCAAGTGGATGGATAAGAGAAACCGGATTGAATGGCAAATGGAAACTGACTGGATTGCGTATGCTGAAAAATAATCAGTCCTTTTGTGGGATCTTGCTGCGTCATTCGGCCTTGCTCATCCAGCCAAGCATCACCGATTTTCAGGAACACAGAGAATGCGTCGATAGAAGATTGATTTAACGCGTGACGAATATGCAGGCCATCAATACCACTTAATGACACTTTATTACCCTGGGCTGTGCGCACGACAACCAATGGATGTTGTGATTCCACTTTACTCCCTTTCATTAGTAGCAGTTCTCCAGCAACATACGCTTGCGGCGTGTCGACAAATGAGCGCTCTCCCCACAGCGATGTACAATATATTTTATTGTCATGCGCTAAATTGGTGGTCCTAACAAAAGGTACTGCGGCAACTATTTTCCGCAACTTAACAATAACGTCATCACAACTTTCCCCATTGCTAACAATAGACAATATTCTTTGATTCGCTTCTTTTCCATAGCTAAAAATGGATTCGATTTCTAACGCTATTTTCTTCGCATACTCTTGTGACTTCTCTTGGTGTAAATGAACAAAATAAAAATGCGACAGCTGTATAATAAGGAAACAAGGTACAATGGTAAGAAAGATAAACTGGATCGGTTTTATTTGGCCTTTACTAAACATTACTTTTCCTATTTTCATTTCTGCCATTTCTCTCAGACGAATATTTATTGGTATTTTCCAAACAAACGGTAGAGCATTACGGTGTTGATTCGTTTACGCGACTGTATTGCACCCCAAATTCGTGCAGTGAGTATAAGTTAGAATTCCCCAAATCACCACTCCACTATGATTCCAAGTCATTCCTTCCAGAACCAAGTTAATCCTTACCCACGGCCAACTGATAGGGCGACTCCCTTACCTATCACTTCACACCATAAAAAGCACCATGGCCCGCTCTCAAGGATTCTACGCCAAGCGTTTGTGATAACAGCTCTGTGACGCAAGAATGAATCCCCCCGCCCCAAAAAAGACAAAATATTATAAATTTCCATTCCATGGCAAACTGGCCGTGTTCTAAAAATCCAAATTAAGTTGCAAACAATTGATTTAAAATGGATTTATTAGGAATGATAATGCATGATTGATCTGCGTCAAATTTGCTAAGCTGCAGCAATCAAACGCACATCACACCTCATCATTCAGTGGCACTATTGCACTACACGAAACAAGATGCTGAGCAGAAAACACCCAATTCATTACGGAGAACAAATTAATAGATATGAATAAAGTTGCGCAATAATTTGAAATACTTTACTACGCTTGACATTAATCCTATGGCTTATACCCTGAAAGATAGGAATAACTCACTTAAGCAACTCTGCGGACTGGGTTTTGCAAAATAAATCACTACAACACTAAAAGAATAAAGCAATGACCATACAATACAAACACTCAGACATATTCATATTTGAACCAGAGACGTTTAGACTGGTTCTGGAGAGCAAAGAGCTCAAACTTAGTCACAAAGAGTCGGCGGTTTTACAACAGTTATGTGAAAGTTCAATGCGTGTCGTTGATCGTCGAGTCATGCTCAGTGAGATATGGGGAGATAGAGAAAGCAGCGACATCAGCTTAAATAAAACCATTTTGCAACTAAGAAGAAAGTTCGAATCGATCGGCATCGACGGTGCTATCGATACCGTTCCTCGCGTTGGGTATATTCTAAAGTTAGCCATAGAGACGCAGCAAGGTGACTCACTTTCACATCGAGAGGAGATGGTTGAACAATCAGTTGATCAATCTTTTGATCAAGAGGGTGAACAATCTGAAGAGAGCAAGCCCCTTGTAAAACCGGCGGCAAAAAAATTTGTGTTGACCAAAGCGCAGATTTTTTGGGCTACTTCAATCGTTCTACTATCCTGCCTACTGGCTTTTCTAACTAACAAATTAGGTCTTTTAGATAAAAGTTCAGAGCCCAAAGAGCCAGATATTTTAATAGATAAGCCCCACGATCAAGAACAAGGGCGAACTTTGTTATATGCTGAAAGCATATCCGAGAGTGATCATGATAAATATATGGCATTGTCCAAATATGTAAAAGAAGAAATAAGTTACTATGCATTCGCTTCTAAAGAAGCCGTATCATTTATTCACTTATCTTCATCGCCAAGTAAAATGTGGCAAAAAACTTTTTTGATGGATCCAAATCGAGAGATTTCAACACAAATAAAATGCATCGCCAAATACATCAATGATTACAAAGCACAACCAATTAAAGTGAAGAATTTGGCAGGCATGTCTTTTGTACGGTTAAATTTCTACCGTCCATGTGGGGTTGAAGATGCATTCCTCGGTTCTTTACTCATTAAAAGCACTGTTAAAGAGGATAAAGTATCAACTTGGACACAAGATTTTACATTTACCGACATAAGTGGCGAAGCACTATTTCATTTAAAACGATTCTCACGCGCGCACAATGATAAAAAAGCCATGGAACTAGAAATAAAATCGTTTCATGTTGACCATGTAAACCAGGAATCGTTGCAGCTGGATGATGACATACACGCTATTTTTAACCAGTTCACTCAAGATGAAATATTTCTAAAAACCATTGATAAAGAACACGAAATTTACGCATCATCTGTATTTGGCGGCATTCTTTTTCATGTAGATAGATTCTGAATTAAACAGAATAGTTTAAAACTTACATTCCTCGGCTGATTGCAGCATTCTATCCTAAAGCAGTCATTACCGAGGAATGTCGACGTGTCGAACCGTTAATCTCCTTTTAGTAAAATGTAAGCCATCAAGATAAATATCTATTGGTATTATCCCCGGCTTAAAATTCCCATAAATTAACAAAATATAAAGATATCCATTGCATATTCACCGCTGTGTTACCAATTGTGTTCACACATTGTGTAATAAATGGTTATTTTAGAGATATAAAGTATTAGGATAGACAAATGAAAAAATTCCGTATTTCTTTAATCAGCTCTATGATTCTTATGGCAACCTCAACCTCCGTATTCGCCGATGAGTCGGATATTTATTTAGGCGCGGGGGTCGGCGTGGGCCATATTCACGGTCTAAGCAAAATTGACGGTGTACAGTCATCAGTTGATGATGCTGCTGGAGGCACTCTATTTCTGGGGTATGATTTCAACGACTATCTCTCTGCAGAAGCAGGTTACCTCTACGTCGGTAAGGGAAAAAGCGATGAACTGCCATTTCAAAACCAAGGAGCAACGCTTAGCCTCAATGGCCATGTTCCCCTGATTGGCGATCTGTCACTGACTGCCGAAGCTGGCGCTTATTGGTCAACCACCGAAGGTCTGGGAGAAAAAGACCGTAAAGTATCACCTATGCTTGGGGCGGGTTTGTCTTACCAAATTAACGACCAGCTCGACGTACAAGCTCGTTGGCGTTATATCCGAGATGTGGCCGATATCCGAAGCGAAACGCTATCAGACGCGCTTCGAACCGAATGAAAACATCGCCATGCTTGAGCTGGTTTACCACCCATTCCGTTCAAGCAAGAACGATACTCTCGAACTTGCCAACGATCAGGTCGAAGAAATCGCCTTTACTCAAGTGCAAGAAGCGCCTGCAACGATAGTGGTGGACAAACCGTTTGAACTGAGTGAAGACATTCCCTTCGGCTTAAACCAAACCACGCTAGATCGTGATGCTTTGCAAGCGTTAGACAAGTTGAACCAACAACTACTGGAAATCAGCGCCAAAAAAGAGGTGGAAGCCATAGTGATTGGTTACTCCGACAGCTTGGGCTCTGATACGGTTAAAGATCGCGTGGCGAAAGCGCGTGCAGAAGCGGTAGCAAGTTACCTCGCCTACTTAGGCCTACCAGAAGGTCAAATTCGTGTTCAAGCACAAAGCAAAGCTAAGCTGCGCGAAGGTGATGCATGTTACAACACCAAAAACAAGAGCGAGCAAATTGCGTGTTTAGCACCAGATCGCCACGTAGAAATTAAAATCACTGGTTACCACGAAGTCGAAGAACTCGCCTCACCTTGGTAACAATTTGTTTTAGACTTTGGTTGCGTATCCTCAGCTACACCTATTAATGGATCTTAGTAACCTCAGCGATCGACCTCAGATGCAATGTCTGAGGTCTTTTTTTACTGTTTACTTTTGCTTTCTTGCTTTCGGCACGAACCAGCATTCCATCAGCCAGTTGAGGCACTGGCCTCAGCAGGTAACGTTCACTCACACTGGTTCAGTTTTTGGCTGCATCGCTTCGATACCCCCTTAACGGACATTAGCAGCCATAACGCTTGGCCCCGACAGCGATGTTGGTTTTGTTTTTGCCTGACCGCTGGCAAGCCCTCCCCCTTTTTTCATGGCCGACTTTTAATAGATGTAAAAAAGCGCCAAGTTTGCACAAACTTGGCGCTTTATAAACGATTAAATTAGCAAAACAGATTACATATGGATGTTATTTATCTCCGTCGATTTGCGACTTAGAACCGCCCCGCTCTCATCTTTGACGCTGAGCAGAATCGTCTCTCTTGGTCGAGCAAAAGTTTTGCTCTCTTTGAGCGTCGTCAATGGCATTGTTTTCATGAGTGTCCTTTGTTGGGAGTTTGATAAAAGTAAATATCGAGGACTTAAAACGGTTGATTATTTTGCACACCAATAAGCCCACGCCAAGAGGCAATCTTATAGTCCAACGGGAGAAAGCAGTATGCCATGCAGGGAACATTCGGCATGATTCAAAATCTGTACGTTGAGAATAAATCTTTCTTTCGCTAAAAAGCACGATTGGCACAAAAAGGCCGAGTGGCGAACAGATCCAGCCGTATATGGCAGAACGGGACGCAACCTAGCCAGGGGGGATATCACTTTGGCCCGGGGTTAGCTCCGCTTTTATTAGTTGAGGTTCGGGAAAAAACCAATATTTTTTACAACCTGCTGAACATCCTTGAATGTAAAAGGTTTGGTTATCACACAGTGCTGACAAAAATCGAGCACGCTGTGAAAATGGCCAATTTGAGCCTCGTTAGACATGACAATCAATGAGGACAAACCATACTTGACCAACTGCTTATCGTTAATCGCATCCAGCATGGAAGCAATGACGTTTGCGGTATCCTTTTTGACTGAATCCAAATCATAAATCACTAGATCATGACTGCCCGTATCCACTTTTTGTTTAATAACGTTGAGATCATTCCCACCAGATAACTGGATATGGGTGATATGACTGAGCGGTCTAAGAGCAGAACGGAGGAGCTCCCGAATAATAGGGTATTCACTCACAACTAAAATATTCATCTTGGTACTCCACAATAGTGAAAATGCTGATTGAGTTCTCAACGGAAAAAAAGCGAGGTCAAATTCGATCGATACGCTTTAGCAGTTGGATAAGACAAAGTCCGTGTAGCTAAGAGTCAAAGCCCTTTCCTCGTGCACTAGACACACAAGAAAATTCGACCAGTGCAAACACCCTCAACCAAGCGCCATTGTTATAGAAGCGAATGAGAATGTAAAAATACCAAAGATTGACAAATAATCTCCATAAAAACAAATATTTACATTAAGCGGAATAATAGATAATGATGATAGAAATAAACGAATTCATTAGCATGATGGAACCAATGAAGTCGCAACCAAGGTTCATGCAGCGGATAGTCAAGGGAAGCGAAGCCCTAGGTAAGCATCGCCGAGAAACGTAACAATAGTTGTGCGCTCAGAGTATCTGCTTGCAAGTAACAGTAGCGAAATCTGTCAGACTTAATCCCAGCGGCTTGTTGGGCTCCTTTTTCACTTGTTGTAAGTCTCAGAGCAACACCGTTCATAAGTAACCGAAGAATCCCACCGGCAGGCTCAACTTAACCGCAAAAGGCCACATGGCGGGCATAAAAAAGCGCCCGTTATATGTGGGCGCTTAAACCAGTTAACAATGCGCTAAAAAACTACACACCGATATTGGTTAACTCTGCCTCTTTACTCTCTAGTGCAACCCCACTTTCGTCTTGAATAGTCACGAGAATCACTTTAATCGGTTGTGAAAAGGTTTTGATCGCTTCAACATTGAGCAATCGATCAATATCGTGCGTACCATAGCCATATTCGTCTTGTGCGAGAAGTACACCGTTTTGATCGTAGTAGCGGATAGACAGTGTTTCATACAGCTGCTTCAGGGCATTGGCCTTCACTGCAAGCTTTACCCCTTGCTTATCCGCAATCTGAATGGCAGTGGCAGAACCGATCGCCATGGCAGAGGCTTGGGTGCTAACCGCACTAACAGGCGAAAATTCGCTCGTAGTAGCGTGAGCGTGACCAGCTGCGCCAAACAATGCCAAAGCGGTACACGCCACTAAAGAGGTGAATTGCATCTTTTTCATTATAGGTTCCTGTAATTACAATGAGAGTTAATGGTAGGGAGAGAAGCCAAGGACAGACTAATCCTCCGTTAGCCTAAACCCTTTAGGCACAACCATAATCCATCACGATAACGAGGAATGTCATGCGGAGAATAATTCGGAATAATTATAAAAATCAGCACATTGAGAATATATCTTTCTTTTGCTACAAAGCGCGATTGAAACAAATTGCGCGGTCTCGTTCAGAGCCAGCCGCCTAGTAAAGAAAGGCACGTAGTAGCGGGTGGACGGTACATATTACAGGATCTTAGGAGCTGGGCCTTTCACCGCTAGCTTTACCCCTTACTTATCCCCAAGCTGATGGCAGTGGCAGAACCGATCGCCATGGCAGAGGCTTGAGTGCTAACCGCACTGGTGGGGTGATGAATCGTTCACAGTTTGATAACGTGACCAGGTGCACCAAAAAATGAGATAAGGCGGACCATGAAAAGAGAGAAGGGATAGCCACTTTGTCGTTCAGGGGCCAGAGGTGAAAAAGAGAGATAAAGAAAGTGGGAGAAGCCTTTGGCTGATAGGTCGCCGGTTTGCCTTACCCCTGAAGGCGGATGTCTATCGCATCCACATTCATATGGAATATCAAGTGAAGGGAATTGGAGTTGTAACCGTTCTAAAACATGGTTTTAGCTCGACGACTAGTTAGGTACAAACACCATCGTTTAGCTGAATTTAGACATTTAGTACTACCAATAAGTCGGAAGATTAACCCATCCTCACTCCAGAGGTATAATGAGACCCCCGTCGACAGCGAGTAAATTCGTTAACTCCGGTTTCCAGTATACCAGCACAGTAACGATAATACTGAACAGGCTGAGAGAAGGACGACAGATTAAGACGGAGGATCCCAACCGAAGGGAGACCTTTCAGTACTGGACCGGATCATGCTGAGAACCGCAATCATCACGGATATCACATCAGGGATTGAGGAGATCCTGTAGTAAAACTCATAGAGTATTTTCGACCATATGAGGCCACCCGAGGATAAATATAACACCCGGCAGGCCCATATGGTAAAAGCGAATAGTCTAGCAAGTCCATCACCATTAGTTGCCCGCTCCCAGCTACGGGTTTAAGCATACGCTGGAGGGTGAGGGAGGCCCAAGCACATAGTTCTTAGTATTCTAAGACGGAAAAGCCCGCCGGAAGCATTCAGGCGGGTATCCGTTCACTGGTGACCAAAAGTGGGTTACACCCACCACGGAAGCCATCCAGCCGAAGAAAAGGAAAGAACCAGCATACGACGACGGAGGCGAGTAGGCACTTCACGAGTCGGGTTTAGGACGTAACCTATAGATACTCCACTACAACAGGAACGAACCATTTATACGTTCCAGCACGGTTAGGAGTCTTTTTCATACGCCCCTCTATAGGTACAATACAAAACTTGGAACAGGAACTGAGTACGAACTCCGGTGGATCAGTAAATTCGATAACGGTACCAGAAGCCTGATCGTTGAACGGTAGACCTCCGTTGGTGGTCACGGTAATAGAAGCGTCCCGCGAGCAAGATATGAGTAGATCGGCCGAGTGCGACGGTGTCGAGTTAGGAGGTATTATCCCAAAATCCATAGGGTCGAGCGAAACAGAGCACGAGTTAGGTTCAGGTTCCAGCGACATCTCTTCCATAAAACGTATGTTGACTCGTTGTCCGCTGTTTTCTTCCGTGGTAACCCTGATTAGTAACCCACTCCATCGTATGTCCCCAGGTTCACTACTGTTTATAACCTCGACGTCAAATACGCACGAGTTTACCTTTTCCAACACCCCCGGATCGCGCGCACGTGGTCTTCGTGGTCCACGTCCGTATACACCTGACGAGGATACATTTTGTCTTGAACGCATTGTTGGCCGGTGGTACCCAAGCGTTTGTGACCTGCCAAGTAGTAGTATGTCACTTCAATAGCAGAACCTAGATTCTCCGCCGAGCCTGTGCCCCACTCCTCGTAGAACCCAGGGTAGTTAACATCGAATTGTATTTTGTAGTGTGTTTCATCAGTTTTATAGACCGTGTATGGAGCAGCGGAGGTTTCCTGGAGACCTCCAACGATTATACCAGCTAGTATCATAACGGTACGAGATAACTTTTTGCTGTTACCAGCTAGAAACTTCACGCAAGTCCCGTACATGTTCCGAGATTGTATATGGAATGTGTTAGAGATTCCTATCATATAAAACATCTTCTCCACCGTACCCGATAATTCTGCACTCGCACTAGGCACTCCTGATGGGAATATCCTAGCCGACGAGCTTGCTCATAAAGCCGCAGAGATCGGGTACGGTAATGGTGCAGGGCGCGCAGCGCAATGCCCACTCTTCCCTGCTCGTTATACCAACCACCCAGCCAATCGAACCCTTTGGTGAGTTTACCTATCTGGGTTTTGTCTGGGTGAAGTGAAAAGCCGCCTTCGGCCAAATGGCTGCGTAAGGTGGCAATGGCCCGTCGAAGCCGCCAACGGCTACGGGCTAGAATAATAAAATCATCCATATAGCGGGCGTAATAGAGATCGGGGCGCTGTGCAAAATCGCTGTCTATGGCGTAAAGCAAACTGGCCCCGATCAGTGGGCTCAAAGCACAACCCCGCCCAATGCCAGATTCGGGTGTGTAAAACTCCCCGCCATCTTCCACCGTGTAATAGAGGTATTGCCGAATCAACTCTCGCCAAATCGGCGATGGCAGCGAAGCCACTACCCGTTCTAGTACCTGATTTTTATTGATATGCCGATAATAACCACGAATATCGGTACGCATCACAAATGGGGAACTGCCTTTGGCCTCATTTAAAAACCGCTCTAGACGAGTTCTGGACGCTGTCACCCCCATTCCTAAACCATGCTCACAACGTGGATGTATAGGAAGCCATGGCGCGCATTGCAATGCGACCCATTTAAGCACTAATGCATCTTGAGCGGACCATAAGGCATGCTGCCCTATCACCTTCATGGCACTTAATCGGTAATCGCCGGCCAGAACACGACTTAACAGTTTTTGCGAATGGTTCGGCCAGTGAAAACGTAAATGCCATATATCCGCGTTAGCTGGGTAATGGCGTCGGCGTTTGCACACCCATTGGAACGCCAGTTGCCAAGCCTGCTCCAAATGCATCAAGGGATAGGGGTTAGTCATAATCCAGCGTAAAATTGGCGGTGGCATTAAAGTTCCCCGGCGTCACCCCGGTTTGTGCTGAAGGCAATAGCTGCACATAAGCGGCAAAATCAAGTACATTACTGCCCTGCGTTATCGTTAAAGCTCGGCTTGGCTTGTTAATCGGTAACGCTTGGCCACCTTGCTCTAGCCCTATCGCAATGCCTTTTGCCTGACTGTTAGCAGAGAGTGCCAATAGCGCGCTCTCTTCACTGGCTACCCCGGAAAACGTGACGCTGACACTGTCTGCGATAGAGGGCTCGCACTCATCAAGATGCAACTGAAACGACCTACTTGGGGTTCTGCCATCGCGTAACAGTTCTTTATTGTTAATATTGCCAAAATCGACAGGAATGATTTCATCCCCCGGACGCAGTGAGCATGGCTGACCCACCACCTCGGCGGTAATGGTCAGCAGCAGTTCTTGGCTGCCCGCCACGACGTAAAAAGGTAGCCAGAGTGGCAACAGTGGCAGCGCGGCGACCCAGCTTTTGCGCCATCTTTTGCCCCGGTTGGCAGCCTGCGCCGCCTCATGTGAACTGCACATCATGTTTACTTCCTCACTTGGCCTCTTTTTCTGCCACGAAACGACAACTGTTTTCACACTGATAGCTGATGGTTCTGCGCCCGCCAAAGTCATCGACATAAGTAAAGGTTGGATTTGCGCCGAGTTTGGCAGTCGCTACGTTGAGCTCAACACTGCTGTTTGGCGCAATCATGACTGCTTCAAATCCCTCAATGCCTTCATTTTTTACACTCGTTGCTGCGGCCACAATCGTCACATAATAAGGGGTGGGATTGTTCAGCTGATATTTTCCCGCCACTTGCTGCAGTGTTAATTTCTCCTGCCACGGAGCTTTGTTGCTGCCGGGCTCGATCAAGAGGCTCGCTGGGCGGTAAAAGAACTTAATGCGCGTTTGCAGAGCCAACTGCAGCGTGTTCGGCTTATCACTGCGTGGTGGCACTTCTCGCAGGCTAAAGTAGAACAAGCTTTCTCTATCTTGAGGTAGTTGCTTAAACATCGGCAATGCTTGAATTTTAATTAAGCTTTCCGCGCCGGGCTCTAAACGTTGCACTGGCGGTAACACGGTAAAAGGGCTGTTGATTTTGTTGCCTTCACTGTCTTCAAGCCAAGCTTGAGCGAGATAAGGCAAGGTTTTGTTGTTGTTGCGAATAGTTAAGCTCATGGATTTGGCTTCCCCCGGGTAAATCACCCGGGTTTCTGTCTAACGAGACCGCCGCCTGTGCCTGACCTGCAAGCAAAGTCAGTAAAAGTGAAACACTACATAGAAGTTTATTGATCATATCGGTTTATCTCAATCTGGTTTAAACAGTCATCGGCAACCTAGCACGCCTTACAGGCATGCTAGTTTTGCCAAGGTTTCTGCACTCGGTAACGGTGCTGGCAATTGAATATGGCACTGTTTGTTGTTACCCAAACGCGCTTCGATGATGCCGCCTTCATGTAAGCCGGCTAAGTACGCCATACCATCTTCACCAACCATACCAAGGGGTTGCCCTTTCTCATTAAACACTTCAGTCGCAAACGGAATGGCTTTACCATCGGCTTTCACCAGTTCAACCATGCGTTTGCTGCCGCTGAGCATGTCAAAGTGACGGTAGCCAATCGCCCCTTCCGTTAGGGTGCCCATCGAGACGGGTGTGCCCATAGGTTCAGCTTCTTCACCTAATTTATCCACATCAATGCTGGTGCGTTGACGGTGATAACTCGAAACATCCGCAACCACGGCCTTACCATGCTTATCGCTGTAGGTCACCAGACCACCTGCATGCACAGGTACATCTTTCGCACCATCGGTATCGATCATGATCCGGCTACCGCCCATCATTCCGACGCGATGCAGCGCAGCGCCCTCGCCTGTCGCGGTAATGCCACCGTTTAAGGAAAGCCCAAGGGAAGTTGAATTCCCCGACATATGGCTAACGTTGGCCATCACCGTGGCTTTGTCACCTGTATGAGTATAGAAGCCACTGGCACTTTCGCCGCTAGGCGACGTTGAAGCCGTGACCGAGTAGCTGTTACGTTCATCAATGCGATCGTAATAGCTCATACTATTGGTGGTTTTACCTGCATTACTCGATACATTGTAACTGACATGTTTGCTACCGCCGAAAGGCACTGAAAGGCTAAAATAGAGTCCATTGTCAGTCAGGTTGCTTTGTTTGTTATGGTAAGCATTCAGTGAAGCGGATAGCCCGCGCCAGTCTTTAATATCAAAACTGTGTGACAGAGAAAGGCTGATCCTGTCACTGTCTTCCTGTGACCAATAAGATTGATGCGTATAGTCAAGATAAGCGCCCAAGCTAGCCTCTTTAAACTGCTTACTGAGTACTACGCTGTACACTTCTTTAGAGCCGCCGCGATAAGGCTCACCGACCTTTTGTGCCGCCAAGTAGTCGTTCATGTTCATGAAATCACGATCCGAGAAGCGGTATCCGGCAAACGCAACTTGGCTTTCATACTCTTCAAAACTCTTCGAGTAGTTGATTCGGTATGAACTGCCCATTTTGCTGCCTTCATCCAGACGCGCATAAGACTCCGTAACATCAAAGGAAACGGCACCAAATTGCAGCAAGTCTCGACCGACACCAATCGACAAAGCATCGTAGCCATCACTGAGCAGTGCGCCACCCAGTAGCGACCAACCATTACTCACCCCCCAAGAAAACTCGGCACTGGCGAACGCCGGGCCATCCATTTCATGAGTTGCGGTATTGATTTTGCCGCCATTAAACTTGTAGCGAACTGAACCTGGGCGTGAAAGATACGGGATGTTGGCGGTGTTGACCTGAAAGGTTTGTACCGAGCCATCTTGTTCTTCCACACGGACATCCAGCGTACCACTCACGGCGCTACTGATGTCTTGAATACGAAATGGCCCTGAGGCGACCTGGGTTTCGTACAAAACTCGACCTTGTTGACTGATCACTACCTTGGCATTGGTTTTAGCAATGCCGACCACTTCAGGCGCATAACCACGTAAGTTTGGCGGTAGCATTCTGTCATCGCTATTCAGCGATGCACCAGTAAACTGGAAGCCATCAAAGACGGAATTGCCCAGATCTTGCTCGCCCAAGGTTAATTTCGCGCGTAATTCCGGCAAAGCACGGTAGGCGTAAACGCGGTTAACTTCAAAATCACTTTGCGACTGATCTTGGCCATCTTTGTCTTGTCTATGCTCGTAACGGCTTTGCCAATGAGCTCTTAGTCGCCACGCCTCTATGTTGGCACCGGCAACACCATAAGCACTTAGGCTAGTGCTATCACCGCGCTGTGTATGGCTTTCACGAAGGTTGAGGTTATAGTCAAGCAGTGCTCCGTTCACCCCTTCATTCCAACGTGACGGCGGATCCCAATATTCGCTGACATAATCTCGATAAGCTTGTGGAACTGAGATACTCAGCGTGTCCTTACCAAGATCCGCTTTAATAAGCATGCCTTCCAGTACCGCAGGATCGTAACAGGTCTCTCCTTGCAAACTCGTCAGCGCAGGCTCTGTCAATAAACGTTCCTGTTCATGCGTTTTTAAACCCAACTCGTCGGCCAAACTGGCGTTCAAACAGAGTTGTGAGCTGTTTGTTTCTTGCTCATAAAAGCGCACTTTACGCTCACCAATTGGGTTATTATTCACCACCAGCTGCATAGTGTATTCGCCTGGAACGATATACCCAGCTTGTTTGAATGCCCCCGCATCAATGCTTTCTTTCTCTTTGATATCCAGTAGATCAGTATTGAACTCAATATCGCTCGAATGAGCAGTTTTCGCCCAACTGATCACAATAAAAGAAATGGTGTAAGACAGCAGTGCTTTATTCATGAGTTTTTTTCACCAAGTCAAACTTTAGCTAAAAGAAACGCGCATCCCTGCGCGTTATTTCCACGATAAGAAAAACGAACTCGCCGTTTACTCGTAGCTGATGATGAAGTTGGTGGTTGCCGTGAAACTCACCCGGAGTCGCTGAGTCACCATCTTTTAGGTTGCTGACCAGCTTCGCACCAAATTGCAGTTTGTTGTCGCCCTCAACAAGAGAGATCGCTTTGGCTTTTGAGCCAAGTTCAATCTCAGATTCATCTTGGTTAACAAGAGCAATCGCAGCACCTTTACCTTTACCAGAAAGCGCTAAGTGCTTTTTATCTGTACCATCTGTGTTACCGCTAAAGGTAATGGTTGCTGCTTTTGCCGTTTCAGTAGAGCAAGACTCAAGTTGAATGCTAAAAGGACGAACCGGTGTTTCACCTTGCTTTTCTAGTAAAACATTAGAGATCAGACCCATGTTTACAGTTTGGTCCATACTTTCAGGCGCAATTGAACATGGTGCATCAATAATAGCGCCAGTGAAATTAACCACACCGTGGCCTGTATCTTCAGCAGCGAATACAGAAGCAGAGAGCATCATCATTGCAGAAGCGATAATTGTTTTTTTCATTTTACTTTTCCTATTTATTTCAGTTTGTATGTAAGTATTTCATATTTTACGGGTCGACATTTCATTTTCCTAAACTGTTGCCTTTTATTTTATCTAGGCAGTTTAGTCGTCAGCTCGATTTAATTTTTTGTGATTTGGCTTGCGAGCTCAAATCAACGAGGTGAATTATCATCAAACTGAACCCGCAAGTAAAAATCCTAAATATTAATACAAAATACCATTTAAAAACAAAGTCTTACGTGAAAATGGAATAAAATGGAATGCAGAAAAAGCGGCAAAGAAGATGCAAAACAGCGGAAAAAATCAGAGATACCCAAGTTGTTCTACTAAATCTTATCGCTTGCATGCATGGGAATGAAAATTCTCTCTATCAATGATAAAAAATCACTATATAACGAGAAGTGAGAGCTGGAATTGTACAAAATAAGGCAATTATTCGTACCTTGAGACAAATGGATGAGGAAAATTACTAGATATTCTAACGCGATCTCTTTAACTTAGAACTTAAACGAGAAAGCTATTACGAGTTTACAAGCGTTGATTTGAAGAAATGGTCTCGCTTAATGACTTCATACAGTGAAATTTAAGCTGTCTTGCACACATTCCTTTTTTCTTAGAGTGTGAGAAGTAAACTTTCAAAGTAAATAATCGCTGTAAAAAGTACTTTTTTGGCCACCGCCCCATTGGATGCAAAATTGCGCAGCGATTTTCGCTTAATTGCAAAATGATTATCGAGAAGTATTAACTATTGCATGGTGTGGCACTGTTCTATCGATAAAAAAACGGCCCATTTGGGCCGTTTGTCAAAGCTAAGTTCTGCTTGTGAGCAACTTATTGGTTTGTGCTTAATCGCGTAGTGACGCGCCAAATTTCTCAGCAACGTGCGCGACGATTGCATCAACCGCGCCTGCGATATCGGCATCTTCCAACGTGCGTTCGTTTGACTGCAGTGTCAGGGCAATAGCGAGGCTCTTCTTGCCTTCTTCCACGCCTTTACCGACATAAACGTCAAACAGTTTTGCCGCTTTCAGGAACTCACCGCCCGCTTCCAAACACGCATTGATGATGTCGCCAGAAGCAACCGTTTGATCAACCACTACTGCGATATCACGACGGTTAGCAGGGAACTTAGACAGCGCCACCGCTTCTGGGATCACTTTGCGATTGATCGCAGACCATTCGATTTCAAACACGATAGTACGGCCGTTTAGACCAAACTTGCGCTCAAGTTCTGGGTGAACCGTACCAATCACACCGATTTCTTTTCCATCGAGCACGATAGCCGCCGACTGACCAGGGTGAAGCGCTGGGTGCTTGGTTGCCACGAAGCTGTACGCTTTGTCGTTGGCAGAGAGTTCAAGAATCGCTTCCACATCGCCTTTAAGATCAAAGAAATCCACCGTGTTGGTGTCGATGTTCCAATGCTCTTCGCTGCGAGTACCGGCAATCACGCCCGCCAACATCGGCTCTTGACGCATGCCATTTTCCGCTGATTCACATGGGATGAAACGTAGGCCGTATTCGAACAGACGAAACGCGTGGCTGTTGGCGTTTTTGGTTGTGAACCACAGTGTTTAGCAAGCCTTGAATCAGACCAAGGCGCATCGCTGACATTTCTGCAGAGATTGGGTTTGGCAGAATGAGTGCATCGACACTTGGAACAACCAGTTTTTGTTGCTCTGGTTCAACAAAGCTGTAAGTGATCGCTTCGTGGTAACCACGGTCAACCAGCAAATCACGCACGCGTTTTAGTGGCAGTTTGGCTTCTTGATGATCGTGCATCTTAAGCGCGGCGGTTGGGTTTTGGTTTGGAATGTTGTCGTAACCGTAGATACGGCCCACTTCTTCCACCAAATCTTGCTCGATTGCAATATCGAAACGCCATGTTGGCGCTACCGCAACCCAGCCTTCCGCTGTGGTTTCGACTGCCATACCAAGACGCTCTAAGATTTCAACCACATCGCTATCGGCAATGTGATGGCCTAGAAGGTTATCCAGCTTCGTGCGGCGCAGTGCCACTTTGTTTGGCTTAGGTAAATCAGCTTGTGATTCTACCGCCACAACGGGCGCAACTTCACCACCACAGATTTCCACCAGCAGCGCGGTCGCACGCTCCATTGCGCTCACTTGCAGTGCGTAATCGACACCGCGTTCAAAGCGCATTGAAGAATCGGTGTGCAAGCCATAGCTACGCGCACGGCCACGAATGTGGTCTGGTGCAAAGAAGGCACATTCAAGCAATACATCTTTGGTTTCTGTGTTAACGCCTGAGTGCTCGCCCCCAAAGATCCCAGCAATTGCCAGCGCTTTGTTGTGGTCTGCCACAACAAGAGTATCTGCGTTGAGTTCTGCTTCGCTGCCGTCAAGCAGAGTCAGCTTCTCGCCCTGCTCTGCCATGCGCACCACGATGCCGCCTTCGATCTTCGCCAGATCAAACGCATGCATCGGCTGGCCTTGCTCAAGCAAGATGTAGTTAGTGATGTCCACCACAGGATCGATAGAGCGGATGCCGCAACGACGCAGCTTTTCTTGCATCCACAGTGGCGTTTGCGCTTGAACGTTTACGTTCTTCACCACACGACCAAGGTAACGTGGACACGCCGCCGGTGCTTTTACGTCGATAGACACTTTGTCTTCAATCGAAACCGCCACCGCTTCTACCGAAGGTTCAGTGACGTCAGCGCGGTTAAGTACGCCCACTTCGCGCGCCATACCACGGATGCTGAAACAGTCGGCACGGTTAGACGTTAGATCCACGTCCACCGTCACGTCGTTCAGGGCAAGGAAATCACGGAAATCCATACCCACTGGCGCATCTGGTGCCAGTTCCATGATGCCGTTTGATTCCACATCGATACCTAGCTCGGTAAACGAGCAAAGCATGCCGTGTGAAGGCTGGCCACGCAGTTTGGCTTTTTTGATTTTGAAATCACCAGGCAAAGTGGCACCGACGGTTGCCACGGCCACTTTCAGCCCTTGGCGACAGTTGGCCGCGCCACAGACGATATCAAGCAGCTCTGCTTCACCTACGTCTACTTTCGTTACACGTAGTTTGTCGGCATCTGGGTGCTGACCACATTCTACAACGTGGCCAACTTTAACCCCGTTAAACTCGCCAGCCACAGGCAGAACATCGTCGACCTCTAGGCCAGCCATGGTAATTTGATGAGTAAGTTCGTCAGTGGTAATCGCAGGATTTACCCACTCACGAAGCCATGATTCGCTGAATTTCATTGTGCTTAAACCTCTGGATTACTTGAACTGTTTCAGGAAACGAAGATCGTTTTCGAAGAAGGCGCGCAGATCGTTCACGCCGTAGCGCAACATGGTCAGGCGCTCAACACCCATGCCGAATGCGAAACCAGAGTATTTTTCAGGATCGATGCCTACGCTGCGAAGTACGTTCGGATGAACCATGCCGCAACCCAGTACTTCTAGCCACTTACCGTTTTTGCCCATTACGTCAACTTCTGCTGATGGCTCAGTGAATGGGAAGTAAGATGGACGGAAACGCACTTCCACTTCTTCTTCAAAGAAGTTACATAGGAAATCGTGCAAAATGCCTTTCAACTGCGCGAAGTTGACGTTTTCGTCAACCAGCATGCCTTCCACTTGGTGGAACATTGGCGTGTGAGTTTGGTCGTAATCGTTACGGTAAACACGGCCCGGCGCAATGAAACGGAACGGCGGTTTGCCATTTTCCATGGTACGGATCTGCACACCAGAGGTGTGGGTACGCAACATCAGATCAGGGTTAAAGAAGAAGGTATCATGATCAGTACGCGCTGGGTGGTCTGCGGCAATGTTCAGTGCATCAAAGTTGTGGAATGCATCTTCAATTTCAGGACCAGACTCAACGTTAAAGCCAAGCTCACCAAAAAACTGTTCAATACGCTCAACGGTACGCGTCACTGGGTGCAAACCGCCGTTTTCGATACGACGACCCGGTAGCGTCACGTCGATCGTTTCCGATGCCAGTTTCGCCTCAAGCTCTGCTCGTTGAAGTGCCTCTTTACGCACCGCTAAAGCGTGTTGAACAGCCTCTTTCGCTTTGTTGATCTCTTGACCAGCTTCACGACGTTCTTCCGGTGGCAATTTACCTAGGCTTTGCAGTTGAGCGGTTAGCTCGCCTTTTTTGCCCAGATACTGAACTCGCACTTCATCAAGTGCGACAAGCGACTGCGCGGCATCGATCGCAGCATTCGCGTTAGCAATGATCTCTTCTAGATGTTGCATCGTTTCCTCATCTACCTTTTGGTAGTGTCCATAAGGGAGTAATTGGTACTTTTTTGATAGTCGTACATAGTAGCTAAAGCCGCCACTAATGCCAAATTGAATTATTAAAAGAAGAGGTTATTGAATAAAAAGGCGTCAAAGCAGCACAATTCAGGCTTTATCAAACAAATTTAACGCCTGAATTGCGACAAGAAAATGAAATAGATGCGGTTATTGAACTTGATATTGGCAAGGAGGCAGCCCCCTCGCGTTTTTCTCGGAAAAATGCTCGCCCTGAGTGGTCATGACTCGGTTTTTGCCTTGGGATTTAGCGAGGTACACCGCGTCATCGGCCGCTTTGATCAGATCGGTGTAGGTTTGCATCTCTTTGGTACGCTGCGCCACGCCGACACTGATACTGCCGCGCCATGGCTCCATCCCCGTTGGGATCAGCAAATTAGTCACCTGCTTGCGTACAAGCTCAGCAATGTACAGGCCACCTTGCAATTCGGTGTTAGGGCAGATAACCAGAAACTCATCGCCCCCCAAACGGCACACAATATCGTCGCTGCGGAAGCTGTGTTTTAAGCTGTGCGCCAGCTCTTTTAACACCGCATCGCCCGCGTCATGGCCGCAACTGTCATTGACCTGTTTAAAGTAATCGGCATCCACCATGATGCACACCATCATGTCGCTTTCGACGTGATCCTCTTCCCACAGCTCTTTTAAGGTACGAATGGCGAAACGCCGATTTGGTAGCTTGGTCAGTGAATCGGTAAACGAAAGCACTTCCAGTTGCTTGTTGGCTTCCACCAACTGACGGGTACGCTCTTCGACTTTTTGTTCAAGAGATTGATTGAGCATCAGCAGCTCACGGTTGCGCTCAGACACTTGCATAAAGAGCGCGCTAAGTGCATCTATCAGCGGTTTGGTTGACGCATCGGCTTTACGCTCTTCCTGCTCAAACGCAGCTTGGGGAGAAAGACCCGATTCGATGGCGCGCACTTGCCTTGCCATATTTTGATCGATGCCAAGAATATGGTACGCCAGCCAGTGGATGAGGAAATTGAGGAGTTGTTCGGCCGATTCACGATTTTGCTCGCTAATGAAGCTTTGCATCGTCATAACATCGCTCATAAAAGCGCGATGGATCTGAATGTGGTGTTCTAGATGCTGATGGTAAATGCCCGCCTGACGCATCAAGTTTTCTTCTTCTTTGAAGTGAAACTCCGCATAACGCGACAGCTCAAACAGCGCCATCTGGATTCCTTGCAGCGAGATGTTGTTTTCCGACAGAAGTTCACCATATTTATTGATAAATCCCACCAGAAATTGATGCTGCTCATCGACATCATCAAGGCCCGTCTCGAAGTTTTTATCCCACTTGAATGAATTCAACCTGCCATCCTTACTGCAGCTCCGCGATTACAGAACGTCGCCCATCGTTGCTCAGACTATAAGAGAATTTTATCCTCTTTATCCAATAAGGGCTTTAGGCAAATGTTGAAAAAATGAGGTAGATCGAGTTTGAGCGGCTATCTGTGCTCAGTTACTTATAATCCACCTCAATTATTCAGCATCAAACTTGCGCCACTAGCGAAAACAGACCCTAAAAGTAATAGTCAATCGCCAGTTCAACAAAATCATCCCGACGCGCGAAGTAGAGCTGATCGCTTGGCGTATCGTTGGCAAACAGCCAAGCATCCAAGCGCCATTTCCATTGATTGTTGATGCGCCGACTCGCTTCCAGTTTGCCGTTGTACACATCGTGGTTGTCGAGATCTTGCGTGACGCCTGCAAGCACTTCCGTTCCCTGCTCGTCGTTAAACGCTAGGCGCATGCCAGCAAATAGATCGTTTTGACCAATACTCTGCGCCTTGCTACCTCGGCTGTCGTAAAGATACTCGGCGATCCACCCGACATCCATCTGGCTGTCAAACGCGCCAACCCAAGTGTATTCAAAACCCGTCACTACGGCGGTATGGTTGTCTAGGCTGTCGCGATAAATGCTTTCTAGCTTCCACAGCCAATCTCCGACAATGCCTAGGACATCCAGCCCAACTTGGCTCATCTGCGCGTAATAAGGATGAAGTTTCCCTTGCTGAAACTGGAAATAGGGGTCGCGATTGGTGCCGTGAAAATAACTTAGCCCAAGATCCCAATCGCCAAGCATGCGCGTGTAGCGCAGCGCATAGTCAAGATGGTGCTTTTTTCGGGAAGATTCATAGCGAGCCTCTCCATCGACGACTGGGTCGCTTCTCAGCCTCCCATCTTCACCTGAAAAGGTGCGCTCGCGAAAATAGGGCAGCAGCATCGCATCCAGCGTGCCCCACTCTTTAACACTGGTGAAATGTAGCATCGGCTGGCCTAGCTTGTCTTCACCATCAACCGATTCCACCGCATCGGTTTGATTGATCACATCCACCAGATGCGCCGATTCCGTCACGCCCCAAAATACTTTGCCAACACCCGCTCTGAGTTCATAGTCACCCCAGTAATTCAGGTACAGCGCTTCGCGAATATCACCGTGGCTGCGCTCCTCATCCTCGCTGTCTAAGCGGTAAAAAGGCGTGAAAGTAAAACGGCCATTTCCTTCTGCTTGTTGCCAGTAAAATTCCGGCTGCAACAGCAACGCGCTCTGGCCTAAATCTTGCCCTTGCAAACCCGATTGAAAAAACTGCCGATGCTCCACGCTAACCTGTCCAGCCAACTCAACGCCAAAACAAGGCAAGGCGATCACCGTCGCAAGTCCGGAGGCCAAAATCTGGCCTCCATTGATTGTCCAACGCGTCATATCACTCCCTCTTTATTTAATCCGTTTGAGTACATTCTGCTCAAAGTCGTCCGCACTCAGGCCAGTACGAAAGGCCAAATCGGTGGTCAAGAGTTCGGTGCTTTTGCCTGTTTGATGGTTGATCATGGTCATCAGGTGCGCACGCCAGTACTGGTTGAGGTATTGCTTGTAATCATCAAAGGTGAGTGTTTTGAGCAGTGCATCTTTGCGGTCATAAAACTCCACTTTAAGCGGACGGTAGAACTGTTGATCCAGCCAAACGACCTGTTTGGTGTAACCTGAGTTTTCGTCGGTCGGAATTTGTTCCAGCACAAAACTCGGCTGGCCATTGAGCACTTCGTCTCGCAGGTAGTTAAAGCGGTACTTTTCCAGCTCAAATGAACTCAAATCTTCATAGGCAAACTCGCTGCCCATAAATGGCCCCGATTTATTACGCGATGAGATGCGCTTCACGCGTTTTAGTGCTGGTAGATAAAGCCACTGATCGTCAGCTTCGCTGGTGTGCGAATGGTTAAGAAATGCCGTGCCTTTGACATCGCGCGGCTCGTCGAAAATCGTCAGCCCTTTGTCGCCGTCGCCATCCACTTCCAAAGATTGCAAACGCATCAGTCTTGAACTGCTTTCACCTTGCGCATTTTTCAGCAACATTTCCATGGTAGCGACCGAGTCTTGCCAGCCGAGGTCACGGCTTTTGCGCTCTGTGGCAATCTCCAATCCTTTGTTCGCCAGCGCCAATGAAGAGAACATCAGGCTGGAGGCGAGAATAAGTGCGGTGGTGATTTTAGTTGTAGGTTTCATAGCAATCTCCTTATTAGGCTTGGGTTTGTGATAATTCTGCCGTGACGCCACTTTGCTCAGGCGCCTCAAGCGGATACTCAGCTTTGTCAAACAGCATCAATAACGTTGGCAGCAGGACGAAATCGATGACGAGAGCGAGGAAAATCACCAGGGCGCTGAGCTGGCCCATATCCGCGTTTAAGCGGAAACTGGACATCGCCAGTACCGAGAATCCAGCCACCAGCACAACGGTGGTGATCCACAGCGCGCGTCCAACGGTATGGAAGGCGTAGCGCACCGCTTGCTCAGCGTTTTGGCCTTGTTTGCGCGCCCGTTGATACTTAGCTAAGAAATGGACCGCATCATCCACCACGATCCCGAGCGTCAGCGTCACGACCACCGACAAACCCAAGTTGATTTCACCAGAAAGTAGCGCCCAAAGACCAAAGCCGATAATGGCTGGTGCGATGTTGGGGACGAGGCTGATCACGCCCAATTTCCATGAGCGCAGAGCAAATATCATCAAGGCGGAAATCAGCACCAGTGTGATCGGTAGCGTTGAGAGCATACTTGCCATATTGGTTTCACCAATGTGGGCAAACATCAGAGACGGGCTCGATGCAACCACTTGGTATTGCGGCGCATGTTGAGCAAACCAAGCGTAAATACGCTGCTCCAGATCAACCAGCTCGACACTACCGAGATTGGCGGTGGTCAGCACCAGCTTCAGCGAGGACTTATCCACGTTAATTTGGTTGTTGAGATCCAAACCGTATGGGAGAGACATCTCATACAGCAGCAGATATTGCGCGGCCAACTCTCTGTCTTGCGGCAAGCGGTAGTAGGCATCATCGTCGTTGTGCATGTTTTTGTTGAGGCGTTTATACACATCGGCCAACGAAGCCACATGGTCTGTTTCTGGCTGAGCTCGCAGCCACGCGGTGAAATCGCCCAGTGCAGTCAAAAATTGCGGATCGGCAATCCCTTGCGCTTGATTGGTTTTGATCGCAATGCTGATATTCGTCATGCCACTGATGCGCGCCTCCATAAAATCAGCCGCTTGGCGAAACTCACTGCTGTGGCCGAAATACTTCACCGATTCATCGTTAACTTTATTGAGAGGGATAAGCGCGCCGCCAAGGGCAATCACCGCAACCGACAGAGGTAAGAGCATGCGGCGTTTGGCGACGACAAAATCGCCCAGCTTGTCCATAAAATCAGAGCTGTCACTTTGCGCTTTTGCCGTGATGTGGATAGGCAGCAGCGTCAGCAGTGCTGGCAACAAGGTGACTGACAGCAGACAAGCCAGCATTACCCCAAGTGCAGAGAGATTGCCGAAATCACGCAGTACGGGAGAATCCGACATGTTCATCATCAAAAAGCCAATCGCGGTGGTGACAGAGGTAATCACAATCGGCACAAAATTGATGGCGATACTGCGCTCTACCGCTTGCGCCCGTGACATCCCAGACAGCATGGATTGGCGCATGGTCGCAATCACATGAACACAGTCGGCAACCGCTAATGTCATCACCAACGTAGGCACGTTCACCGTGGCAGTATGTAAGAACATTCCCGCCCAACCCGACAACCCCATCGTGGCGAGAATCGCCCCAATGATCACCGCAAGCGTGGCCAGAACGCTCAAAAAGGTGCGTAACATCAAGGTAAGGAACAGCAAAATCACCAACAGCATCGCCGGAACGAGCGTTGCACTGTCTTCTTGCGCTGCAACCATGAAAGCATCGTTTAAAGCAATAATACCCGCTTTGTAAAAACTGATTTGCGGATATTGCGCTTGATAGCTGGCGACCAAGTCATTGATCGCATTTATCACTTGCTGTACTTCGGCGGTTTTGTCAATTTCTGGCAACTGCACCGTGACGTTAATAACCGCCACATCACCACGCTGCGAGACCAGTGAATTCACTACCGCGGGTTCACTTAATGCGATGGCTTTTACTTTGGCAATCCGCTCCGCCGTGAATGCGTAGTCGCGATACAGCAGATCTTCCACGACGAGATCATCCTCCAGCGCCTCGGTATGCTGATAGTTCGCCAGTGAATCGACGCGACTAGAAAAAGGAACTTGCCACGCCGCTTCGGTAAGCTTTTGCAGCAGGGTTAGGTTTTCAGCATCAAAAATGTTGCCGTTTTGCGGCGCAATCACCAGCGCAATGCTATCGCTCTTGGCAAAAGTGGTTTGGATTTCATCATACGCCTGCAACTGCGTATTCGAACCATCAAAGAAAATATCGTAATCGCCACGAAAGTAGAGATTACGGGCTCCGAGGGTGGCAATTACAATCAAGGCGATTGAGATCAGTAGCGTCCAAAAACTCCACTTGGTTGGGATGGATGACCAAGAAAAGGGCGCGCTGTGGGAAGAAGTTGGGTATTTCATCACACTCTCCGTTTGTGACGTTTCGTCAAATACAAGTCTTTAAAAACCAGCAAATGCTGGCGTTATTAACTTATGTGTAAGTTATTACACGGAAACTCACTCACCTCCGTGCAATCTCGTGTCATTTTTGACGATTCGTCACTAAGCGTGATGAAAAAACCAATCCTCAGATTGGTTTTCAGCCACTAACGTCCGACAGATTCTAAGTAAGCCAACTCTTCAGCGAATAGCTCCTGCTCCACCCTTCTCCAGGTTTTGCGGTAGTCCCATTCGCTGGAAAGTGGTTTCCAACCCAGCCCGTCTAGCAGCATGTTCGCATTGTGCAGTACGGTAAACGGATCTTGCAAACGATTGATACAACGGCTGTTTGATGCATTCTGCGTTAACGCATTAGAACCAAATGCAATCGACCAGTTAGCAAACACAATCGCATCCGAACCAATCGCAGGAGAGAACTTTAAATCCCCGATGGCTACCGCATGACTGACGAGCGCATCCGCGCCATCGATCATCCGCTCTTCCAACTCATTGAGTTCACTGACTCGACTTGGAGACGCTTTCTCCAGTACCCATGGCGTTTTCGCCATGATCGCGCAGGTAGATAAGATGGGCTCCAACCGTGCGTAAATGCGAAAGCCTACATGCATCGCAATCATTTTTTCCCGCGTTGACCCTTCAAAAGCGGCTGTGCGGTTAAAAAACATCGCTTCATTCTTTAAAGAATGGATGCATAAAGCCAGAAACTACGTCCTCTTTACTGCAAAAATGGTTGTAGATTGTCCCTTTCGAATACGAGCTTGCCGCGGTCAACTTGTCCATCGTCAGGTTGGCAAAACCCTCCTTCTGCACAATGCCTTTCGCCAGCAGGATCAATTCAACTTCTCTATCGGCGATCGCTTGTTGCTTTTTCGTCTTGATTGACGAAAAGGCACACTCTTTGCGTTCATCGCTTTTCTTACAGCCAAAGTTAAACATCTTTCACTCACCCGTATCGATTTACTCCTGCCGCGATTGTAACATGATTCTTTACTAAAGAAATGACGCACAATGGTGACGAACCGTCATAAATGACACTTCGTCATAATAGCGTATTAATCACTCAAAGCAAGCCTTTCATAAAAGATTCATTTTCTTAGTCAATATGAGATGAGTAGAGTGTGACAAACCACCAGTTTTAGAACACAGAAATATAGAACCTCATTCTGTTATACCTAAACGTTCTGATGAAAGTCCATACAGATCGAACCGCTGAGTAAGACGCTTGTTTACAGCCCAAAAATCAGCGTATTTTTGTTTAAAAAGAGATTAACGCTTCATAATTGTAGATTTAAAAACGATTATATTGACTCAATAAATATAAAAGACCATTCTGTTAAATTATAAATTCCGCACAACACAATCCAATTATTGAGCAAAAAGTCATCAGACCCACCTGATTGTACCAGTCGCATTAAATACTGATACTTTACATGAATAAGTTCTCTTGTTGACTTAGTTCCTTTAGTATTCGTCAATTACAAAAAACACAACATTACTCACAAATTACAAGGAAAGTTTCGTGAAACAGTGTCACTATGCACTGTGTGCGCTCTTTGCGACTTGTTTGCCGTTAACAGCACATGCAGAAAGTCCCACCGACGAACAAGCCAGCGTGGAAAGCGACCAGCCCTGGAGTTTCTCTGCGTCGAGCTCTTACAGCCGAAACGCCTATCGTGATACCAGCTACCTTGCCTCACGTTCGATAGATGCCAGCGTAACCCTTGGCTATCGATTCGACGATAACTGGTCACTGAGTGCCGATATTGCAGGCATTCACCAATTTGATGGTGAAAAAGGCCAATACTGGCAAAACGCGTGGATCAAAGCCAAATACGCCGATCTGTACCAACCTACAGAGAATCTGAGCTTCTCCGCAGGCATGCGTGTCTTGATTCCCCTGTCCGAGACAGCGCAAAAAAGCGACCTTTCTACTGCGATCCGCGCCGATCTCAATCTCTCTTACGACATGGCTTTTTTGCTCGAAGGCCTGACTCTGACCGATTCGGTGCGTATTCGAAAGAACTTCCACCGCTACACCACCGTGGGGACAACACAACTGGAAGAGTATCGCCTCAGCAACTCTTTTGGTTTGACGTATGAATTTGGCGATTGGTGGCTTTCTACGACCATAGACAGCTCAACGTCTTGGACCTATCGCGGCAATGAATATTCTCCTGAGTTCAGTCACTCAGAAGAACTTGGTTACAACGTAACTGAAAACATCTCACTGGCTGTTGGTTTAACCAACAGCGCACGGTATTTCGATGCCGACCGAGGACCAAACCCAATCGACACCTTATTCGACTTGGACAAGCCAACTTACTACCTATCAATCACTTATAACTACTAATCTGGTGCACAACATGTATAGAAAGTTATTACTCGCCACTATGGTGTCTGTGGCATTGTATGGCTGTGGCGCAGAGGAACGCGCATATGAATACGAACCGAGAGCGGCTGAGCAGATCAGCAAAAGCTCTTTAGACACAGAATCACTTTGGCTTTATATGCCATCAACGGGTGCTGCGCCGCGCTATGCGGCCACACAACGTGGCTTCTTCCAAGGCACGCCAAAATTGGTCACCTTACGTTTTGACCAGAAGAACGGCATCATCGCCGAAGAAGTGGATCGTGATACCCTAGTCGATGGTAAACCGAGCCGCTACGACAGCAGCATCAACCTTGCTCCGGTGTTGAAAATCCCTGGCGAATTTCAACAGTATCGCTGTGCCGAAGATCAGTTTGATGAATGCACCAACAAAGAAGAGCTCAACACCGATGCGAGCTTAAAATGGGAAGAGACCACCCATTTCACGCCAGATTACACCGGCATTAAGTCGCTGGCCGTCGATACCGTCGATGCTTGGTGGACCGCAGACAACGTCACAGAGTCGGCCGATCCGCGCTTGGTCCATTGGGAGTACGATGCCGATGCTGGCGTGATTAACGTCGAAGTCGAGCGGACTTTCACCGCCGATGCCGACGATATGTACCAGTTTGGTTCTGAACTAGAAGATCTCTCCTTCAAAACGCGCTTTTTCTACTCTTTGGTCAAGCTCGACAAGTTAGCCAGCAAAGATTATGAAGTCGTGCACTACCCCGGTCGTGACTCTCAGCGCTATGGCTTCTTTAACCAAGAAAAACGCCGCTTTCAACCAATGGTGAAGCGGACTTAGAAGGTGAAAAATACCGCCTTATCAATCGTTTTAACCCGAAAAAAGCGTCGATCGATTACTACTTAAGTGACAGCTACTTCACGCAAGAGGGACGTGAGTTCCTAGAAACCACTATTAATACTATCGATCATGTCAACGAAGTGCTTGCTGGAACGGGTGTGCCGACAATTAACATTGTCAATAAAGAGACACCAGCAGGTAAGCACCCTGGTGACTTGCGCATCAATATGTTTAACCTCATCACCGATCCGGTCGACAATGGTTTGCTCGGTTATGGCCCTTCAGCCACCAACCCGCTTACCGGTGAAATTGTTCATGCGCACGTCAATCAGTACGCTGGCGTTATCCGTGCTTCCGCACGTGACATGTGGCGTCGCCTGACGGTGCACTACAACCGTCAAGAGATTGCACGCCCGACTGAAAACGATCTCGATAATAACCAAACCACGACGAACGACGACAATACTGCCGCTTCTGAACCAGCGATAATGACCTTTGGCGGCGAGCGCGTTTCTAACTTGGTCATGGCGAAAAACATCACCAATATTAGAGCATCACTTCCTATGGTCGCGGCCAGCGAACCTCGTTTCGATAATGGCGTCGTCTCTTGGCTTCGTCCAGATATGCAGCAGGAACACAGCTTTAACAAGCAGGCCCTAAGCTATGCGAAGCAGTTTCAAGCGTACGCTGAGCAGAACATGTATTCTGATCAGTTCCTTTGGGTGAGCACTCAATCGAAAGGGTTAATTAAGGGCATTGATTATATCAACGGCGGTTACTTTGATAACGCGCATTTGGATCCTTCACAGCCAGATTACGCCGACAAGGTCAATACTAAGCTCAAAGCGTGGGAAGATCTCAACGCAGATCAGCAAGCGCAAGTGACCAAACAGATTTCGCAGCACATTTATACCTCGACCTTAGTCCACGAACTTGGCCACAATCTCGGTTTACGCCATAACTTCATGGGCTCAATGGACAAGAATAACTTCTACAGCGAGCAAGAAATCACCGCGCTTGGCTATGATAAGGTCCCCGCTTACAGTTCGATCATGGATTACGGCGCTTCGATTTTTGACGAACTGCCAACCTATGGTAAGTACGACATCGCTGCACTGCGTTTCGGATACAATCGCCAAGCCGAAGTGAATACCGTTGATGATCAAGGTGAACCTACTGTCGCATACGCTAGCTTAGACGCCATTGACGCTAAAGTGCGTCAGAACTACCGTGGTTACCCACTCGGTACTTTGGAAGCGCTCAAAGAGCAGTTGGCAAAACAAGACGATAGTCAACCGACTCAAAGCGTTAAAAACTACTACTACTGTACTGATGAAAACACCAGCAGCACGACCACCTGTAACCGCTTTGACGAAGGGACCAATATCCTTGAGTTGACCAAGTTCCGCATTCAGCGTTACTGGGACAGTTACGACTACCTCAACAAACGCAATGGCCGTGATAGCTTTTATGAGAGTAGATTGTTCGGCTACACGGTGGCTCGCCTTAACCAGTTCAATGAGATCCGTGAAGTGGTTGAGGATCTTGGTGAAATTGACTACTACTTTGCCCAGCTAAAAGGCGAAGAAGAAGAGAGTTACGGGCAAAACGTAGCGAATTTCTACACCGACAACTGTCAAAATGCGTCAACTCGCAGTCGACTGCCACAAGGTGCACAAATGATTTGTGACACCTTTGATGCAGCCTTATTAGCGGCAGATTTCTTTGTTGAAGTGATGGCACAGCCGGATCATGTTTGCGAAATTGAGGTCACCACTGGCAGCGGTCAGCCGTTACAGCTATTTTCCTCATTAAATGATTTGTGGGCGCAATACGGTCCAGACATGAGCTATAAAACCACGCTACCAGAATCTTGTTTCGACAAGGACTTGGTCGCTAAATTGGCTAGTGGTTCTCAACCAATCAAGGTATTATCAGAAACCCGTGATGGCCGTCCATATTCGGATATGAGAGCCAACAACCCCAACCAGATTTACTCATCGGCAATCGATTTGATGGGGATCTGGCCAGACAAATTACTGGCAGCACAGACACTGGTGCAAAGAAATGATTGGCGTAGTTCGCGTGACAAATCCAATATGGCGCTGATGGATGTTTCTGACGTTCGCAGTGGCACCAAAGGAACGCCAGTAAAAATGAAAGAGTACCTGGGCTACATAGGTTACGGCGCGACCAGCTTCCGCGGCCCGGTATTTGTTGACGAGAATGGTGAGAGTGTCCAAACCAAAACACGATATCTACCGGATTTACGTAGCTCTATTGAAGTGCTTCCGTATTACGATGTACTTAAGGGTTATTTCCAGTTGTCACCAACCACAGTGACACCATTGTTTAATGCATTGCTGACCAACTTGGTGGCGTTCGGACAGGCAGATGAGTACGGATTAGCCGACAGCGCTCAACACCTGATCGATGACATTTCAATCAGAAAACCAAGTATGTCTGTTGACCTAAATGGTGGTTATGAATTTAGCTGGAAAACACGCAACTACATGGTGACGCGTCGTAACGGTTTGGCCAAAAACATGGCACTTAAAGCGATGTTAATTGACGGACGTGATGAGCAACGTGAGCTTCTGGAGAATTCACCTTACACCGTAAAACAAAACTTGCGTTTCACTCAGTTAGGCATTCGTACGCAAAAAGACGCCACTTTGTACCTGCTGCGTGATACCGATGCAGTGAACCTCCTGAAATCAGCCGTTTATTTTGAATCGCTGTTTAGAGGTACCCCTTTCACTCCGGCTAAATTCGCCTACGACAGTAGCCAAAAATGCTACTACCCAGCGAAGAAAAGTGCCGATGAGGGCTGCCATAACAAGGATGACCTACTGCTTGCTTGGCAAAGCATTAATGAGAATAAAGATAGCGATCCGGAGTACTTGGAGGCTCTACTTAACTTCTCAGCAACTCAGGCAACGGAAATCGCAGCACAGATCGCAGACAATCCTGAGCATGCCAAGTTCTACGCCATCCCAGCAGAAAGCATCTGGCTATGGAGCACTGGCGAGTACCGTCGTTACCGCCGCGCCATTGAGCAGTTGCCTTTGATAGACTAAATCACTGGCCGGTAAGCCCGATGCCGGCCTAATTATCCCTGCCAATCGAGTAGGAGGAGGCCTCACGGCCTCCGCCCTCTCACACCACCGTACAAGCGTGGGTCGCATACGGCGGTTCCGAATATACCTTTAGTGACTCATACCCATCTCTCAATGAGTAAAGCCCCCTCTCCTTGAACCATTTGATTGGCATGGCGTGATTCAACTGGGGCGAGAGTGCTAAGCGCCACCACCCTTTATCAGACATCGCCAGTTTCCACGCATTTCGCTCTGTTACACCTTGGCGTTGTAACCATGTCGCTATGCTGTATCTGCGTTTGCGCTGTTTCAGGCGGTAACATCTCAACCGACGCCGTATCCATTCGTCCAAGCGCTGCATCGCACTTTGACCTATGGCGAGCTTGAAGTAGTGCTGCCAACCTCGTAGGTATTGGGTTAACTCGGTGATGATTACCGATAACTCTCGACCTCGATTTCGCTTCGTTATTTTCCGCACTCGCTTCTTCATTTGAGCTTGTGCCGATTTTGATATCAGAAGGGTTCCGTCTATCTTGAAGCTATGGCTTAGGTAGGCTCGCTCCGTCACTCTTGTCGCTGCACTTTTCTCACGGTTTACCGTGAGCTTTAGCTTCTGCTCCAAGAACTCCGTTATCGACTCTTTGACTCGATGGGCGGCTTCCTCACTACGAACGTAGATTTGGCAGTCATCTGCATATCGACAGAACTTATGCCCTCTTCGCGCTAACTCTTTGTCCAGTTCATCTAATACGATATTAGAGAGTAACGGAGATAATGGACCACCCTGTGGTGTTCCTCGTTGTCTTCGCTCTACTAACCCATCTCGCATTAAGCCTGCCTGTAGATAGGACCTGATGAGCTTTAATACTCGTTTATCACTGATGTCCTTAGATAATCTGTGCATCAGCCTATCATGGTTCACCGTGTCGAAGTATTTGGCTAGATCGATATCCACTACATAACCCCGCCCTTCTCTGATATAGCGGCTTGCTGCCGCAAGCGCATGATGCGCACTGCGGTTTGGCCTGAACCCATAACTACTGTTGGAGAACTTCGGCTCATAGATGTCTGACAGTACTGATGTGATCGCCTGTTGGACTATCCTATCCAGTACCGTGGGGATGCCTAATTGCCTGACGCCACCAGTCGTTTTAGGGATTTCTACACCCAGAACAGGTTGAGCTTGGTAGCTTCCGTCCAGAAGACTCTGGCGGAGCGCTTGCCCGTTTGAAGCTTGTCGAAGTTTAGAGATGGTCGCTGCGATGTCGAGTCTGTCGACACCTGCGCACCCCTTGTTCTTCTTCACGCGTCGAAGGGCATGGTTCAAATTCGCTGAGGAGCTGATTTGTTCCATCAGCGGAGTGGGGGTCACCAAGACTCGTCCTCCTTTCTACGCCGATCATGTTTGTCATTCTTCGTGACCATGAGCTTTACTTGCGGTATCGCCCATTGGGACGTAGAGATGATTTTCATCTTGCTATGACTCCACATGATTGAGTGTCTAGTGACTGCTTCTTGATATATTCAGTTCTGGCCTTCCTTTGAGTTGTACTTCCTCAAAGTACTATGCCTTCTGCTGACTTCTCATTACCCATCACACAACATCACTGTTGTGCTAGTCTCATCTGAGACAGGCAATGAGATCTCCCGAGGTAAGACGTTGCTCTTTCCCTTGGTCATGCCTGATTTACCTATACACACTTCCCGTCGAGGCATTGGGCTATTCTATCTATTGCTAGGTTACCCAAGTTGTACAGGCCTACTATCAGATTTCTGTTCGTCACAACCAAGTTTTGCCGTTTGCTTCCTTCAGGTTTCACCTCACGGTGAACACCCTTGCATAGGCTAACGGTTCTCGCTCGACTGAGCCCGTAGAGGACTTTCACCTCCTAGATCAACGCCATGCTCGGCGCACAAGCAAAGCGCCGTCATGTCACCATGACGGCGCTTTTTTTGCCCAATCAACTCCCCCCTACACAGGCTCGATAAAAGAGTTCTCTGAACTGTGATTTCTACACAGGGAATCTTTAGAAAAACGCCACTGCTTTTCCTTTCTCGCCATTTTTTTAAAGTTTTTCCAACGCGAGATTTCGTCTAATAACCTCATCACAAACGAGGACTAAAAGATGAATTCAGTCATTGCCATTGACCTAGGCGCATCAAGTGGTCGCGTCATGGTCGGCTTTTTAGAAGATGGGAAAATTCGTTTAGAAGAATTTCACCGCTTTCAAAATCAACAGGTGACCCATAACAACCAATCTTGCTGGGACCTTTACTCCATTTTGGAAGAGATAAAAGTTGGCATCAATAAAGTGCTGGCAAGCAATATCGATGTTCGCTCATTAGCCATCGATACATGGGGAGTCGACTTTGTGCTCCTCGACAAATTTGGTAAACACCTTGGGGCATTCGTCAGCTATCGTGATGCGCGCACTGCAGGCATGTTGGACAAACTTCTCGCCGACAGCGGTATGAACAAAGAAAAAATCTATGCTGCGACGGGGATTCAATTTCTCACCTTCAACACCGTTTATCAACTCAAAGCGATCGCTGACGCACAGCCAGATTGGTTTGATGAGATTGATACACTGCTTTTTATTCCTGACTACCTGAACTACAAACTCAGTGGCGTGAAACATTGTGAATACACCAATGCGTCCACCAGTCAATTGCTTGATTGTCATGAGAGAAGCTGGAATAAAACGCTGATCGATGCCTGTGGCGCGAAGATGAACTGGTTCCTACCACCCAAAATGCCAAACCGTATTGTTGGCCAATACAAACTGGGAGATATTCATATCCCTGTCTGTTCCGTGGCAAGTCACGATACCGCGTCGGCCGTCGCCGCCACACCGATTTTCAACGACAACACTGCATACTTAAGTTCAGGAACTTGGTCCTTGGTTGGGGTTGAAAGCCTTGAACCCGTCACTTCAAATCAAGCATTCGCCTACAACCTCACTAACGAAGGTGGTGTGGATGGCCGCTACCGCATCTTAAAAAACATCATGGGGTTGTGGCTTATTCAACGAATTAAAGCGGAAAACCCTTCGCTGGCATTCTCTGACATCGCTTTACTTGCGAAACAAGCAACACCGTTTGAATTCGTCATTAATCCCAATGATGATGATTTTCTCAATCCGCCGTCGATGGCAGAGGCAATTAAAAACTGGTTTAAGGTGCGCCACTTACCCGCCCCAGAGAGCTTGGCTCAAGTCGTGCGCTGTATCTACGACAGCCTAGCACTCGCCTACAACGACACCATCGAACAAATCGCACACGCGACGCAACGTTCAATTACCGAGCTACGCATCGTAGGCGGAGGTGTGCAAGACGAATTTCTCAACCAACTTTGTGCTGATGTATGCCAGATCTCTGTATCAACACAGCCAAAAGAAGCCTCGGCACTGGGCAACGTAATCAACCAGTTTATCGCCCTCGACATTATCTCCTGCTTGGATGAGGGCAGAAAAATCATTGATGCATCATCTCAAGTCAATGTCTATCAACCGAACCCTATTGCTGGCTTAGAAAACATCAAAGCACAGTATCAATTAGTAAAATAACCAGGTGAAAATATGAACGAACAGCAAATCTTATCGGCCTACCAATACGCAAAAGAAGCGTTTAAACAACATGGGGTAGATACCGATAAAGCGCTTGAAATCCTTAGTAAAACGCCAATTTCCATCCACTGTTGGCAAGGCGACGACGTGCGCGGTTTCGAATCTCCTGATGTGGCTTTGAGCGGCGGTATTCAAGCGACGGGCAACTATCCCGGCGCTGCCACCACGCCAACGCAACTGCGTGCGGACATGGAACAAGCGTTCTCACTCATCCCCGGGAAAAAGCGTGTTAACTTGCATGCCATTTACCTAGACAGTGATGAAAAAGTCGAGCGCAACCAGATCGCCCCAGCGCACTTTTCTCGTTGGGTTGAATGGGCGAAAAAGCACGATTTGGGATTGGACTTTAACCCTACGCTGTTTTCTCACCCATTAGCCGATGATGGTTTTACCCTTTCTCATCCGAATGAAGAAGTGCGTCAATTCTGGATTGAGCACGTTATCGCCAGCCGTAAAATTTCAGAATACTTTGGCCGCGAGCTTGGTACACCGTCGTTCATGAATATTTGGATTCCAGATGGTATGAAAGACCAGCCCGTCGACCGCCTCTCTCCACGGGCGCGTTTAGCCGATTCTCTCGATAAAGCCCTCGCAGAGAAAATTGATAGCAAATACCACAAAGACGCTGTGGAAAGTAAGCTTTTTGGTATCGGAGCGGAAGCGTTTACCGTCGGCAGCAATGAGTTTTATCTCGCTTATGCCGCGACACGTGGCACCGCTCTGTGTCTTGATGCTGGCCACTTCCACCCCACCGAAGTCATCAGCGACAAGATAAGCGCCTGCTCTCTGTACGTGCAAGATCTGCTACTGCATGTCACGCGTCCAATCCGCTGGGATTCAGATCACGTGGTCTCGTTTGATGATGAAACACAAGCGATCATGCGTGAGATCGTACGTAACGACTTACTCGATCGCGTTGCAATCGGCTTAGATTTCTTTGATGCATCGATTAACCGTATCGCCGCATGGGTTATCGGTACACGTAATGCACAAAAAGCGCTGCTGAAAGCCTTGCTAGAGCCAACAGAGAAACTTCATCAAGCGGAGCAAGCGTTCGACTACACCACGCGTTTTGGTCTGATTGAAGAAACACACTCTCTACCTTGGAGCGCAGTCTGGGATTACCACTGTCAACAAAACGGCGTGCCTGTCGGCTTTGACTGGATCAACCAAGTGAAAGATTACGAAGCAACAGTGCTCGCCACTCGTTAACCCTAACTCGGGCACTGTTGGCGACACCGCCGCAGTGCCACTTACCTCACCCCGAAATAATAGATAATAAAAAAGGAAATCAATATGTCTGTAGTAGCTGGTATTGGCTGGCATTTAGTGGGGGCGGCATCTGCTGCGGCCTTCTATGCCCCGTATAAAAAAGTGAAAGGATGGTCTTGGGAACTGATGTGGTCGATTGGAGGCTTGTTCTCTTGGGTGATCATGCCTTGGCTCGTCACCGCTATGCTGGTGCCAAACCTAAGTGAGTTCTATGCCAACGTTCCAATGTCCACCTTCGCCATGCTGATCTTTTGTGGCGCGATGTGGGGTATTGGCAACATCACCTATGGCTTAACCATGCGTTATTTGGGCCTATCGATGGGCATCGGCATTGCTATCGGTCTCAACCTAGCGGTTGGCACCCTGCTTCCGCCTATTTTAAAAGGTGAACTTGGTGCACTCATCAGCTCTGCGGGTGGCAGCCTGACGATGATAGGTATTGCGATTGCACTCGTCGGAATTGCTATCGTGACTTACGCCGGCAATGAGAAAGAGAAAGCCATGGGCGAGAAAGTCGAAGAGTTTGACCTGAAAAAAGGGGTCACTTTGGCCATTGTCTGCGGCATTTTCTCCGCTGGGTTTGCCTTTGGCTTGGATGCCTCTGGCCCGATCCGTGAACAGTCTGAACTGCTTGGCATCAATTACCTATATGTCGCAATGCCTGCTTATGGCTTCATCATGGGCGGCGGCGCACTGGTCAACTTTGCTTTCTGTCTCTACAACATTTTTTCCAATAAAGAGATTTCCGTACGCCGCGATCTGTCGCTCGCTAAAGGGCTGATGATTCGCAACCTCCTCTTCACCGCTATGGGCGGGATCATGTGGTATCTACAATTCTTCTTCTACGGATGGGGAGAAGCCTCAGTTTCCTGAGCATCTTGGTTATATCAACTGGATGCTGCACATGTCTGGTTATGTGCTCTTTGGTGGCGTCATTGGCCTCATCATGGCCGAATGGAAAGGCGTTGGAACCCGTCCAGTACGTATCCTAGTGTTTGGACTTTTGGTTATCACCGCTGCGGCAAACGTCGTTGGTATGGGCATGGCAGCATAAGGAGTCAAACTCGTGGAACGCAAAGCATTTTTGATGTTCGTTAATCCAGAATGTCATGTTGAATACCAAAAGCGCCACGATGAGATCTGGCAGGAGATGACCCATCTCCTGCAATCTCACGGGGTAACAAATTACTCGATTCATCTGTTTGCTGAACAAAACATGCTCTTCGGATATGCCGAAGTGCAAAGCGAAGCGCAATGGAATGCGATCGCAAATACAGCTATCTGTCGGAAATGGTGGGCTTATATGAAGGATGTCATGCCATCCAATCCGGATAATTCCCCAATTTCTAAACCACTTAAAGAGGTTTTCTATTTAAAATGATTTCATTAAACAGCACCGTATTACACGAAATTGCCAAAGTCAGCGAAGTATCTCAATACTTGTGGCAGCGAGAGTGGGCTGAGCGCAATGGCGGTAACATTTCTGTCGACCTCACCGATATCTTCGGCCCCGTCGCCAACACTGAGGTCGTCTATAAAAAATTGCCTCTGCCGTTACCCAACAGCTGTGCGAGCCGAATTTACTACGTGAAAGGAACCGGGCAGCGAATTCGTGAACTACGTGACGCGGCCTATGCTGGCTGTATTTTACAGATCAGCCCAGAAGCGGATAGTTTTGCGATTTTGTGGGGAGGCAATGCGTCAACTGACTTCGCACCGACTTCCGAATTTATTAGTCATATCAAAATCCTAGAAACAAAACGTGCGCAAGGTTCGAGTCACAAATCCGTGGTACACACTCATCCACTGGAACTGATCGCTCTTTCACACCATTCAGACGTATCAAAGAGCAGCGATCTCTTTACGCATACTTGCTGGAAAATGTTGCCTGAAGTGCGTGCATTCGTGCCGAAAGGTGTCGGCATGATCCCTTACTGCTTACCGTCATCGGAAGAGCTTGCGGATCTCACTACCGAATCTTTACTTCAACGTGATGTGGCCATTTGGGAAAAGCATGGCGCAACTGCCTCAGGTGATGACGTTTTACAAGCATTCGACTACATCGACGTCGCCAACAAAGGAGCTAAGTTGTACCTGATGTGTCTTGCTGCAGGGTATGAGCCAGAGGGCGTGACACAAGAGAAACATGGATATTTTGAAAAACGTTTTTAACCTGTGAGACGAATATGAGTGTATTTAAATTAGCCTTTCCCAAAATTAACCTGTCTGGCGTAGGCGCAATTGAAGCGTTAGTTGAACGCATTTTGCAAACTCACGGCCAAGAGCCGGGCTTGCTCATCTGTGATCCTGCAATGGTTGAACTTGGGTTTGCCAGCAAACTTATCGATAGCCCGTTGAATATCCACCTTTTCCAGGACGTCAGACCAAATCCAGACACCAACACGGTCCTAAGCGCGCTGGATGCTTTTGAGACATCAGGCGCGACTTACCTCATCGGTTTTGGGGGTGGTAGCGCCATCGATACGTCAAAAGCCATTCGCATCTTGTCGGCTAACCCACTGCCAATTGCCGCGTACAACGGAGTGGAGAAAGTTAGCAAACTGGGGGTACCTCTTTATGCGATCAACACCACAGCTGGAACAGCGGCAGAAGTCACCAGCAATGCGGTGATCACCGACACACTGACTCACGTTAAGCACGTGATCATCTCAGATAAGATCATTCCTGATGTGTCGGTTAACGATCCCAGTGTCATGCTCGGTATCCCTAGCGCGGTGACAGCGGCAACGGGAATCGATGCACTGACGCATGCGATTGAGTCCTATGTTTCTGTCGGTGCTCATACCCTGACAGACTACATTTCGCTGGAATCAATCAAACTTATCGCACAGAGCTTGCCGAAAGCGGTAGACAATGGACAAGACATCGATGCGCGGACCATGATGGCTTATGGCCAGTTTGTGGCGGGTCTGTCATTTAACAGTGCAGGTCTTGGCATGGTGCATGCCATGGCTCACCCTGCCGGCGCACAGAAAGATCTCCCACATGGCGTCTGTAACGCTATCTTGCTGCCCATCGTATGTGAATTTAACCGACCACATCAAGTCGAGAAATTTGCCAACATTGCTGTCGCGCTGGGCGTCGATACCTCGACAATGACGAGTGAAGAAGCCAGTTTTGCTGCCATCCAAGCCATCAAAGATCTTAACCAGCGCGTTGGCATCCCATCAGGCTTTGGGGCCTTTGGCATCACTGAGACTGATATCCTCGCTTGGGTTGATGATGCGCTCGCTGATCCATGTGCAGGTGGTAATCCTGTCGCAATGGATAAACAGCAAGTGATAGAACTTTACAAGAAAGCGCTGTAAGAGAAAAAAGCTGAGAGGTCACTCTCGGCTTTTTTATTATCTCCACGATATTATTAAGGCCATTTTATTGCAGGAATAAATTAATCGTGTTGCTTCTCAAATCTGACGAATATGTTGGCCACGACCACTCAATTAGAGTGTTGAGCCGCGAGCCTCAAGTGGATTATCCAGAGCATCGCCATGATTTTTCTGAACTTGTGCTGATCAGTTCAGGCTGCGGAATACACATTGTCAACGGCCACCATTCGGTGGTGCTTCCTAACACTGTCGCTTGCGTCAGCGATCGTGACTACCATCAATACATTGACAATAAAGATGTCAATTTGCTGAATATTCTCTACAACAAGAACCATTTACCAATCAGTCGCTGCGCCGCAGATGTGATCAAACGCTTGGAAAGTAATCACAGCCATTTTCTGATTAACGCTCAGACCTTTGGACAGCTTCACGCCATTGGGCAACAGATCAAGCAAGAGCAACTCAGTGCAGAGAAACATTCTAATGCGCTTGTACAACTGCTGTTTGAGCAGTTGCTACTTTGTCTCGATCGCTTAGAGTGTGATAAATATCAGCACGCCCCAGTCATGCAGGCAATCATCTATTTATGCAACAACTACAGCGATCAAGATCTCTCGGTGCAAGGTGTCTGCGAGCTTTTTCAAATATCGCCCAAAAGCCTCAGCACGCAACTGCAATCGTTGACTGGCTTATCTAGCAATTCCTTCATTAACCAACTGCGCATACGCAAAGCAATGTCACTACTAAAAGCCGGAAAGTCGGTGACTCAAGTTGCATTTTCCGTGGGATATAACGACAGCAACTACTTCAGTACGAAATTTAAAAGTACCACTGGTGAATCACCAAGAAGCTACCTCAGAAAATGCAATTAATGGCTCTACAGGTAGGGATTAGGAGAGAGGCTGGTTGACGACCTAATAAAGCCGCCAACCAACATTACAGTGCCAAACTTGGCTTTTGCCCAGCTTTATCAATCGCCTCTTTGATTTGATTGAGGAAATCATTAGGCAGCTTACCAATGCCGTCGGAGAACATCAACGGCTCGTGTGGGCTGGCAATCAGCAACACATTTTTAAAGTCAGACACTTCAAAATTACCATCCGCCATATTCTCGCTGTGGTACTTCAGTACCTCTTTCGCTAACGTCTTGCCAATCGCAGTAAGCTGATCATCCGTCAGGTTTCATACGCGAAAAGCCGATCCGTACACAGTCTTTGTAAGCGGTTGTCTGCTCTTTCAGCGTTTCGGTGTACTTTTTGTTCAGCTTTGAATTGTCGGCAAAACGGTAATACATCGGTCCAACCAAGCTGAATTTATTGTCTTCGGTGAGTTTAATCAAACCCAACATTTCCAGGGCGCGAAAGTAGGAATAAGTAGTTGAGTCATCTAACTGATATTTGTCTTTCATCCAGAGAAAACCGTCTTTGTCGCGCAAATGACGGATTTCTCTGTAAAAATCATAAAGTTCTGGATGGTTAAAAAACACTTCATCCTGAGTATGGTTGAAGTAGTTTTCATCATTTGTCTGTAACTGCACTGCAATTTTCTGCAGCTCATCAAGGGTAGAATCAATCTCTCGGCAGTATTCAATCAACTTATCAAGCGTAATGTTCGAGCTATAAAGATGGCGTTTGAATGTAGAAAGAGGAATTCCTAATCTGTCAGACAACTCTCGATACGTTAGCCCTTTGCTTTTAATGATCTGCCTTAATGCGGCTAACAGATACTCGGGAGTAGTTCCTCGCATATCTTCTTTCCTTTTTATTTTACAACCGGACTATATTTGTAGCGTGAAAAAAATCTTTCGCAACCGTTACCGTGATTTTTTAATAAATAATTTGATATAGATACACTTTTTCCATTTATGCATTCAATATCACAAAAACAACAATACTCTGTTTAATAAATGTGAGGCAGTCAATTATTCACGTCAGTTAACTTTAACAATTTATTAATAATCAAAAGATTAGCAGAATAACAGAGATAGTGCTTTACCAAGATAAAAAAGTAATCAGGCAAAGAGAGGAATAGCATCGATTTGAAAGAATAATTTCCCGTCATAGCCACATTAAACCGTGTTTTTCAATTTACGCAGGTTCAATTGATAGCGAAAACAATCCACATAATGGCCATGCAATCGCACATAGTTTGGCACTAAAGCGACTTGAGAAAACCCGCACTTTTCTAGTACTCGTTGCGATGCCAAATTATCCACTGCCGCAACAGCGACAAGACGTCGAAACCCGATTTCCCTGACGGTATCAATGCCCTCTTTTATCATTTCACTCGCCAACCCTTTGCCACATGCGCGTTCGGCGAATCGGTAGCCCAGCGCCGCTTGCCCTTGGTTAAACTTCACATCGTGGAAATTGATCCGCCCGAGGATCTCACCTTGGCTATCAACCACCACCATCGGCAGCAGGCGCTTCTCCTCATACTCTTCTAAGCAAAACTCGATATGTTCTAGAATGCCGTCAGAGGAGAGCATAGAAGCCTCCCTTGGTGCGATAAATCGTTCAAACCACTGACGATTCTCTAGCTCAAACTCAAGCAGAGCGTTACTGTCTTTCTCACTAAGTAATCTGAGTGTGACTGTCACTGCGACACCTTCTTTTATTTCGATCAAGCTCGATAAGCTAATATTTGCTGCTTATCAGGCTATTTTCTGCCAAGCCTACTTTGCCACGATGCTATCGGCTTTTGTCATAATCTCAAAGTGTGACCTATATTAAAATTGCCCACACAACGAGGAGAAAAATCATGAGTCAGGCTGCGTTAATTACAAGACTAAACGAACTACCACGCATTCAAAGTCTGCTGCAAGAGCTACTGGAAATGGTCAATCGTGACGAAGTCGATTTTGTTCAACTCACGAAGAAAATTTCCATGGATCAAGTGCTCAGTGCCCGCTTATTGCGAATGGCCAACTCCGCCCATTTTGGCGGAAGTAAAAATGTCGCTACCATCAACGATGCACTCATCCGCGTTGGCACCGAAGCGGTAAGAACTTTAGTCGTTGCTTCTGTGCTTTCCAGCGCCTTTCCTAAAATCACCACGCTAGATATGGAGAAATACTGGACCGACACTTTTGAAGTCTCGGTGATTTCCGCCAAATTGGCGGGAGAAGCGGGCATGGATGTCAATGAGACCTTTACCACCGGCGTTTTACACAACATTGGTGAGCTGATGATCCATACCCTTGCACCAAGTGAAGCACTATTGATTAATCAACGTGTCGCCAACGGTGAAGATCCGATAGCGGTACAGGAAGAACTATTGAACGTCTCCTCTCCCACTTTGGGCGCAAAACTAGCACGTAGCTGGAACTTCCCCGAAGAAATGGCGGATGCAATAGAACATTTCCCAGAGCCACGCGAAGCGGACGTGTCCCCAAAACTCGCCAGCATTTTGCACTTTGCGCGTGCTATCAACAGCTGTTGGGATGAAATGACAGAACCCAGCGAAAAAGCCCTTTTCCTCGCCAACCACCCCGATTCAAGACTGCTTTGCATCTCTGCCGCCTTTGTCGACAAGCTTGATAAGATTCGCGGCAACGGCCGAGAATTGGCGCAACAAATGGTGGCAGCTTAATCAAATGACAAGGTCGCAATCTCATTGGTTCTTCCTTCTCAAACAGATGTGATATTGCGGCCATCAGTCCCTTTCTCCAGAGAGCTACCCTATTTAATGACCGTTGAATGATGTTTAATCAATTAAGCGCTGCTGGAAAATCAGGCACCGCTCGAAAGTGATTTTTGCATGAATGAATATATTCATTATTTGCATTAGCAACGTGAGGCCTTATGGCCAATTACAACGTTCTCTCACGACTCGAAAAGCGCAAAAAAAACCGGATAACTATCTGAATAAAAGGCGATTACTCTGACAACAAACCGGGGTTTCCACACCTAGAGCGGGCAACATTTTACCTCATGAATATCAAGTGTTTACTTTCTGTTATTCAATGAAAATTCGTTTGTTTTTCGTCGAGGTCACAATAAGAAACTATTGTCGTAAAAATTAATTTTATTCATTAGACTCAAATGATAAATTGTCCGTTAATTCGCGCAACACGCGTTGCGTGTCAGGCCATGAGAGGCTCAGCCCACTCATGTTTTGTTCTTAAATATCCGTTGCAGTTCTGCGGATATACTCTGTGAGATTAGATGTGGAACAAACATCCAAACTAGACCGCGTTCGCGCAGATTACAACGTACATTACTGGAGCCAAGGCTTTTACGGCATTGACGATCATGGAGAAATGTACGTTTCACCTCGTAGTGACAATGCTCACCAGATTCAGTTAAGCAAAATCGTCAGAGCACTAGAAGAGCGTCAGCTCAATGTGCCGGTGTTGGTTCGCTTTCCACAAATTCTGCATCAGCGTGTTCATTCGATCTGTGACGCGTTTAACCAGGCGATTGAGGAATATCAATACCCCAATAAATACCTGCTGGTTTACCCAATTAAAGTAAACCAACAGCGTGAAGTGGTGGATGAGATTCTGGCAAGCCAGGCACAACTTGAAACAAAACAGCTGGGCCTTGAAGCCGGCAGTAAACCAGAGCTACTCGCAGTGCTTGCCATGGCGCAACAAGCGAGCTCTGTGATCGTCTGCAATGGCTATAAAGACCGTGAGTACATCCGTTTAGCGCTGATTGGCGAGAAGCTGGGCCATAAAGTGTTCATCGTGCTTGAGAAGATGTCGGAGCTGGACTTGGTACTGCGTGAAGCCAAAAGTCTTGGTGTGACGCCACGTCTGGGCATTCGCATTCGCCTTGCTTCTCAAGGTACAGGCAAATGGCAAGCTAGCGGTGGTGAAAAGTCAAAATTTGGCCTCTCTGCCTCGCAAGTGCTGAATGTGATTACCCGTTTGCAGCAAGAGAACCAGCTCGATACGCTGCAACTGGTTCACTTCCACCTTGGCTCACAAATGGCCAATATTCGCGATGTGCGTAATGGAGTGAACGAATCGGCGCGTTTTTACTGCGAACTGCGTACCCTTGGCGCAAACATTAAATATTTTGACGTAGGCGGTGGCTTGGCGATCGACTACGACGGCACGCGCAGCCAATCGTCTAACTCAATGAACTACGGTTTGGTCGAGTACGCACGTAACATCGTCAATACGGTCGGTGACGTGTGTAAAGATTACAAGCAGCCAATGCCGGTGATCATCTCTGAATCCGGTCGTTCATTAACAGCGCATCACGCAGTGTTGATTGCCAACGTCATCGGTACAGAGACCTACAAGCCAGAAACGGTGACCGAACCGGACGAAGATTTCCCAATGCTGCTCAACAACATGTGGCGCAGTTGGTTGAATCTGCACAACGGAACCGACGCACGTGCATTGATTGAGATTTACAACGACACCCAGAGCGATTTGGCTGAGGTGCATTCTCAGTTTCGCCACAGGCGTGTTGACGCTTGAGCACCGTGCTTGGGCAGAGCAAACATCGCTGCGCATCTATTACGAGCTCAATCGTTTGATGAGCAACAAAAACCGTTTCCATCGCCCAATTTTGGACGAATTGGCCGAGCGTCTGGCAGACAAGTTCTTTGTGAACTTCTCGCTATTCCAGTCGCTGCCTGATTCTTGGGGTATCGATCAGGTTTTCCCGGTGATGCCTCTGTCTGGGCTGCAAAATACCGCAGACCGCCGCGCTGTAATGCTGGATATCACCTGCGATTCAGACGGTGCGATTGATGCGTACGTAGATGGTCAAGGTATCGAAAGTACCCTCCCCGTTCCCGCTTGGAACGCGGACGAACCTTATCTGATGGGCTTCTTCCTTGTGGGGGCTTACCAAGAAATTCTCGGTGACATGCATAACCTGTTTGGTGACACCCACAGTGTGGTGGTCAATGTCGGTGATCAAGGCGAAATGAATATCGATTTTGTCAACGAAGGTGACACCGTCGAAGACATGATGCGTTATGTGCATATTGATGTGGACCAGATCCGTAAGAACTACCAATCTCTGGTTTCACTTCGTGTTGAGGCCAAAGAGCAGCAACAAATCCTGGCAGAACTCGAACAAGGTCTGTCTGGTTATACTTATTTAGAGGATTTCTAAATGAATGATTTGTTTACTAAAACTGATTATTCGCTTTACTCGAACTCAATGAGTTTCGTGCGTCGCCCGTATGTTAAAGATCCAGTCGCCGCAGACGCGGATCTGGTGGTGTTTGGTGCCCCATTGGATATGGCAACCTCTGGCCGCCCGGGTGCGCGTATGGGCCCGGATGCGATCCGTCGCGCCTCCGTTAACCTCGCTTGGGAAGGCAAAAAGTTTCCTTGGGACTTTAACCTGTTCAAGAAAGTAAAAGTGATCGACGGCGGTGACTTGGTCTTTGACTGTGGTGATGCAGAAGACTTTACCTACCGTATGGAAGCCGCGACCTCGGCTATTTTGCAGAGTGGCAAAACCATGTTGGCGCTGGGTGGCGATCACTTCATCACGCTACCAGTGCTGCGTGCTTATGCCAAACACTACGGTGAGATGGCACTGATCCACTTCGACGCGCACACCGACACCTATGCAAACGGCAGTAGCTACGACCACGGCACCATGTTCTACCATGCGCCGAAAGAAGGTTTGATCTCACCGAAGCACTCAGTACAAGTCGGTATTCGTACTGAATACAAACAAGACGGTCATGGCTTTAACGTCATCAACGCGATGCAAGCCAACGACATGACGGCCGAAGAGATTCTGGCCGACATTCGCCGAATCGTGGCAGATAAGCCAGTGTATGTGACGTTTGATATTGACTGCTTGGATCCGGCGTTTGCGCCCGGAACCGGTACGCCTGTTTGTGGTGGTCTCAACTCCGATAAGATCCTCAAGATCATCCGTGGTTTGAAAGACGTCAACATCGTCGGCATGGACGTTGTGGAAGTCTCTCCGCCATACGATCAGAGCGACCTGACCGCATTAGCAGGAGCAACCATCGCGCTTGAGCTTATCTACGCATGGGCAGCGAACAAAGAGTTCGAAGAGAAGTTCTAATTCGTTGAATGATTGATAAAAGGGAGCGCAAGCTCCCTTTTTATTACTCTTACTTTCTCATTAATTTTTCTAATGTGAACGATAGAAATTAATCTTGCTTTAGATCACATTTTCTCATTGCTTACCCTCCGAGCAAGGACTAACATCTCGCGCCGTAACCTCCTATGTTTACGTCATTTATTGGCACTTTTTTACTAAAGCGCCGGGGAATATTGTTGTCTTTTTTCCGGAGAAAATACGCAGATGTCCGCGTCATTTCCATTAGTCAAACTTACCTTTTTAATCGCTATACTGACGGCTGTCGGTCAAATGACACAAACCATGTACGTGCCCTCGATTGGTTACATGGCCGACGAATTCCTCGTTTCGCCAGCCGCTTTGCAGGCGGTCATGGCCTGCTATCTGATCCCGTATGGCTTATCGCAGTTTTTCTACGGGCCGCTGTCTGATCGCATTGGCCGTAAACCGGTCATCATCATCGGCTTGGTGATCTACATTCTTGGCACACTTGTGACGCTGTTTGCCAAGCAATATGAGTGGTTTTTGGCGGGTAGCTTTATTCAAGGCTTGGGCATTGGCTGCGGCGGAGCGATGTCACGCACCTTGACACGCGATTGCTTTGAAGGATCAGAGCTGCACCGCGCCAACAGCCTGATTAGCATGTGCGTGATCTTTTCTCCCTTGTTGGCTCCGGTGCTGGGTGGCTACTTGACGGAAACCTTTAGTTGGCGCTCAAGTTACCTCTTCCTTGCTCTGTTTGCGATCGCGGTCATCATCACCATGATGACCAGCATGATGGAAACATTGCCAAAAGAGAAACGCAAAGTTGAGTCCGTCGCACGCAGTTACCGCTATGTGCTTTCCAACCCACGTTTCCAAGGCTATTTGCTCTGTTTGGTCGCGACTTTTGCTGGCGTGGCAGTCTTTGAAGCCGCGGCAGGCGTGCTGTTAGGCGGCGTGCTGAATCTACCAGCCACCACCGTCAGTATTTTGTTTGTCTTGCCCATTCCCGGTTATCTGATCGGTGCTGGTCTGTCGAGCTACATCGCTCAGCGCCGCTCGCAAAAACGTGCGCTCAATGTGGGTTTGGTGGCGATTTTGCTTGGCGCGGCCATCGTTTTGATCCCTGGCGTATTTGGTCAGACGACGGCACTCACGCTTGTTGGCGGCGCGACCATCTACTTTCTTGGCGCAGGTATTTTATTCCCAGCGGCAACCACTGGCGCACTGGCCCCTTTTCCTTATCATGCCGGGACGGGAGGAGCGATATTAGGCGGGATGCAAAACCTAGGAGCGGGCATTGCAACGCTCATCGCATCGCTGTTTCCAGCACAAGATCAACTGCCGCTGGGCTGCTTGATGCTCGTCATGTCCATTCTTGCCATGCTTGGGCTGCGTTTGGTGTTTCGTAAACCTGATTCATCCAACGAAATGCCGCTGGCGATTTAATCAAGAGAGCAGGTATCCCCTGCTCTTTCAGTTTACAGATTGCGATGCGTCTTGAATGCGCTCTAATGCTTCGACTCGTCGCCACTGCTTTTGAGCAAAGCGGCTGGCTCGCATCGCCTCAATCTGCTGCTGCTTTTGTTCTGCACTAAGAAAGTCTGCCTGCAGAATCTCGCTGCGGGCAAGCAGATAGCTCTGCAACTCATCGGCAAACTGCTGGCGCTGCGCGTCGAGTTGACTCAACCGCTGTGCCCCAGCCTCTCCCACCAACTCAGCTCGCTTTAAGTAGGCACTTTGCCTGTCCTCTTGCTCAGTTTGGCTAAGTTCACCAATCAAGCTGCGATTCGCATCACTTTGCTGAATATACTCTGGTAAATCGGCTAATTGAGCTTGCCACATGACCTGCTGCTCTTGCTGATTGAGTGCGCTGCTCTGCAGGCGCATTTTCTCTATCGCGAGGGCTCTCAACTGATTTTCTTCGGCAAAAAGCAGCATAATTTGCTCGTCGGTAAAAAAGCGCTGCTGTAGCGCCAACAAAGATTGGTGTAACTCGGTGAAAGCAAGGCTATCGAGCGTACTCCAATTGGGTTCTAACTCAACGAGTGCTTGCTTATATTGTAAGTAGGTCGCAAACAGACGCTCGTCAATTTGCAATGGTTGAATCACTTCGCCAAGCGCGGTGAATTCACTTTGTATCTGATGCAACGGTTTTTCACCCAAAGCGCTGAGAGAGTACTCCATTAGCGCCCGACCAGAGGCGATATCGAGCTCGGTATCCTTTTGAGCAGCGGTGCGAATGTCTTGCACCGCCGCTCGTTTCTGCCGTTGGATAAAAGACCGCAATGAAGCTCCCCAAGGCGATCACAATAATTATGCTCAATACGGTCTTTTTCATTGGCTATCCTTACAAACCTTGCAGTTTCAAACGATTCGCGTGCTGACGATACAAGGTCACCGGATCGGTCTCAAACAGATGATGAATGCCAAGCAGGCCATTGATTTCATCTAAATGATTCATTTTGTAGTCATCACGGATCACTTTGCCCAAATGCGCACTGCATGTACTGACCAGACCATCGCTTGGCTCACTAAATGCCAAACCCAAAATCGCCATCGGCGCATCAATGGGGTCTAACACATTGGTGAACGTGCTTGCACCTGTCCAAGAGTAGTAATAGACGCCATTCGCAGCGAGAAGATCCCCTTCACCGCACTCTGAACTTGGAATGCCTTCAGGGTAAAACTGGTTAAAGCGCAGCGAACCTTGCGTGGTCAAGGCATCAAGCGAGGCGAGTGGATCTTGCTCAAGCGAGCTGCCACCAGAAAGCAAACCAATCAGCCCACTGAGCCCTTCGGCAAGTTTCACCGCCAGCGCTTCCGTGACAGAGCCTTCAGCAACGTGGCCACGCACTAAATCTGCCACTTTTGAACCTTTGTGAACACCGCCAATACTGGTCACCGACGCCACCAAATCAGGCCGAACAGAAGCAACATAACGTGCTGTCGGCCCACCATGGCTATGGCCAATCAGGTTCACTTTTTCGGCCCCAGTGGCTGCGAGCAAGGTTTCAACTTGCGCGAGCAACTGCTCGCCACGCACCTCACTGCTGTTGGTCGCGGAGACCTGCGCCACGTACACCTTAGCGCCGTCTTTGGTGAGCGATTCTGGAATGCCGTAGAAATAGTCGACTCCAGCTAACTTATCAAAGCCGAATAAGCCGTGCACAAGCACGATGGGATAACGAGTTTGGGTATAGCCTGTTTGATCAAGTGAGGCAGCGCTGGTTCCGGCCAAGCTACTGACACTCACTATCCAGAGAGCAGCAAAGAGTAGTTTCCTTTTCAATTTTCTATTCCTTATAACTAGTCAGACCTCTGAGGAGCTCATTAACCGTAGAATAGATTTTCAAGGACCGATTGAATTTGTAAATTATTTGTTAATTTTTGTGATAACCACTCAATGCTCAACAAATTTTATAAACATCGTATCACATATGTAAATTACTGTTCGGCAAACGGACATTTTCACATGTGTTACAATTATTTGCTAAAACTCCGTAGTTACCTGCGTTTTTACCGAGTTGGCAATAAAGCAGTGCTGATGAGCCAAATGATGCCACTTTTCTAGTTGCTCACGTGTCGGCTGCAACTCACCAGCGAAGCGAATTTTCGGCCTGAGTACCACCTGCGAAACCCACATTCTGCCCTGTTCATTTTCTTCCATGCTGCCAACCGCGTGATCGATATACTCTTCCACCACGTAACGCTTTTTCGCCACAATTCCCAGAAAAGTCAACATGTGGCAGCTCGACAGCGCGGCGACAAAAGCCTCTTCAGGATCGACGTTTTGCTCCACCGATAAAGGCAGAGGAACCACATGCGGCGAGGCAGAAGCGGGAACCACTACGCCACCATCAAAACGCCACTCATGTCCGCGGCTATACAGATTATCAGAAAACGGCTCGTGGGCTTGACGCTGCCAATGAACTGTCGCGGTGTATTGAGACATGACTTTTCTCTCCTTGAAACGGGGACAACAAGTCGAAGTCGTCCTCTCAGTTGGAAAGAAACACTACCCCAGTTTCGCTCTCTAGTACAACTTGACTGCCATCAGCTTTGATGTGAAACAGCACACCATTAAGGCGAATAGTCTGATTTTCATATTTATAAATGCTGGTGTAGCCGTTTTCTTCACCGGGCAAACTGTACATTGCGGTGGGCGTCTGAGTGTCAAATTCGATCACACTTTGCGCCGTGCAAGCCAAACAACGGGTGTCACTGTGGTCGCCAACCACTTGTTCAACAAACACTCGGCCTTTCACATAACGGTTAAGCAGTGTCTCATCCACACTAGTTGTCTCGGCAAGTACTCCGTGGCTGAGCGGAAGAAAAAAGAGCAATCCGAGGACGGAGATTTTTCCTGTTTTCATTAAAATTCATCCAGTTAGCTTTACAAAGCAGATGATGAAAAAAACGCCTTGAGTATCAACTAAATCCCGATTCTGATATTTTATAACGCTATAAAATCGTCTCGAGCAAACCTCCTAACCACCATGTACGATGAACATTTTGAGCTGCAACACATACTCTTAGAAATCAAAGCCGAACGCTGGCATGCGATTGAACGCTTTCTGTTTCCCTACTACTGCTATCGCCATCGACTGGTGAGTCGCCACGGCAAACCGGACTGGAACTTAGCGCGAGAGCAACTGCCGCGTTCGAGCAAGATAACTCACCGCAAACAGAGCGTGATTGAACCTTTAGTTCCTGAACTCAGTGTGGTTGGCTTACTGAAAGGTTTTTGGAAAGATAATGAAAACATTACCTTGGAGCAGCTAGAGCGTTTGCTGGCAACTTGGCTAGAGTATGTGGTGATTAGCAAGGAGGAACTGAAAGCCTTAAAACAGGCAGGGTTGGAAAAGTCGATGCAAAGCGAGTGGTATCAGACCGATCAACCAACAATTGGTGCGCGCTTTGACAAAGTGGGGATAAAAATAAACCGCTAATAAATTAGCGGTTTATTGGATTTACCATGATAAGTCGAGCGGCTTATAGGAGATGAATTGTCGCGTTGAGTGAGAAGGTACCCACATCGTCTTTATCTGTAGTGTAGTTCATGTAGCTTGCGCCAACAGAAAGTGGACCAAAGATAAAGTATTCTGCGCCAACACCGTACATGATATCGACGCCATCGTCGTCTTGTGCTGACAAGCCAGTGACTTCTTTATCCCACTGATGAAGACCACCTTTTGCCCAAACGTGCAGTGGGCCTACATCGATACTTGGTTTAAGTGCTGCGTAGTAAGAACGTAGCTTGGTATCACGCTTCGTGCCTGAGTAATCGATATCAAAAGTACCGTGTTGAGTTAGGCCAGCTTCGATACCAATGATTGGCAGAATGCCTGTACCCGCGTGAATTGAGTAGGAAGTGCCGCTTTCGCCTTTAAAGTCAGACTGACCGACCGTCGCACCGCCGTAAATCCATGAATCCGCCATCGCTGTTGATGACGCGCCAACAAGCGCTAGTGCTAAAAGAGTCTTTTTCATCGTTAACCTTCTCTCGTTTGTTTGTCAGTCTGTCAGGAGGCAGGTTTTTGCCTCCTGATAGACGTATCAATGCCCGCTATTATACATTCTGCAATTAATATGCCTACATCCAAGTGCGGAATTAGCAAGCATCTATTGCATTTTTAACCCGTTTATCCGAAACCGGATACGGCGTGCCAAGCTGCTGGGCAAAATAACTCACGCGCAGCTCTTCCAACATCCAGCGAATTTCCTTCACATTGTCTGGTACGGCCATCCCTTTCGGAATTTTATTCAGCAGTTCTTTGTAGTCATTCACCACCGATTCGATCTTAAGCATATGCAGACGATCTTTGTTTGGATCGATCGGCAGCTTCTCCATGCGACGCTCAATTGCACGCATGTAGCGCAGAATATCTGGCAAACGCTTCCAGCCGCACTCCGTAGCAAACCCTTTGAAGATCAAACCTTCAATTTGCGCCTTGATGTCAGACAGTGCAAACGCCATGGTGAAATCAATCTTACCTTTCAACTTCTTATTTATATTAAAGGCGGTGGTGAGGATAGTTTCCACTTGTTTGGCGATTTCAACCACAGTGTCACCCAATTCGGCGCGAACATGCTCTTTGAGCGCCTCGAATTTTTCGGGCTCCCAGACCAAACCACCCTGCTCTTCAATCAGCTTATCCACACCACAGGCGATACAGTCGTCAATCAGATCGAGCACTTTGCCATACGGGTTGAAGTAGAGGCCAAGCTTCGACTTGTTCGGCAAATTGGTGTGCAGATACTTAATCGGCGATGGCACGTTGAGTAAAATCAGACGGCGCTGACCTGCGCGCATGGCCGCAACCTGCTCTTGCTCAGTTTCATACAGCTTGATCTCCACGCTGTCTTTGTTATCGACAATCGCTGGGTAGGCTTTGACTTGATAACCACCGCGTTTTTGCTGGTAGACCTGTGGAAGCTCACCAAAGCTCCATGTATGCAAACCTTGCTGCTCGATGTCGTCATCAGCCACTTTGGAGAGCGTCTCCTGCACTTTCTCTTTCAAACTCTCTTTCAGTTCGTGCAGATCTTTGTGCTCTTTCAATTTGCGATTTTTCTCGTCCACCGCGCGGAAAGTGACTTTCAAGTGATCGGGTACCTGATCGAGTTTCCAATCCTCGCGCAGCACTTCCACACCTGTCATACGGCGCAGCTCTTTCTCCAACGCGTCCAATAACGGCATTTCCATCGCGCTCACACGCGCCAAAAACGCATCTGCATAGTTCGGTGCGGGCACAAAATTCTTGCGTAGTGTCTTTGGCAGCGACTTAATTAAGCTCACCACCAGCTCATGGCGCAAGCCCGGGATCTGCCAGTCAAACCCAGCCGCATCCACTTGGTTGAGAATCGGCAGCGGAATATGCACCGTCACGCCATCGCTGTCATCGCCCGGTTCAAATTGATAACTGAGCTTGAGTTTCAGGCCGTTTTGATGCCAGAAATTCGGATAGTCCAAATCTGTGACATGGCTGGCGTCGCCTTTAAACAGCATCTCTTTTTCGAAGTTCAGCAGTTCAGGGGCTTTCTTCGCCGCTTGTTTCCACCAAGAGTCAAAGTGCTTCCCGGAGACAACGTCTGTGCCTACACGCTGGTCATAGAACTGGAACAGCTCCTCATCGTCGACCAAGATGTCACGGCGACGCGACTTATGCTCAAGCTCTTCCACCTCTTGCAGCAACTTGCGGTTTTGCTTGAAGAAAGCGTGTTTGGTTTCCCATTCTCCTTCCACCAGTGCGCTGCGAATGAAAATCTCCCGGCTCACTGCGGCGTCAATATTGCCGTAGTTGACCAAACGCTTTGGCACGATAGGAATGCCGTACAGCATCACTTTCTCATAAGCCATTACCGCTGCACGCTTTTTCGACCAATGCGGCTCGCTATAACTGCGTTTTATCAGGTGCTTAGCGAGTGGTTCAATCCATTCTGGTTGGATTTTCGCCACCACGCGTCCCCACAGTTTGGAGGTTTCCACCAGCTCAGCCGACATCACCCATTTCGGCTGCTTCTTAAACAGGCCGGAGGCAGGGAAAAGATGGAAACGGGCATTGCGTGCGCCCTGATATTCGTTCTTCTCCTGATCTTTCATGCCGATGTGCGATAACAGACCGACCAAGATGGCACTGTGAACCGCATCAAATGAGCCCGGTTCATCATTCAACTTGAAATCCATTTCCCGCATCGACTGATGGATTTGGAAATAGACGTCTTGCCATTCGCGCACCCGCAAATAGTTGAGATAATCCTCTTTACACTGGCGGCGGAAACTGGTTACCCGAAAGCGCTTTTTGCTGCTTTTGAATGTAGTTCCACAAATTGACGAAAGTAAGGAAATCAGACTCTTCGTGAAAGAAGCGGCGATGTTTGTCGTCCGACGATTGCTGTTTGTCCGATGGGCGCTCGCGCGGATCTTGGATGGAGAGCGCAGCGGCAATGATCATCACATCTTTTAAACAGCCATACTTAGGCGCTTCCAGCACCATGCGCGCTAAACGTGGGTCAATCGGCAAACGGGCCAACTGCTTGCCTATCGCGGTCAGACGTTTGTTGGCCTCTTTCGCTTGCGAGTCAATCGCGCCCAGCTCTTCTAAAAGACGCACGCCGTCTTGGATATTGCGTTTATCCGGCGCTTCAACAAACGGGAACGCTTCAATATCGCCAAGGCCGAGCGCCGTCATTTGCAAAATGACCGAAGCTAGGTTGGTGCGCAGAATTTCCGGATCGGTGAACTCTGAGCGTGAGTTAAAATCTTCCTCAGAGTAAAGCCGAATACAGATCCCCTCTTCCACCCGTCCACAACGGCCTTTACGCTGGTTGGCACTGGCTTGCGAAATGGGTTCTATCGGCAAACGCTGCACTTTGGTGCGATAGCTATAACGGCTGATACGCGCTGTACCCGGATCAATCACGTATTTAATCCCCGGTACCGTCAACGAGGTTTCCGCGACGTTAGTCGCCAGCACAATACGACGCCCAGCGTGCGGCTGGAAGATTTTATTCTGCTCGCCTGCTGACAAACGCGCGTACAGAGGGATGATTTCGGTGTCTTTGAGCTTTCGTTTCGCCAAGGCATCGGCAGTATCGCGGATCTCACGCTCACCGTTCATGAAGATCAGGATGTCGCCCAACCCTTCATCACACAGCTCATCAACGGCTTCAAAAATGCCTTCGAGCTGATCGCGGTCGTCTTCATCTTCGCCACTTAGCGGACGATAGCGGGTCTCTACCGGATAGGTTCGGCCAGAAACTTCGATGATCGGTGCGCCGCTAAAATGATTAGAAAAACGCTCCGGATCAATCGTCGCGGACGTAATGATGATTTTGAGATCTGGACGACGCGGCAACAGCTCTTTGAGGTAGCCGAGAATAAAATCGATATTGAGGCTGCGTTCATGCGCTTCATCAATGATGATGGTGTCGTACTGATTGAGAAAACGATCGTGCTGAATTTCCGCCAGCAAAATACCGTCGGTCATCAGTTTGATCTGGGTATTTTCAGAGATTTGATCGTTAAAACGCACTTTGTAGCCGACGAAATCGCCAAGCTGGGTCTCCATCTCTTCGGCAATGCGGCTGGCGACAGAACGAGCGGCCAAACGGCGTGGCTGAGTGTGACCGATCAGGCCAAATTTACCTCGGCCCAACTCGGCGCAAATTTTCGGTAGCTGGGTGGTTTTCCCTGACCCTGTTTCCCCGGCCACAATCACCACCTGATGCTCAGCGATCGCTTTCGCGATGTCATCTTTCTTCTGGCTAACAGGCAGGATTTCAGGGTAGTCGATTTTTGGTTGCAGACGACAGCGCTGCTCCACTTCCATCATCGATTTAGCGATATCTAGTGCTATCTCATCAAACACGGCGTGACGTGCTGACTCTTTTTTGATTTTGCTGGCACCCGAAATGCGCTTACTGAGACGGAAGCGATCTTTGATCAAGCACTGACTGAGCGCTTGGCGTAAAGAGGCGGCGGTATTCGCCTGAGCCTTTTGCTCCGGCGGCTTGGATTGTGTATTGGGCTGTGACGACGTCAAAGCATTTCCTATTCTTTTCATGACTTAAAACTGCGCGGATTGTACCACAGCCTCAAGAAAAGCCACCAACGAGCATTATTCTAATTTTTCGAATGAGATTACCAAGTTCCTTGACTTCTCACTCAACAAAAAGTGACTAAAATGGCCACATACTTTGCAACAAAGCTTAAGGAATCTCCTATGTCTCGTCTTCTCGTACTTAAATCCAGCATTCTTGGCGACTACTCTCAATCCAATAAACTGGTCGATGAATTGGTCAAAAATATCGACCAACAAGAAATTACGGTGCGTGACTTAGCGCAGCAACCTCTGCCTGTATTGGACTTCCAAGTGGCGACAGCACTGCGTGCCAGCGGCGAGTTGAGCGTGGAGCAACAAGCGATTGTTGCGCTTTCAGACACGCTAATTGCCGAAGTGAAAGCGGCAGATACGCTGGTTATCACGGCCCCAATGTACAACTTCACGGTACCGACTCAGTTGAAAAACTGGATTGATCTGATTGCGCGCGCTGGTGTGACGTTCAAATACACCGAAGCGGGCGTACAAGGTCTGATTGAAGGCAAAAAAGCAATTGTGATCACCACACGCGGCGGGATCCACAAAGACGCCGCCAGCGATAACGTCACACCATATCTGCGCACCGTATTGGGTTTTATCGGTATCACTGAGGTTGAATTTGTCTACGCAGAAGCGCTCAACATGGGTGACGACTTTGCCAGCAAAGGCATCGCTTCAGCAACGCAGCACTTGGCTGCGCTGAGCGCTTAGTCACAAAGCGAGCCATATCCACTGTCTGGTACACCAATGGACTGAACGCATTTTGCCCACTTTCGTGCCGGTTAGTTTGTGCCCTCACATGATGTGAGGGCCTTTTTACAACTGCGTGCTGAGTTACAGCATTAGGGCTTAAAAATCAAACTGCAGATACACAGTGTTGTAGTTGCTGCCGCCTTTAATCCGGCCAAATTGCGAGGCATTTTCAAATATCGCCGAACGATGATGAAGCGAGTAGCCAAACCAGACATTCTTCCATTCTGATTGCCCGAACAACTCTCCGGCATTCACATCAAACGAAAAGTCGAGATAGTTGAGCAAATGGCTTGGCGTGTAGCCTTTTTCATCCATTTCGGTCTGTTCGATATAGGTAATGTTGTCGATGTAGGACATCCCTTCGGCAAAACCAAAACGCCACTTAGTCGGCCAATTGAAGGTGTAATAAGCTTTAATGGACACAACTGTTTCGGTACTCGAGCTCTGCACTTGCGATGCCCAATGATGGGCGATTCCCGAATGCAGGTAGATATCCAAAGGCAGGCCAAATAGCTCATCAGTTAAAGGATGACCATAAAAAAATGAGCTCATTTGGTTGTTGTACGGATCTTTTTCTTGTTCAAATTTAAAGATTTCGCCAATATTGGACGGCGTTGCCCAACCGTGAGCCACACGTACGTATGCTTTATTGCTCAAAGACGACTTGCGTTCTTTGTTCTTGTCGTTGAAAAATCCAAACCCGACAAAAAACTCGCCTTGATAGCGATCTTCCACGGCGTGGCTATGGTAGGCATTGCTGTCTAAACGAGTCACACTGGCTTGCCCGAGCAGATAGAGATTTGACGCCACGTGATAGCGCGTTTTCAAACCCAAGTTCGCATCAATTCCTGCCCCAATATGCTCCTGAGTGATATCAGAGAAGGCAAAGTAGGTGCTGTTGAAATCGGCTTCTTTATACCTGAGCGTAAACGACGGCTCCAATTCCCAATCGCCCCAATCATATTTGGCCGCCAAACGATAATTGGAGTGAAAACGGTACTCGTTGTCAGCCATAATTTCCGCTTCCAAACGCCAGTTTTCGTCCCAATGATGCGCTAGCTGCAGACCGAAATCCGCTTTGTCGCCTTCAATCGAATTTTGCGCCACTTTAGGGATATCGATAAAGCGCAGTCGAGTTAACGCGTTGAGCTGCCACTTTTGATTTTCGGATTCGAGTAGATAAAATCCGCCTTCGGTGCCACGAATAAACAGGTTGTCATCGTTGTAAAACATCATCGGGACAAACGTGCTCACTGATTGGTCGCCGCCGCTAGTATCAAATGGAATCGAGGCAACTCGATACATAGCCGCGATCCCCCAATCCGGTTGCTGAGCTTTAACCGTCTGACTAGGCAGAAAAAAAACTGCACCAAGCCCCACAATGAATAACTTTTTCTTCATCTATATACACATTCCATCAATGACAGTGCGTCAAACGTAAATAATTAACAAAACCATGAAAAACGGTTTAGGCTCATCGATATTTAGCCGTTACAATAATAGATATTGCCTTTGATTTGAATTGAATGTGAAAGCTTCCGAACTTAAAAACATCCTCATCTCATTACCCGATGATTGCGATCCTGACCTTGTGATGGGAGAGGAATGGCTACCCGAAAGGCTGGTGAACACTCGCTTAGACGGCGATTTGCTGTTTCTTGAATTTGATAACGCGCCCGATGATCTGCAAGGTGAAGAGGAAGGACGCGGCTTTGTTGAACATGAAATCGCCATGATCCGCCATCGTTTCGAACAGATTTTAGCCGAGGCCAGCGACACCAAAACCAAAGCCGATGCGATGTTGGCGATTTTTCTCATGGGACACGAACTTTCCAGCGCTGAAGTGATCGAAGTGCTTGAAGACGACACTAACGATAACTAGTTACACCGCTAGGAGTAAGGATTGACCCAGACAAACCCGCCGCACTCTTCTCTGCCGCTGATTCTGGCAGGCCCAATTCTCAGGAAAACGACCGCAAGCGAAATTAACCTTTGGCTGGTGAGCAGCGAAACCGGTTGAGGGCACTTTTCAGGTCTTCGATGAAAGCGGCGAAAAATTACTCTATCAAGCGCCGCTGAGCCTTTCTCTGCAACAACAAGTGGGTGAGCATGCTTTTGTCGCGCTGTGGCATTTTGCTGGCGAATACCCAACCAACTGCGCGCTGTTTTATCAAATTCATACTCAAGCGGGAGCGATCACTGAGCTTGTGCCGCACCTTTGCTACGAGGGAGATGAAACAAAAGGGATTGCATTTTCTGTGCGAACAACCGCAGATTACATTCTGCATGGCTCCTGTCGTAACCCGCACCATCGCAGCGCTGATGCCTTGGTCGCAGCGGATAAAAAAGTCGCCTCGCTTTCGCCAGCAGAGCGCCCTGATCTCTTGCTGCTAAGTGGCGATCAAATTTACGCTGATCATGTGGCCGGACCGACATTAGACGCCATCACGCAGCTCATTGAGCGGCTCGGTTTAGCCAACGAAACGTTTGTCGACGCGCCTTTTCAAGACAGCTTGGCGCTCTATCAAGATCCACGCAGCTTTTACGGCCGCGATCAAATTCTACCCGACTATCACGACCAATCCACACTGTTGGCTCGTTTAATGCGTTTTCGCCGCCAACCGGTGTTCAGTTCCACTGAAAGTGAAAATCATCTCATCAGCTTTGCCGAATTTTTTGCCATGTACCTGCTGGTGTGGTCGCCGCAAGCGTGGCAACTGGTTAACCGAGAGCGCCTGAAAGAGCATGCATTTGAGTGGGCTGGGCAGACACTGAGCGAGAAATGGCAACAGTTGTGGCACAAAGAAATCAAGCAGATTGACGATTTTGTTGCCGGTTTGCCGAGTGTGCAACGCCTGCTCGCTCACTTGCCGACTTACATGATTTTTGATGATCACGACGTGACCGATGACTGGAACCTCACCATTGGCTGGGAGACGGCGGCCTATCAGCATCCATTTTCTCGCCGCGTGATTGGCAACGGTTTGCTCTCCTACTGGCTCTGTCAAGGTTGGGGTAACGCACCGGAAAAGTTTGACGAGCGCTTTTTCATCGCGGCGCAGCGCTATTTTCACTCTCCGACCGCGGAGCATCAAGACGCGTTTATTCAACTGCTCTATCGCTTTGAAGATTGGCACTACACCATTCCTACCGAACCCAAAGTGGTGGTGCTGGATACCCGAACCCGACGCTGGCGCTCGGAATCACGCATGAATAAGCCGTCTGGTTTGATGGATTGGGAAGCACTGGTCGAACTGCAACAAGAGCTGATGCATCAAGAAAAAGTGATCATTGTTTCTGCCGCGCCGATGTTTGGCGTCAAATTTATTGAAATGCTGCAACGTATCATGACGCAACTCGGCCAACCTTTACTGATCGACGCCGAAAACTGGATGGCGCATCCGGGCAGCGCCAATACGCTCATCAGCATTTTTACCCACACCAAAACGCCAACCAACTTTGTCATTCTCTCGGGGGATGTGCACTACTCGTTTGTTTATGACATCAAGTTGCGCTTTCGCAAATCCAGCCCCAATATCTACCAAATCACCTGCAGCGGATTAAAAAATCATTTTCCTGCGCGACTGCTGCGCTTTTGTGATGCGATGGATAGACTGCTTTACAGCCCTCGTTCGCCGCTTAACTGGTTCACCAAACGTAAGCGCTTGAAAATCAAAAAGCGTAGCCCAGATAACCAGCGTTTTTACCGTTTAGTTAACCACAGCGCCATTGGCGAGCTCTATCTTGATGCTGACGGAAAGCCAAAGCGAGTCAGCTTGCTCACCAGTGATGGCCGTTGTGTCGATTTTCCAGCGACCAGTGCAGAAGAGTAACAGCGCGGCAGAATAAAATTATCGATAGCGGTTGTGAAACGGCATTAACGCTATCATGTTAAAAGAGTATTGCGATTGAAAAGGTCACCGACATGTTTAACAAACTCACCACTCTCTTTAAACAGTTGCTTGATGGCACAGATTTGAGCCAAAACGCCGCCCACAACCCCAATCTGGCCATTGCCAGCTTATTGTGTGAAGTTGCTGGCGCCGATCATCAAATCGACGAGCGCGAGCAAGCGGTCAAACGTCAGTTGCTCAAGCGCCTGCTCAATTTAAGCGATAACGAAGTGGAAACTTTGCTTACTCAGGCGCAAAGTGGCGTTGCTCAAGCCGCGTCGCTGTATGAGTTCACATCACAACTAAGAGAGCTTTCGCAAGAGACGCGTTTTGAGTTGATCAAAGGTATGTGGGAGGTGGCGCACGCCGATGGCGATATTGACCCATTGGAGGACTCAGTGATCCGCAAAACGGCTGAGCTACTCTATGTCGACCACAGCAGCTTCATTCGTGCCAAACTTCAGGTTCTCGACAAGTAGCCGACTCTTTATGACAAAAAACGCGCCAAAGCGCGTTTTTTTGTCATTGAGTTGGTTATAACACTGGTGTTTGATGCCAGCGATAAATTAAGCCACTCCCAACCACTATTGCTATCGTCCACAACACCATTAATGCGGTCATAATGAGCCCTCTACCAAGCCAACTTTGTTGTTATATTGATGTCCAGTGTAGAGAGAAAAAATGGCGAAACTGCGACAGTGAGATGAAACAAACATGACGTTTAACAGGCATGCTTTGCTAACGATTTAGAACATGGTTAACGCCAGTTTGGCCAGGTTATAAGCATCCACATACCCAGAATGTTGACGCCCTTCCCACTCAATGCCTTTGGCTTCTTGCGCAGCTCGATGAGCAATACGCTTATCTTTGAGGCGATTTTGAATTCTGTACAACGTCGCAATATTAATGAACTCATTGAATGGCGCATCGATACCTTTCTCCCGACACTCATTCATCAAGATTTGGTCATCACGCCCCCATGAGGCATAAATTTTATTGCTGCCACCAAAGTTTTTGATCATCGACTTGATCACTTCGGCTAATGGCCGGCCCTGCTTTTCAATCTTACGCGGTGTAATGCCCGTTAACTCAGCACAAAACAGAGAAACTTCATCGTGCTCAGGCTTCACGTAATACTGAGCGCGCTTGACGATTTCCCCTTTGAGTAAATCGATCTCAGCCAAACCGATTTCAATGATTTCACCTGTGCGACCTACGCCGTCTTCGTTCCAGCAGCACATTTCCAAATCAAAGCAAACAATTCGGTTGTGGTTCATAAATCGCCTTTTCGTTTCCCAGCCATAAAGCGCCGAAGTGTACCTCAATAAAAACAGAAACTCGACTTAAGCCAAGCCGTTTGTCTAATTAGCCGACAATCGTGACGCAGTTTCGCCCTTTCTCTTTGCTTCGATACAGTTGAACATCCATCTTTTGAATCAGCCCCTCCACATCTTCATTGTCGTGAACAGCAGCCCCGATACTGAGAGTGCAACGTATCTGATTTTCTTGATAACCGCAGACCATTGTTTCAACCCCATCGCGAATCGACTCAAGATAGCACGTCAGTTCTTTTGATTGAGTCACCGAGGAGAGAATGCCAAACTCATCGCCTCCAAAACGATAGAGTTTATCTCCTTTTTGCAGCAGCGCACTGACCTTGTTACTGACATCATTCAACATCTGGTCACCCGCTAAATGGCCATATCGGTCATTAATTTGCTTGAAATGGTCAACGTCAAAGCCAATCAAACTGAACGACACTCGTTTGTCAATCATCTCGGCTAAGTCGTGATGAAACGCCCTACGATTCAACAGTTGAGTGAGCGAATCGTGATCGACCATGAACTGCAACTCTTTGGTTTTTTCGTTGAGCATATAGCTGAGACGCTGCTTCTCACGGGTTTGCAAGTTCACCACGTATGCCATCAGCGACGCTATGAGCACACCAATAATCCCAATCCCTATTAACACGGTAACGTCCCACTTTGAAAGTCTTCTTTCCAGCTTAAACTCTATTTGCCAATTACGGTTTGGCAACGCCACCACTTTACTCACCACCGCACCGCTAATGTTTGACCAGTTAGGACTCTGATACAGGATGGGATCGTCTTCTGCATCAAAACCCACATCGGTCACTCTCGCCACCAAACGCAGCTCAGTAGCGGTTTTCTGCAACAGTTTGTCGAAATAAACGCCACTTCGAATCACCCCAACCACAACACCAAGCAAGCTTTCGCGGCGCTGGTCAAAAACCGGGTGATAGACCAACAATCCCGTTTTCGCTATTGAGCGATCATAACCATCTTGTAACAGTCGGACTTTATCCGAAATACTGGGCTTTCCAGTGGTCACAATGCTATCTAAGACCAACTCAAAACGCAGACGAGACGAGTAGAACCCAATCAACGCATTGTTCTACTCTGTTCGCGGATAAATATCGGTGGCGATGTAGATTGGCCGGCCATCAGAAAAGACGTAACCTTCGGTTTTAGGGCCATTTTCCGGTATTGTATACACCGAAAAATCTGGAAACGATTTACGGACTTGCTCAACATGCTGATCCAACTGCTCAGGGGAAACTTTTTGCATCCACTGCAACGCGATGAGACTGTTCGACGAAGCCAGTGTATAACGAGCAAACACTTGAAATCGGTCCCAGTTTTCTGGTGCAACGGAAGAGAAGAAATTGGCGCCAGAGCCAATATAATCGAGATCGTTTTGCACAGACTCTCGCAATAATTCGGCTTGACGCTGAGCAAGATTGTTAAACATGGTGGTGGTATAGTGGCGTTGAATTTTAGCGGCAATGATGAGGAAAATGGTCGTCACCACTAGGGTTGCGATAAAGGCCATTACAGACGCTCGATGCCGCATCAACCATGTCGGAGAAAACAGAGAAACCGTTTTATCTGTAAACAAACCCATTGAACTCCCCACTACCCTATTTAACACCAATAAGCAGCAAAGCCGACAAACATCCTGTCGACTGATGATGTCAGGGCTTAATCGTGTTGTTTTTTTCGACAATCGAGTTGTAAAGTATCCTCGATCTTGTATTTATTGCAGCCTTACGGCTTGAGTATGCTAATATTCGCCACTATTTTCGTATTAAATACTAGGTGCAAAACGCATTTCTATCAAACGATGAATGTGGGTCGTCATGCAGCGATGCACCTTTAAATCAATAGAATAGAGAAAACAGCATGAACATTGATTTAAACCTAATTCCTCAAACGTTCGATATGCTTCACGCAGGTTTAGCAGCGTCGAGCGTTTTACTTTTGTTGGTGGCAGTATCACGCAAATCGACAGTGATTGAAAAGGTGGTGGAAAAACCCGTTGAAAAAATCGTTGAAGTCGAAAAACCGGTCGAAAAAATCGTCGAAGTAGAGAAAATCGTTGAAGTTGAAAAAGTGATTGAAAAAGTGGTGGAAGTCCAATCTAAGCTTGCCACCGCATCCACTGATTCTGCGATGCAACTGCTTTCCATCATGCAGCAAGAAGCTCGCTTGATTGACTTCCTACAAGAAGATCTCACCGCATTCTCTGATGAAGAAGTGGGCGCTGCAGCGCGTGTTATTCATAGCGGTGGTCAAAAAGTACTGAAAGAGTACGTGACGCTCGAAGCGATCCGCAACGAAGACGAAGAGAGCCGCATTGTGGTTGAAGAAGGTTTTAACCCTCAAGCGATCCGTTTAGTCGGAAACGTAACGGGTAATGCGCCATTTAACGGCACCTTAATCCACAAAGGTTGGAAGGCTTCTGCGATGTCGCTACCTAAACTGGCGGAAAACTACGACGCTTCGATCATCGCACCCGCTGAGGTTGAGCTGTAATGGAAATGCATAATACACCTGCGGCTGAGCAAGCCGCCAAATTCAGTATCGGTATTGACCTTGGCACCACCCACTGCGTGCTCTCTTTCCTCGATACACAAGACGAGCACGCTCGCGTACAAGTGATGGCTATTCCACAATTGACGGCGCCGGGCACCGTTGAGTCTCGCAACCAGCTTGGTTCTTTTCTTTACCAGCCGCATGAGCATGAGATGAACCCTGCATCACGCGTGTTGCCATGGACGACAGAACCGACTGCCCTTGTCGGTGCGATCGCCCGTAATCTGGGCGGCAAAACGCCTTTGCGTTTGGTGGCCAGTGCGAAATCTTGGCTTTGCCATGGTGGCGTGAATCGCCGTGATGCGTTTTTGCCTGCAGGCAGCCCAGAAGAGATTGAAAAAGTCTCACCATTGCGCGCCACCGAGCTTTATTTAGAGCATCTAAAGCAGGCGTGGGATCACGCACAGCCAAATCACCCGCTATCAGAGCAAGACGTGACCATTACGGTACCAGCGTCGTTTGATCCTGCGGCGCGCGATCTGACTGCAGAAGCAGCGCGCAATGTGGGTTTTGTCCATCTTACCTTGTTGGAAGAGCCTCAAGCGGCGCTTTATAACTGGATCGACAACAGCAATGACAAATGGCGCGATGAAGTCACCGTAGGTGATATCGTGCTGGTGGTGGACATCGGCGGTGGTACCACTGACCTTTCTTTGGTGGAAGTGACCGAAGAAGAAGGCAATCTGACCCTCAAACGTATCGCTGTCGGAGAACACATTCTTCTGGGCGGTGACAACATGGATCTTGCCCTCGCCTACAGCTTGAAGATGAAGCTGGCTCAGGAAGGCAAAGAACTGCAACCTTGGCAAGTACAAGCCATGACGCACGCTTGTCGTGACGCGAAAGAAGCGCTGCTCAATGATGCCGAACTGCAATCGGTACCGATTGTCGTGCCAAGCCGCGGTTCTAAGTTGCTCGGCGCAACACTGAAAACCGAGCTGACGCAGCAAGAAGTGCAGCAAATGCTCGTCGATGGCTTCTTCCCTAAAGTCGCGATCACCGAACACCCAGTACAACGTAACCGCGGTGCACTGACCCAGATGGGCTTGCCTTATGCACAAGACGCAGGCATCACTCGCCACATTGCGGCTTTCTTGTCGAAGCAAGCCAATGCCAACGGTGAAGCGCTACCTGCACAAGATTACAACCCGTTTGTTGGCGGAATGCCTGGCATGGCTCAACAAGCTGCTGTCGATTTCATCAAACCGACCGCGATTTTGTTTAATGGTGGTGTGCTGAAGTCATCGCTATTGGCAGAGCGTTTAGAAGAGACCATCAACGAATGGTTGCTTGACGCTGGGGCAGAGATGGCAAAACGACTCACCGGCGTCGATTTGGATCTCGCGGTGGCGAGCGGCGCGGCTTACTATGGCGCCGTGCGTCGTGGTCAAGGTGTACGTATCCGCGGTGGTATTGCTTCTAGTTATTACGTCGGTATCGAGAGCGCAATGCCTGCCATTCCGGGTATGGCTCCTCCAATGGAAGCACTGTGTGTGGCTCCGTTTGGCATGGAAGAAGGCACCAGTGTCGACGTACCCAGCCAGCAGTTTGGTTTGATCATCGGCCAACCAGTGAACTTCCAATTCTTTGGCTCAACGGTTCGTCGCGACGATCTTGCGGGAACACATTTGGACCATTGGGGCCAAGATGAGCTTGAAGAGTTACCAGAAATTCAAGTAACGTTGCCGGTTTCCGAAGGTCGCCGTGAAGGCGAAGTGGTGCCGGTGACATTGGCCTCACGCGTGACTGAACTTGGCACGCTCTACCTCGAAGCGATTGCGGCGGACAATGGTCAAAAATGGCACGTGGAATTTGACGTGCGTGACGATGCCTCTCTGGCAGAATAATCGAACAAAGCAAACGGCATCCGAAGGGTGCCGTTTTTAAATCAATCAAGGGTTTGTCATGGCATCTCCTCGCTATCTTGTCGGCATTGACTTAGGCACCACGAACACGGTGGTCGCGTTTTGCGAACTGACCGAGAACTTACAACAATCCAACGTCTCCCTTTTCGATATTGACCAGCTTATCGGCCCCGGTGAAGTGATTCGTAAACCGCTGCTTCCCTCTTTTCGCTACCACCCTGCCAACGGGCAAATCGCGCCTGCCGATCTCACCTTACCGTGGGAAAACCAAAATGTGCCTGGCGACATTGCGAATGTGATCATTGGTGAATGGGCACGCGAAACTGGGCGCGAAGGTGGAAGGGCGTCAGGTTTCAAGCGCGAAGAGCTGGCTTTCTCATCAAGCGGTTGATCGCCATTCAGAAATACTGCCTTGGGCCGGGGTCAGCGATGTTGAGAAAGTCTCCCCTGTTATTGCCAGTGCCAGTTACCTTAATCACATTCGCCAAGCATGGAATCATCGCCACCCGGGCAATCTGCTCGAAGAGCAAGAGGTGGTGGTCACCGTACCGGCATCGTTTGATGAAACTGCACGTAAGCTGACCCTAGAAGCCGCTCAACTGGCAGGCTTAAGCCAAGTGCTTCTGCTCGAAGAGCCTCAAGCGGTTTGCTACGACTGGTATGCGCGCCACCAGCACAGTGCCGCAGAGTTATTAAAAGAAATCCCGCTGATTTTGGTTTGCGATGTCGGTGGCGGCACCACCGACTTAAGCTTGATTGAAGCAAAATTTAACCAAGATGCACTCGCCTTGGATCGCATCGGGGTGGGTGAACACCTCATGCTCGGCGGCGATAACCTAGATTTGGCCCTCGCGCATTTAGCGGAGCAGCGCTTTAATCAAAGCAAGAAACTCAATGCGGCCAGCCTCACCAAACTGATTCAACAAACACGCAAAGCCAAAGAGCAACTCCTCTCGAGCAAGGCACCTGAAGAAGTGAAGATCACCATGCTGGGCAGCGGTTCCAAACTGCTTGGCGGCACCAAGAGCATCGCTTTGAACAAACAGGAAGTTCATCAAATCGCCCTCGACGGCTTCTTCCCGCTTTCTGATTTTACTCAAACGCCGGATAAACGCCGCAGCGCCGTGGTCGAATTTGGTTTGCCTTATGTTGCTGATCCTGCAGTGAGCAAACACGTGGCCGAGTTTTTATCTCAGCACCAACAAGTCTCTCATGCTGCGTTAGGAGAGTCAGAGGGTGAGCAACCTGCCATTCCGGTAGGTCTGTTGTTGAACGGCGGCGTGTTTAACAGTGACCTCGTCACGGCGCGGATGACCGAGTTGCTCGGTCGCTGGCGCGGCGCACCGGTCACCGTCCTTGATAACCCGCATCCAGATTGGTCGGTGGCATTAGGGGCCGTAGCCTTTGCCAAGGCCCGCCGCGGTGCACAACTAAAAATCGGCGGCGGTTCTGCTCGGTCTTACTTTTTGCATCTGCAAGAAAAAAACAAAATGGGCAAAGCGCTCTGTTTGCTTGCAAAAGGCACCGAAGAAGGACAAGAAATTCGTCTCACTGGGCGACGCTTCTCGCTCACCCTTGGTGAACCTGTACGCTTTAACCTGCTTACTTCAACGCACGATGCCTTGTCGCACCATGTGGCGATTCAGAACGGCGTCATGGCGGACATCGACCCTGATATCTTCACCCCACTTCCCCCGTATATCGTTACATTGCAGGGGGAAGGCGCAGAATTAGAAGCAAACCAGAAAGAGCGTGTGGAAGTTCAACTCGCCTGTCAATTGACCGAAGTCGGCACCCTGAAGATGGAGTGTGTCAGTGTCGAAGAAGAGGACAAACGTTGGGCACTGGAGTTTGAAGTTCGCAACAAAAAAGCCGAAGAACAAGAGAACGCCACACTTCACCCACGATTGAATGAGTGCAAAGAACTCATTACTCGCCTCTATAGTGGCAACAAGAAAAGTGGCGAAGGCAATGAGATCAAAGTGTTAGCGAAAGAGCTTGAACGCAAACTTGGCAAGCGAGATGAATGGGACTTCACCACCCTACGCCACTTGTTTGACGCCTTTGCACAAGGCCGAAAACGTCGTCGCCGCTCTGAACAACACGAAAAGAACTGGCTGCGCTTAGCGGGCTTTTCTCTTCGCCCGGGTTTTGGTGATGCCACCGATTCTTGGCGTATCGAGCAAGTGTGGGGGCTCTACCAACAAGGAATCCAGTTCCAAAATCATCAAGGTTGGACCGATTGGTGGGTATTCTGGCGCCGTATTGCTGGTGGTTTAAACCAAGAGCAACAAGAAACGCTGCTTGCCGACATTGCCAAGTACTTGCACCCTGGCGCGATGAAAAACCCACAAACAGCAAAAGCCGCTCAAGATATGGGCTACGAAGCCATGGTTCGACTGGCCGCGTCTCTAGAGCATCTTGAAGTGGAAGACAAAGTTTTGCTAACCAGTTGGTTTTTGAGCAAAGCACTGAATCAAAACCAATTTGAACAAGCACACTGGTGGGCAATCGGCCGTTTGGCCTCTCGTACACCGCTCTACGCAAGCCAACATCGTGTCATTCCACGTGAGCAAGCGGAACAATGGTTACCGAAGCTATTGGATCAAAACTGGCAAAAAGAACCGATGATCGCCTTCGCTGCGGTGATGATTTGTCGTAAAACAGGTGATCGTCTGTTTGATATCTCTGAAGATTTCCGCCAACAAGTGCTCACCAAACTGAAACAGAGCCGAGTGCCGGATGCGTGGATAAGCTTGGTCGAAGAGGTCAAAGCGCTTTCTGAAAGCGAGTCTAAACGCGTGTTTGGCGATGCTCTTCCTAGCGGTCTTCATTTGGTCAGTCACTAAGCTGTCGCTTATCTCGCAACTAAAACAGCCAGCGAAATGCTGGCTGTTTTTTATCTTTAGGTGCTTAACTTAAACTGGCAAGTCGCGCTGCAAACCCCATAAACAGCAGCCCAAGCAATCCGTTGCCTAATTTGCTCAGTGTCTGATTGTTCTTAAACAGCTGCGTGAGCGAGGTACCGACAAAAATCAACACGCTCAGGTAGACAATGCTGAACACCTCCAAAATCGTGGCAAGGATCAGGTACGAAATCCAAGTGTGTTCATAGGTGTAATCAATAAACTGAATAAAGAAGGAGACATAAAACAAGATCGCTTTCGGATTGGTGAGGCTCAAGGTGAGCGCTTTAGCAAACACCTTTTCCACTTTGCGCGGACGCGCAACACCTTGATCATCGAACTCAGGCTTTTGCCAATATTGTTGGATCAGTTTGAAGCCCAAATAGAGCAGATAAGCCGCGCCCAGATAACGAATGATGGTAAACAGCAGCGGTGAGGTTTGGATCAAAGACGCCACACCTAAATAAGAGAGCAGGATCAAAATCGCATCACCAACCAGTACACCCATCGCCGCTTTGTAGCCGGTTTTGATGCCAAAAGTTGAGCTAGATTTGAGCACATAGATAGAGTTGGGACCGGGGGCCAAAATGATCATCAGCAGCCCCAGCATATAGGTCCAAATATTAATCACACCAAAACTCTCAAACATGCACTGCCTCGCAAAAACGATTATGGGAAGCATGTTGTATAACGCAAAGTATCATTAAAGTCTATCCACCAATGGTCTGCACTTACCGCTTCTCTCACCAACAGCGCAGCAAACGTGAATCTCCGGTCAGCCAAGAGACCCAACGCCGCTTGGAATTGAGCACAAAACTCTCTTTGGCCTCAATCCCTTGCACAATATAACCATCCGCCTGCGGTAATTTCGCTGCTCCTTTTCGCGGCCAAAAAACAATCTGCCATTGATCGCTCAGTATCCTTTCACCACTGAGTAAAGCGTGATTGAGCTTATCGCTCATGACAATGATTGACAGCCCAGCAGTTTCCTCAATTCCAAGCCCGCTGTCGCCTATCTGCCCCACTGCGACGGGCACTGAGAGCGTGCAATGCTGACCTTGCTCATTCATATGTGTGTAGCGTCCATCTCCGACACGGCCACGCAGCCAGATCAACTCGCCTTGGTTCATTTTCCCGACAGAAACAACCCCGAGTGCGCCTTGCGGTAAGTTGTGTGTCATTTGATCTTGTCCCCATGCTAGCGGAGCGAGCAATAACAGCAGAGTCAGATAAGGCTTCATCCTGCGCTCCTCTCTGTCGCAACAGGCCCTTTCAGCGTTAGCCAATACAGCAGTAGTAAAGGGCCAAAAATGGGCAAAAGAAAAACCAAACACCACCAGCCAGAGCGCTCTATGTCATGTAAACGTCGCACCGTAATCGCGAGTAACGGCAGTAATGTTGCGACGCTGTACAGCAGGTCAAACAAGCTCCCATTTTGCCAAGCGATATCCAAGCCAATGCACAACAAAGTCAGTAATAGATGGAACAACATAAACATCCAAAACTCTTCTCTCGATGTTCGCCCTGCAAAGTCCGCGTACTTCTGCCAAGCCAAAATATAGAACCGCATCACGCTTCTCCTTTTAATCTGTGATGTGCTTATAGTGGCCAATGAGCTGGGCGAAAGCGTCCTAAATCCGGTTTTAGCACGTGGCAAAACCGGTATTGGTTCTTTAGGGCTATATTGTTCAGATTCAAAGCGTTATGCTAAAACACTCTATTGACTGGCACTGCGCAAAGCCAAAACAGGACATTTCATGCTCGCCATTCCTATTCCTTTTGTTGTCTCTTTGCTGCTCGCGTTACTCGCGATCACCTTATATGTGCGCTTTGCCGAGCAAGCTAAAACCGCCTGCTGGTTTCTCATCCTTTGCGCTCTGACAACGGGCTTGGTTGGACTGCGTTGGAGTTTCAATCTGCCGCTCTTTGCTCTACTTCAACCCCTGTTTGCTTCCTGCATTCCAGTATTTGCTTGGTACGCCTTTACCCATTTCAGCCACACGCAAACACTGACTCAATTTGCCGCCAAGCATGCGGCTGGGCCACTTTTGGTACTCGTCAGCGTGGCCACTCAGCCGCTTTGGTATTTACCGCTGGATGAAATTCTCACCGCCATTTATCTGGTTTACGGCATTGCGTTGGTGCGCTACTCCGCCAAAGAAACAGTGCTGATCCATGTTTCCCTCAGCAGTTGGGAAAGCGTGAAAAGAGCTGAGAATATTGCGGGCTGGATGCTGCTTTTTTCCGCGCTGATTGACGGTGCCATGTCGCTCGACTTTACCTACAACCAAGGCGCGTTGGCTCCGTTTATCTTAAGCATCGGGCACTTGGTGTTGCTCCCTGTTCTCTCTTTGGCGGTGATTCTGGTCGCGATGAACACCGCAAACCATGATGAGGCCGATGAACTTTCGGACAAAGAAAGCAAACTCGAAACACCGCTGAATAGCGTCTCCAGCCTCAGCGCGCAGCAAGCGCAAACCATTGTCATCGCACTCGATGAACTGATGAAAACTAAACACGCCTACCTAGATCCTGAGTTGACGCTGTCAAAGCTGTCTCGCAAATTGTGTGTTCCTGCCAAACAGATCTCCAGCGCGGTGAACCAAGTGAAGCAGAAAAACATCTCTCGTGTCATTAACGAATACCGTATCGAACACGCCAAACAGGCGCTGCACAGCAGCGATGCTCCGATCACACAAATATTTATGAACTGTGGCTTTCAGACCAAGTCCAACTTTAATCGCGAGTTCTCTCGCCTCACTGGCATGACACCCAGTCAGTACCGAAAAACGGCGACACTTGCTGAGTAACTCGAGATTTTGCAAGCCTTCGCGAAACGGATTGAAGCTCGTCATACCATACGCTCAACATGCAAAGGAGAATCGATTATGCCTTTAGAAAAATTTGCCGATATTTATCAGCGCGCTGCCGAGCGCAAAGGAGGCGAAGCGCAGCTCGAAGCACTACTGACCACACCGCTCAATACCGAAGCGATCGCCGCCATCAGTGATGATCGCTGGTTATCCGCTTTCAGTATGAAGATTTTTCAAAGCGGCATTTCATGGCAGGTGGTGCGCAATAAATGGCCCAATTTCGAGGAGGTATTTTTCGGCTTTCGGATTGAGCCACTGCTGATGCTCTCCGACGAACAGTGGGACGACAAAGCCAGTGACACACGTATTATCCGTCACCATGCGAAAGTGATCTCGATTCGTGAAAACGCGCAAATGATCCATAGTGTCTCAACGCAGCACGGCTCATTCGGTCAAATGGTCGCCAACTGGCCCAAAGATGACATCACGGGGCTATGGTCGTTTTTGAAAAAACACGGCAGTCGACTGGGCGGCAACACTGGGCCGTACAGCCTTCGTCAACTCGGGGTCGACACCTTTATTCTTTCTGGTGATGTAGAGGCGTATCTGCGCAACTGTAAGGTGATTGAAGGTGGCAAAGAGACAAAAAAGAGCCAGCAAGCCGTCAACCTCGCATTTGCCAAGTGGCAGCAAGAGAGTGGTCGCAGCTTAACCGCTATCAGTCAGACTATCGCCTTTAGTACTGGCGATAACCGCGTTTAGATAACCCAAGTTATCCCCTCCTAGCTAAGCGCGGTGGCTATTTCGCGCTTAGCTAACGCCGCCCTTTGGTTTATAAATCACTCCGATTCAAGCAATTATTTATATTTGTCACAACTTTATAACATAACTGTCATCGCTATCTTCTAGATTATCCATCGATTTCAAACAGATAGGATAATGTAAATGGATATTTTCACTTGGCGAACCTTACTGCCTTTGTTGTGCAGCGCTCCTGTTTTGGCCGATACCGATGTCTACCTAACCAATAACAGCGACCAAACCTTGACGATTCAAGTACAACACAGCGGCTCAGATCGCCTCACTTTAGGCGACGAGTGGCTGCAACACACAGACCAAATTGGCCCTTGGGAAACCAAAGCAGTGATCAGTTTTAATCGTTGGACGGGCGTCAAATCGGGCGAGTACTACCAATTTGATACCGTCGTCACCAACTCGCAAGGTGAAAGTGTCACACTACACCAAACCATGAATGGGCACTGGTACAACTCTTCCATTGAATACGGCGTGAGTGCGGCCGATGTTCCGCTCTCTTTGCAACAGGATAGAGAAGTGCACCGTTTTCGCAGTGATGCCTTTGGCACAGCCAACACCGAACTGGGACTCAAATCCGACGCCACTGCCCGCTATGATGATCTCTACTACACCATCACGCCCGCCAAAGTGGACGAGCAAGTCGAACCAAGCGGGCACACCTTAAAAATGATGACCTACAATATTTGGGCCTTGCCCGGCGTGGCATCGCACATCGGCGATCGCTTTTCAATTCTTCCCGACCACGTGAAAGGCTACGACGTCTTAGCCTTGCAAGAAGTGTTTGCCAGCGGCCGCAGCGCTTTTTTACGAGAACTGGCCAAAGAATATCCTTATCAAAGCAAGATGCTCGATAAAGATGGCATCAATATCTACGATGGCGGTGTGGTGATCGTGAGTCGCTATCCTATTGTCAATCAAGCACAGTACGTCTTCCCTGATTGCAGTGGCACTGATTGCTTTGCGGACAAAGGGGTTAACTATGTTGAAGTGATCAAAAACGGTCAGGCATACCATGTGTTTGCCACCCACACAGCTTCGTTTGATACCGATACTGCGCGCGAATATCGTCAGCGCCAGTTCAAACAGATCCGTGCATTGGCACAATCACTGAACATTCCTACCGATGAAACTGTGGTTTACAGCGGTGATTTCAACGTCAACAAACTGAAGTTCCCGGGCGATTACCAACAGATGTTAGTGAACTTGAATGCGCTAGAGCCCCAATACTCAGGCTATACGGCGTCGACTTTCGATCCGCGCATCAATGATTTTGCTGGTGAAGCACTCTCTGGCGGTGAGAATGTCGAGTATCTTGACTATGTGTTGCTTAGCGCAGAACATGCGAGCAAAACATCGAATGATAACCGCGTTGACGTGCCCCGTTCCACCGATGCCAGATTGTGGCAGCATTACAATCTTTCCGACCATTTTCCGGTAAGCGCGGTGATTAAGTAATGAATCGGACACGTGCTTTTTTCCTGCTCGCCCTTGTGGCGAGCTTGATTGTCGTCTGGCAACTTTGGCCACAGAGCAAAAAACAAAGTGAGCGGCTAGCCTCACCTGCTCTCATTTCCCCTACTGACGCCGCGCCGGAAAGCAGCGCAAACTCAGTTCCCCACAACATCGCAGAGACAAATCTGCCTTTGGCTTTTGCAGCGAAAGCCGCTCAACCCGCAAATTTGCTGCTTGATCCTCACAAGCTACGCGAACTACAAGGCCGCGTTTTACGTGAACAATTAGAAAGTTTTTGGCGCGAATGTGTGCATAAACAGAATTGTGAAAAGCAGCTTGCTCAACTTCAAACCTTGCTCTCTGTCGAGTGGTTTCAACTGCTTCAAAACTTCCGCCAACGCAGCCGACAATGGCAGGATGCACAGGCAAACATGCCACTGGAGTCGCTCGATAGTCTCTCCCAGCGGATCGAGATGTTTAAGCAAAATGCGCTGGAGATTTGGGGCCCACTGAGCACTGTCCTTTTGGCCGATCAATTTGCCATATTGGAGTTTCGCTTAGACAGTGTGCCACTAACACAAATCGAAGCCAGTCAGTTTGTTGAGCAATATCAAAGCTTGATCGAGCGCTGGCAACAACAGGGCGACGTGCTTGAGTTTGAGGATAAGCAAACTCATTACGAGCGAGCACTAAGTTTGATTCCTAGCCACTATTCTGCAGACGAAAGAGAACAGATCCGCCAAACTTTGGCCCAAAAGTATCTTAGCGATGAGCAATCAAGCGAGATTGCTTTTCGAGCTCAGCAGGAGCGTGAACAAGAGAAACAAGTGGAAGACTACCAACGAGCCTTGGCGCAACTGAAAGCCAGCTTGGAAGAGCAGAGAGCCAGACGCTACGCGAGTTGGGATGAGCAGCAGTGGCAAAACTACTATCAGCAGCAAATCGCCCGTTTCCGCCGTGAGTTTTTTGCTACACAATAACGCTTTACTGTGCAGCAAAGCGCTCTGGCGCTGCTAAGAAATTTGCTTTTCTTCTGGGAAGAGATAACTGCTCCAAATGAGCACCGACTCACTATTTTTGGCGCGGTACATATCTTCATCAGCCAGCTTCACCAAGTGGTTGATGGAGCGGGTTTGATCAGGATAAAAGCTGATGCCAATACTTGGATAAACGTGCAGCTTTTCTCCGTTGAAATCGATCGGCTCACTGACCATGCGAGCAAACTTTTCTGCTTTTGGCAGTACGCCATTGTAGTCTTTCAGTAAATCGAGACACACGACAAACTCGTCACCACCAATACGCCCCAAAATGTCGGTGTTGCGAAAGCAAACCTCCATGCGGCGCGCCACTTGACGTAGTATTTCGTCTCCCGCATAGTGGCCGAAGGTGTCGTTTATCTCTTTAAACTTATTTAAATCAATAAACAGCAAGGCCATTTTTAATCCAGTACGATTCGCTTTCGCTGTGGCATTTTCTACCGCCGCCATAAAGGCGCGTCGATTATTCAACCCAGTCAGCGGGTCTTTCTCTGATAGGTATACCAACTGCTCTTTCTGTTCACGAAGCTCCGCCGTTTGCCGCAACACTTCTTGCTCTAAATGCTCGCGAGTAACGGTGCTCTGTTGTAGGGAGTCTTTCATCGAATTAAAACAATTTGCCATGACCGCGAACTCTTCATCCAGTTCTGTCGAGGTGATCCGGCTCTCCATATTTCCGCTGCGCATTTCATCTAGCCCTAAACGCAGTACCTTAAAGCCTTTACGAAAGCGCTTTAACATCAAGTAAGTGACGCTGCTGATCAATAGGGTAAAAAAAGCCAGTGAAAAACCACTGGTAAATACCGCTTGGCGCAACTTGTTCAGTCGCTCTTCGAGAACATTACGCTGCAAAGCAGATAACTCCTCGTCCATACTCTGCACTATCATGTTGTAACGGGAGTGCAGCAGTTTCTTTCGCCTGCAGATTGGCTCCAGCGAGATTTTTCTCATGCAGTAACAGCCTTTCCAAAGTGTTGTTCATGCGTTCTAAATTAGTCATGACCTTTTGAAAACGCTTAGTATTGTGGATTTGCTCCGTCATTTTGTTCTGCGCAAGAGTCAGTTGCGTAAAACTTTCATCGTCTTTGTATTGCAGATAAAGCGAGAGTTGATTGCGCAGAAGTTCCAAGTTGAACTGAGCTTGAGTAATAATCTCCATTTCGTTTTCAATGTTCTTTTGCTCTTCAATCACATTCCACAATGAATGAGTCACCACTCCGACCAACAACACGGTGGAGAAGAAAAGCAAAGTGAGTTTGTATGAAAACGAACCTAATGTCATTTCACGTCTAATCCTTTACGCCTTTGCGCTTGTATTAATATATGCCGATCAACAATCTTACGATAATCGGGCATTGGCCCTGTGACTAAACCTTTTTCAAGCGCCCAACGAGCCTGAACTTGTAAATTAGAGAGTAGCCCATTACCCAAAGAGAGTCGGTAGATGTAATCATTCCAAGACCAAGACAGTTGTCCCAGAGGGATATTCAAGGAATTGGCCACCCGTTTTTGTACCTCCAACGGGTGAGCTTGAATCCACTCTTCGGCTTCTTCCAGCGCCAGCAGAATCCTGATGCTCTCATCCTGATAGCGGGTAACATTCTCCCTTGTCGTCAATAAGTTAAATGACAGCTGGTAAATGCCGGGAATACTGAGATCGACCACATCAACCCGTGGGTTGTTTTGCAATTGGTAACCCAGTGGCTCCCACACTGAAACCGCGTCGACCTCACCGCTGATCAGAATGTCATCCAATCTCGTGAAAGGGGCGTACACTTTTTCCACTTTTGTCCCGGGGACATCACTGGACATGAGCATAGAGTCCAAGAAAAACTCACTGGCACTGGCCTTTACCACCCCAACCTTTTTCCCGTTCAAACCTGAGATTTGATAAATGTCGTTTTCAGCTAAGGTGAGAAGTTTAAGATCAAATCCTGACTCAACGAAGCTGGCCAACATGACAAAATCGTCACGTTTAAAGCTTTCGAACATCACTACCGATTCTGATGCCGTGGCAAAATCGACATTTTGCTCAAACAGAAAACGGGCGCACTCCACCCCTCCGTAACAGGGCACCACATCCACCTTCACACCATATTTTGCAAACAGCCCACGCTGCTGGGCAATAATCAAAGGGGCAGATAATGGTGTCTGCGACACACCGATTTTTAATACCACGGGAGTAGACGGGTTCGACTCAGTGTGTTTCCACCGCGCCCCCGCGATAGCCACAACAGCAAGTACAACGAGTAAAACGGCAATGAGCACGTGTTTTCTCAAAATCATCTTTGCAGCCACATTTATACAATTCGTTTAATATAATCCTAGCTGCTTTTTTGTTGCTGTGAATTAAAATTTTTCCCACAGAGGAGAGGCTGGCTCTAAGTATTTAATAATTAACTATCAGATAGATATATGTAATAGTACTATTTTTTAACCTTTTGAAGCGTAAACTTGCAAATGGATAAAAAGAGCAAGTTAAGCAGTTTTTTTGCTTATCTGATTCACTTTTGCGACATTTTATAAATGAAATCACCAGCTATTCTGTCGCTATTGTAAGCATCGACGATATCAAATCGTTCGCTGAAGTGAGCAAAAAAAGCAGCGATCACCTCGCTGCTTTTTACTCTCTCTATTGACTCTCTATCTTTGTGTTTTTTTGTTGCCTTCCTCAGTTGTCTGTTCGCCGCTTCTCTTCGCTTTCATTATATTTTCCTTAAACCTCATCGATTATCAGCATTTGATCACATATTCTGACCCTTTGATGTTATCAATAAGTAACATTGTGTCGTTTTTTTGCTCAGGATAAAAATCATCTTGTATTCGATGGATGAAACACAATAATTGAAGGTTCCAGCCCATCATCCTCAATGGAATTTTTGCTGAGAATGCAAAATAAACCGAACGAGTTACGCCAAAACAGCGCATTGTTTCTGTCGTACTGGGCAAAAATTAATTTCAACATAACAATAAATTAGAGACATTTTTGCGCAGAAACTTGCTTTCAACGCCATTTCTTGTCTCATAGCCACACAACTCAACATTTTCTTATCCCGGTTTAAAGGCTGTTCGACCTACTTTCAGCTCCGGGTGTAAAGTCCAGACTCTCTGAACGGAAATCGGTTGAGAGTGCCAAGCTCAACGCGATCTTGTACGGCATCGCGTGATCACCAAGCACTCTTTGCAAGACGCCGACGCAAACTTTGCCATTAGGGAAATCTGGTACAAATAACAACAGCAGGTGCAGGAGGCGCAGGTGAAAATTTTCTGGCAATTACGATGGTTCTTTAGGCTGAGGTGGAAACACTATTGCGGCTCAATACTGTTATTTATGCTGATCTCGGCAATGCAATTGATCACCCCAAAAGCGGTGGGCAATATCGTTGACGGGATTGTTGCCGATACCATGCCTACCGATGAGATGATGCAGTGGCTGGGTCTGCTGCTGCTGGTTTGGCTAGCTATTTACGTTTGCCGCATTTTGTGGCGTGTCTGGTTATTTGGCGCCAGCATTGAGCTTGGCACCATATTACGCAATCGTCTTTATCAACATTTATCCACTCAGCCCCCCCGCTTCTTCGAACGTTATAAAACGGGCGACTTAATGGCGCGCGGCACTAACGATGTGAAAAACGTGGTGGTGACCGCTGGTGAAGGAGTGCTCACCGCCGCCGATTCACTGATTACCGGCATCGCCGTATTGATCATCATGATCACCCAGATCAGTTGGAAGCTAACGCTGGTTGCCCTGCTGCCTATGCCCTTTCTTGGCATTGCGATTTTCTACATAGTGCGCATTCTCCATCAACGTTTTAAAGTCGCCCAAGAAGCCTTCTCCGATATGTCGGATTTAACCCAAGAGTCATTAAACGGCGTGAGGATGTTGCGCGCGTTTGGTCTTGAGAATCAAGAGCAGCAACGCTTTGACGCCGTTGTGGAAGATACAGGCAACAAAAATATTGCCGTTGCCCGTGTCGACGCCCGTTTTGATCCAGCGATCCAACTGACGATCGGCCTCTCTTTTTTCCTCAGTATCAGTGTCGGCGCGTATTTGGTGCATCATCAAGAAATCACGCTCGGCGATCTCACCGCCTTCACCATGTATCTTGGCTTGATGATTTGGCCAATGCTGGCATTTGCTTTCTTGTTCAACATTCTCGAACGTGGTTCTGCGGCTTGGAATCGTCTAGAAGAGATCTTTGCGCAGAAGCCGGAGATCGTGAGCGGTAATCAATCGCTCTCGAAAGAGCCTCAGCCTCTGCATGTCAACATTGAGAGCTACCATTGGAGCGCGGATCTGCCTGCCGCACTCAGCCAATGCCACTTTACTGTCGCTCCGGGTTCAATGCTTGGCATTGCTGGCCCCGTTGGCAGTGGTAAATCCACCTTGCTTTCGCTGCTGCTACGTCAGCAAGAGATGCAGCACGGTGATATTCACTATGGGCAAGTCGCGCTGAAAAAGGCAGACCTGGAACAGTGGCGCAGCAAGTTTGCCGTGGTCAGCCAGTCACCGTTTCTGTTTTCCTGCTCTATCTTTGAAAATATTGCCTTGGGCAGCCCCAATGCTTCTAAAGAAGAGGTCTTTCGCGCGGCAAAACTGGCCTGTATCCATGACGACATCCTTAAGTTTCCTGATGGTTACGACACTGAAGTGGGTGAAAAAGGCATCACACTCTCTGGCGGGCAAAAACAGCGTATCGCCATCGCTCGCGCCATGTTACTCAATGCGGAAATTCTGATTTTAGATGACGCACTTTCTGCGGTCGATGGGCGCACAGAGCATCAAATTCTCCGCAACTTGGAGCAACATTATCGCCACCAATCGCTGATCGTGATCGCCCATCGTCTGACTGCTTTAGAAAAAGCCAATGAGATTGTGGTGCTAAACCATGGCCATATTGTGGAAAGGGGCTCGCATAAAGCACTGCTGGATAATCACGCTTGGTATGCTGAAATGTACCGCTACCAGCAATTAGAACAAGCCATGGAGGAGGCATAAGCAATGAAATCCACTACCTTAAAACGTCTGTTTGCTTATCCGTTGGCTCAGCCCAAAGCGATGCTAACTGGGCTGCTGTTTTTGTTTATTGCCGCACTCGCCAATGCAGGCGGTCCTTGGTTAATTCAATATTTTATTGATGAACACATCACCAAAGATAACTATAGCCAATCCGTTTTACTGACCTTGATCGCGAGCTATCTCGGGCTGCTGATCTGCTCGGCGCTCTTTCAATATTTGCAAGGTTTGCAATTCAACATTGTGGCCACGCACATCATCAAGACCATCCGACGTCAGGCGTTCAATAAAGTGATTCGTCAGCCGCTGTCAGCGTTTGACTATACACCGACTGGCAAACTGGTTTCCCGTTTAACCAATGACACCGAATCCCTGCAACAATTTTACGAACTGCTGATCGCCTCGGTGGTGAAAAACTTGGTCATGATTGTGGTGATGTTGGCGGTCATGTTTATTTTAAGCTGGAAACTCACCTTGGTGGTTTTAGTACTGCTGCCGATCGTCGTAGCCTTTATGGCGTTATTTCAAAAACTTAGTACGAGTTCATATCGGTTGATGCGCGATTTGCAAACCGACATCAACGGCAACCTCAGCGAATCGATTCAAGGCATGGGCGTGATTCAACTGATGCGCCAAGAGAAGCGTTTTAATCAGCAATTCAACCAGCTTACTGACGCGCACCTGAAAGCAGGTAAAAAAGTCATCACACTCAACGGTGTGCTACTACGCCCTTTAATGGACTTACTCTCGGGCATTACTCTTCTTACTCTGGTGGCGATTTTCGGTTACAGCGGCGTTGAAATGATTGGTGTCGGGGTTTTGTATGCCTTCATTAGCTATCTCGGCCGTATCACCGAACCCTTGATTGAGATGACGCAGCAACTTACACTGCTTCAGCAAGCCTTAGTGGCCAGTGAGCGAATTTTTGAAATGATTGACGCACCGGAACAAACCTACGGCAGTGACAACCAAGCACTTGCTACGGGAAGCATCCAGATCGCAGGGCTCAATTTTAGCTACGATGGCAAACAGCAAGTGCTCAAAGAGATCAATATTGACGTCCCTCATCAAAGTTTTGTCGCTTTAGTCGGCCATACCGGCAGCGGAAAAAGTACTTTGGCTTCCTTGCTGATGGGATTCTATCCGCTGAGCGAGGGAACATTAAAGATCGATGGACGCCCGCTCTCTTCGCTCAGTAAGGAAGTACTACGCAGAGACATTGCGATGGTGCAGCAAGATCCGCACATTTTGCCCACATCCGTCAGAGAAAATATTGCCCTAGGGCGCGACGTGAGCGATGAAATGATTTGGCAATCTCTAGAGCAAGTGGGCCTCGCTGAACAGGTACGACGCTACCCGGCGAGTATTGACACCCAACTTGGCCAAGGTGAAACCAATCTTTCTGCAGGTCAGAAGCAATTGTTGGCCATGGCAAGAGTGTTGATTGCGAAGCCCAAAATTCTCATCTTGGACGAAGCAACCGCCAACATTGACTCAGGCACCGAAGCTTTGATTCAACGCAGCTTGGCGGAGCTGCGTCATGATATGACGCTGGTTGTTATCGCCCATCGTCTTTCCACCATACTCGATGCCGATCAGATAGTCGTGCTGCATCATGGTGATTTAGTCGAGTCCGGTAGCCACAAACAACTGCTTGCAATGAAAGGCCGCTATGCGCAAATGTACCAACTACAACAAGCGAACCAACACATCAAAGAGATAGAGAAACAGGAAGAGGAGCAACTCGAACAAGCCTCTTAAAACTATCACGAGCGCGCCAAGAGTCACTTGAGGGCTCTTGGCACCTTGCTTGATGCACTTGCATCTTTCATCGAAGCGACCGCTTATCTTCGCATTAAAACTGCACCTGCCCACTGGAGTTCTGCCTATCGCAATCCAATCCCGCTGATACTTGGAAACATCTTTTCTCTCGCCATCTAACAGGCGACTATTGTACAATAGTTGAGCTTCAACGATTTAAACGCGTGGCAATACGGCTTAAGTTGCCGCTAAATTTTGGGTTTAGTCGCGTGAGGTAAAATGTTTTTCGCAAAATACTGACTACAATGAAAAACAGGTTGTTACTCTCATTTTCAATCACATCAACAACTATTGTGTATTGTGTCCATGAACGAAGACAAATTTACTCATATATATCGCTTGCCTGGCTCACTGCAAATTCGCATTGCTAAATGGCAACAAACTTTCCGCGGTACGTCCGACCTGGTGCTGCACAACGCTCTAACGGTACGCAACCAGCAGTATCAAAAGCCCGATTTTTTTCCTAAGGGATGGTGTATTCCTTTGGTCGATGAAGCGGAAATCTCCACTACACATCATGGTAAGTATATTCAAACGGCGATGCGTACCATGGTGGATCGAAAAGTCTCGTATAAGCGAGTATTTTTATCACGCTTTCCACTAGATCAGGCACAAGAAACTGCTCATCCAATATAAAAAAGAGTGGATCAAGAAACACAACCAAGTTGCGAGAAAATACAATCAGATCAAGAAGAAAGAGTTCATGAGTTTCGCTTGGGAAGAAGTCGAGACGCTCTACCCTTCCATTCCAAAAGAGAAATTCGATAAGGCGCTTTGGAACCGTCTGGTGTTAAAAGAGTTCGGACCAGAGAAAAAATACAATAATCCCTATTTTGTCAAGAAAGCCGATTTCTAACAGCCATAAAAAAGCCGCAATTTAATTTGCGGCTCTAGCTAAAGTTAGGGTTGACGTTAATGTTGTTGCTGATGTTCACGATGGCCAAATTCTGTTTGTTGATAAATATCTGCCAGAGATTTCGGTTTGTTTATCCGGCGTTTCGTTTTAGGACAAAAAACTGCCTGCTCTTGTTCACTGAGAGCTTGTTCATGCTCTTTTGCCGATTGAACAAAATCAGGATTAGACATGGCTTGTTGACGCAGCCTGTTTACACGTTCTAAGGTTTCCCACAACATAGCGTTACCTCCTCCAAGAACCTGTTCATACATCCAGTATAGTACTTGATGCGACTTCGTCAACCCACACTGGTCATTTATACAGCCTTTTTTTGTGCAAGCCGTTTGCGACCAGCTTGCACTAGTTGTCGCTTACTCTTATGGCTTTTTATTGCAAGTAAGCATTAAGCATCCAAACGAGTTTTTCTTGCTCACGAATGTAGTCGCTCATCTGCGAGGCGGTCCCTTCGTCATCCGCTTCACTCGCCTGTTTAAGCAGTTCACGTTGCTGATGCACGATTGTCGTGAAGCCATTGAGTAGACCCGCGACGCACTCTTCACCAGTTAAGGCATTTTTATGCTCTTTGATCACACTGTACGCAAGGTAGTCACTAAAGCCGTGAACGGGAGTAAAACCTAATGTCAGAATACGCTCAGCCAGTTCATCAATTTTCGTTTGTAGATCAGTGTAGATCTCTTCAAACTTCGCATGTAATTCAAAAAACTGCGGCCCTTTAATATTCCAATGATACCCGCGAGTATTCATGTAAAACACCTGATAGTTTGACAGTAAGGTGTTAAGTTGTTTGGCTAGATTCAGCGCTGCTTGTTGTTCAAGCCCAATTAAATTTGTTTTGTCAGTCATAGTAATCACCTTCTTATCCGAGCTGAATGAGAAATCTTTTCCTCTTTAACGACTATTCTATGCTGACCAATAAAAAAGGCAAAAGCGATTAAATCTATTCATTCAATCGTTTTTGCCTATTTAAAGAGCCTGTTTTGCGTGCGTGCTGAATCAATAAAAGCCATCTTTGGGATCGTGCTCAGGAAAACGTGCCACGATCTGCTTTAGTTTATCCTGATGTTCTCTCAAAGCGTTGACACAAGCCTTGTCGAGTTTTCCTTCCGCGACCATTTTTTCCATTTCCAGCAACGCATGGGTGATAGACCAAGCTTGCCGATAGGGCCTATGAGTGGTTAATGCGTCAAAAATATTAGCCACCGACACGACTCGTGCCACTGGCGGGATTTGCTCACCCTGCAAGCCAAATGGATAACCAGAGCCATCAAGGAACTCGTGATGATAAGCCATCACTTGCGTCAACAGTGTGATGCTCGGATGGTGCGGATTTCCCAGAGACTCAATGATCTTGTCCATTATCTCAACGCCACTTTCGATGTGGTTGCGCATTTTCGACGTTTCACTGCCATCCAGATTGGCGGTTTTACACAAAAGATCGATGGCGAGGTTTACCTTGCCAATATCGTGGAAACGAGAAAAAAGGCACAAATGCTCGATGGTTTCATCATCAAACCCCCATACCTCTGCCGTTTCACTGGCAATAATGCGAGTGTACCGACTGATCCTTTCTTTATGCGCCAGAGAATCTTTGTTGTAAGAAGGTGATAAGGCTTGGGTTTTCTCCGCGCACTCAGCAATCGCATGCACGATTTGATATTCGGAGAAAATGGCAAATTGGATGATGTCAAAATAGGGCTTCATCTTTTCCACCAATTCTTGGGTAAACGCCGCCACCTTTCTCGAGTTGACAAACAGAAAGCCGATAAATTTATCTTGTTCAAAACAGGGCGCGGCAATCGAAGAGCGGTAACCGGAATCGATCAAGGCTTTGACATGCACGCTCGGGGAGAGCTCGTTAAGATCATCAATAATGCGGAAGCTTTTCTCGTTGACGCAGCGAGTTAAGGCGGGGAAATCGTCCAAATGTGCGCGGTAGTGAGCCAGTTTCCGTTAAAGCGCTGCTGTCAGCATACGTTTTTAGCAGCCCATGCTCTTCGTCGAAGACGGCAAAGGATATACGCTCAATGCTGGCATCATGAACTTGCATTCTATGCAGTATGCCTTTGAGCTGATCATTTAATGATGAAGCATTATAAAAATACGCGCAATTTGCTGATTCACTCCACAAGTCCATCTCTTTGCTCCTTTGCCATACACAAATTGACGCCATGCACCAATTTGTATTTCCCCACATGGATAAGTCTAGGCGCTAACTAGAAGGTTATCCTGAAGAAATTAAGGTAAAATCAAAGATATTTGATCGCGGTTAAATCAAATGGGTGAATTAGAAGGCAATTAATCTATTTTCCTCATGCAAAAGAATAGAGACGCAGTGGAGAGCAGCAATAACAGGGGAGGTTAAGTACCAACTTAACCGCCCCTATCGCTCTGCTATCCCAATGAAGGTAACAGACCGAGGCTGATTAAAAGTTGTGCCATCACAATCAACACACCTACCCCGCCAGTCAGCAGCAGAGAAACTTGGCCACCAGCAACGCGATATGCCCGTTGTGGATTCTGCTTTCTTACTTTATTGACCATAGCCACTGGCAGGAAAATAGCTAATATGGTCAGCGCAATCGCAGCATAACCCAACGCGGTAATGAATCCTTGTGGATAGAACAGTGCAAAACCCAACGGTGGCGTAAAGGTCACAACCGCGGCTATCACACGATTGGAGTTTCCCTGCTGCTTTTTCAGCGTGTCGCCAAGAAACTCAAACAGACCCAGACTAACGCCAAGGAAGGAAGTCAGAAGCGCAAGATCCGCAAATACTCCCACCAATGTGCCCAGTTGCGACTGATGTACGGTGATCGCTAGCTGTGCAATCAAGCCACTAAGCGCAGAGTTAGCAAGTAAATCATCTTGCTTTACTACCCCAAGCGTCACAATCTGCCAGAAGATGTAAATGACTAATGGGATCAAAGAGCCAAACAAAACCGCTTTACGCAGAGAGCCAGTATCACCATCGAGGTAACGGACAATCGCCGGAATACTGCCATGAAAACCGAACGAGGTGAAAATGACCGGAATCGACGCAACGACCAAACCCTGTTCGAGCGGCATACTCAGCAAATAAGCCTGACTCACATTCGGCGCTAGGAAAAACAACACAGCTACCATGGCAATAATTTTGAGCGTGAAGAGCACCCGGTTGACTTTATCTACCGTACTGGTGCCAATCGTCACTATGGTTGCAACCAATAGTGTAAACAGCGTAGTCGCCAGCGCGCCATCAACTTGCACGCCAAACCACTGAGTCACTCGGGTTGCAAATTGTGCCCCGCCCCCTGCAATATAGGCAGCGCAAAGCGCATAGAAGAGAAACAACATCGAGAAGCTTGCAATCAATTTGCCCCTAGGGCCGAGAATTTGCTTTGCCAAGGTATGCAAGGTCGCGTTACTTTGCGCTTCTTGATGGACTTCAACCATTAGCAAAGCGGTAAAAGCCATCAGCGCCCACAATGACACCATGATCATCAACGAGATGGAAAATCCGATACCTGCGGAAGCCAGTGGCAAAGCCAACATACCCGCACCAATGGTTGTGCCGGCAATAATCAAAGTACTACCAAAAATCTTTGAGCTATGCATGGGTGTATTCTTTTATTTACACATAAGGAATATCTTGCAGAGATTGATGGTAAAAAAACGCCAGTCAACCTTGCAAAACGCTAGATTAATGGTGATTCTGTAGTATCTATGATTAGAGATCAAGATAAATGTAATGATTTCAAACCAATGGTGTAATTTTATTTTTACACACAGAGATAACTGAGAAAAGAAACGTATGAGGCTGCATATAAATTTCGATGGGTAGTCAGCCAACTCACTTGTACAGGTAGGCCAGAATAAGCGTGCAGCGTTTTAAGCAAAGTCGCATTGTTGCTAAACAAGGTTGTCTAATCAGAATGTTAACGGTTTGTGAGCAAGCTCTTTGTTTTCTTTTCTTGTCCTGATAAAGAGTGTCAACTCGATAAGTAAAAAAACAGATAACTGCTAGACTCAAATAACAATTTAATCGCTTTTGGATTGGGATATGGCAGCTTCTAAGCTCGTGTTCACGAGGTTTATCCAAAATCATGCTACGTAACTCACTTTTAGCCTCACTCGTTTTCTTCGCAGCCAGTATGAGCACAAGTACGCACGCCGAGCAGAATGATGTCGTGCGTTTTGCATTGGGTGAATGGCAACCTTATACCTCTGCTGACGACGGCATTTTAGAAAAAATAGTGCTTAAAATTTACAATGATCAGGGCTTGGAGGTCGATTTTGCTTACTACCCTTGGATGCGCAGCGCCAAACTGGTCGAATACGGCAAAGCCGATGCGACATTCCCTTGGTATGCCACCGAGGAACGAAGAGCAAGCTACCTGCTCTCTACGACCCCTTTGCTTCACGCCGATACTGTGATGTTTTACCACAACTCGGTCAACTTAGAATGGAATGAGCTTGCTGATCTCGCTAAGTACCGACTCGGCGCTGTCGATGGCTACACCGTCACGCAACTTATGCAAGAAAACGGATTGACACCTGTGATCGCCTCTGATCTAAAAGAAAACTTTCTTAAACTGCACCGAGCGCGCGTCGACGCGATTCCTGCAGAAAAGCGAGTTGGCCGCAACATGGTCAACCGGGTAACGGAAAATGACCCAAGAGCAATTTTGGTCAACCCAAAGCCACTGCTCAGCGACCCTATGTATGTGCTGTTTCAACCCACCGAACGGGGGAAGAAACTGCAAGCCATCTATGAGAAAGGGATCCACGCATTGAAGCAGTCGGGATGTTACGAAATCATGCTTGAAAACAATCCTTGCCCCGAATAGCTCGTTTGCGGCCGAGTCTACACCCAATGCGGCAGCCTTATTTGTGCGACTCATCCGAGCTGTCTATTCTTCGCTTTTCATCCCTTTGCGCTGAGACGCATGACGTTTATCATCTATGAAATCCCGTGCACTATTGCATGATATGAATGAAATGTGACAACTAAGATACACTTAGCTACTGATAAAACACTACTCATATCAAAATAATCAACAATAGCGCCTGTCAAGGATAATAATTCCAAACACTTCCCTGTATCATCGTTAAGATAAATGCGCAAAGCTTACACGCATTGCCGCAAAAAATAATAACTACAAAGTAACGTCGGAAAAATCATGAACGAGACATGCTCCTTAGGCACTGCACACTTCGAAGTAGACCTAAAACAAGCGCTGATCTGGGTTGCTAGGGCCTTAGATTACGTTGGCGTCGATGACACCCATCACAATCACCGAGTCGCCTACATCGCCTACAAATGCGCATTAAAAATGGGCTGGGATATTCGCAAAGCAGAGTTCAGCTACTTCGCTGGAATGGTGCACGATTGCGGTGTTTCAGAAACCAAAGAGCATTTGATGCTGCTAGAAAAACTCATGCCTCAAGATGCACAAGCACACTGTATACGGGGGTATCAGTCGCTGCAGCAATGCAACATTTTGGCTCAATTTGCCAAACCGATTCTTTACCACCACACCCGCTGGGATGAATTGGAACAGCTCGATATTGACCCCTTTGACAAAGATATTGCCGCACTTCTCTATCTTTCCGATCGATTGGATTTTTTACGTGCCCACTACGCGACCGACTGCCATTCTGATCTCGTCACGCTACACGAAGAGATGATCGCCGATAGCGTCATGGCTCACGCAGGAACGCTGTTTAACCCTGATATGTGCCAAGCGATGGTGCCGCTTATCATGACAGATGGTTTCTGGTTTGCCATGGAATCGGAAAACATCGAGACGATTGGCTTGGGTTTTGATCACATTGACTGGTTGCAAAAGCAGTTGACGGTACAAGATTTAATGACGCTCGGGCTATTTCTCGCTCGCATTGTCGACGCCAAAAGTCCGTTTACCTACCAACACTCGCAGAAAGTCGCGGAAGTGGCACGTTTCCTGGCCGGAAAAAGCGCTTTGACCGAACACGAACAAGAGATGATTTTCATCGCCGGACTGGTGCATGACATCGGTAAACTGAAAACACCAGATGAAATTTTGCACAAGCAAGGGCGCTTAACCGATCAAGAGTACACTCGCATCAAGCGACACACGATTGATACTGAACTGGCGCTGCACAAAGTTTTTCCAAAATCAAAGATTGCCGAATGGGCTTCTAACCATCACGAAACGTTTGGATGGGTCCGGTTACCCATATCACAAAACGGAAGCCGAATTGGATGTGCCATCACGCATTATTGCAGTGGCAGACGTGTTTCAGGCGTTGTCGCAAGACAGACCGTATCGTGGTCGAATGCAACAAGAGGAAATAGAGGCATTAATGACGCAAATGGTCGAAGACGGCAAATTGTGCCCAGATGTATTTAAGACCCTTAAAAAACATATCCATACTTGCTATCAGATTTCGATTCAAAGCCACTAGCAAGCCAGATTGAAGACGCCAAAGACCATCGTTTTTCGGTCTTTGGCGTTTTGAGAAGATTCACTTCACGTTTTGTCTAACGAGAGATGTCCAACATATTGTCTCGCACACCGTTTATGCGAAACCAGCCAGCAATACTGAAGCGGTCAACATGGCTGGTTAGTACCTCGTGTGGAAACTGTTCCGAGAGAAAGACCACCAATCGCCCGCCTTTGGGCTGAACCGTCTGTAAATGCTGATCTTGCAAATCGTACATCACCAACTCACCGCCGTTGCCTTCCTGCCAAGTATCATTGAGATAAAATACGGTGGTCAGTTTACGGTTTTCCTGCCCGCGAAAGCTATCAAGGTGCTTTTGATAAAAATCGCCTTGCTCATATTTGGCAAAATGCGCTTCGTATTCAAACAAACCAAGATAAAGATAGCGATTGACCGCGAGGCGGATCTCTTCCATTTTGGCAAGGTATTCATCAACGGCTTGCGACTTCCCAGCTTGTAGCCACTGAATTTTGTCACTGCGCACACGTTCAACTTTGATCAAATCATCGTTTCTCCCGATTCGGGCTTCTTTCCATTTTTCTGGAATGGCGTCTCTTAGACGCAATACCTCTTCACTTTCTAAGAAATCATCCCAAATAAAATAGCCTTGAGTGATTAGCGCATCGATCAACGGGTCCATTTAGGCTCTATTTTGACATCAAATTTGGTGCGCTGTTTATAGTCAGTGTTGGGCTGAGAGACAAATGAGCCTTATTGTCGTCTGGATTAAATTATCTTGTTATTCCAAACGCTTGACTTTCTGTACTTAGGGAGGGAATTCACGCATTGGCAGTCGCAGAAAATTCTGCTCTAATGCCCGATATCCTATTCAAGCCCGTATTTTATGGATTACATCTCTCTTTCTCGCATCAGTTTGAAGCATTTAACGGTTTTGCATGTGCTGCTCACCACCACCAGCGTGACCTGCACAGCGCAACAATTATGTGTTACCCCTTCGTGCGTCAGCAAAATCCTCGCTCAGCTTCGCGCGTTACTCAAAGATGAACTTTTCTATCGCGAGGGCACACAACTGATTGCCACGCCATATGCGCTAAGTATCGCTCCTGTGGTTCATGGCATTTTAGCCAGCATGAACGGCGTGATTCACCAGGGAACCTTTCAGCCCGACAGTTACAGCGGCGCGTTTTCACTGGCGATGCGTGAGAGCACTTTCGAAGTGTTTGCCCCCCTGTTTAGCGAGATCCTAAGCCAAACTCCGCAAGTAAATATGAGCATCTATGCCAAGGAACAGCACGGTTTTGATTCTTTGTTGCGCGGCCAAGTGGATTTTCTTTTGCTGCCGCATGACATCAGTCAGCCACCGACGATGAATAAAGAACTGGTTTGGCAAGCAATTTTAGACGATGAAATGGTTTGCTTGATGAACTCTGCCCACCCGCTGGTTGGAGAAAATTTGACTATCGGCAGTTACCTAGCCTGCCAACATATTGGTATTCATGAGAAAGAGTTGGCAATTCCCTACTTTGAACACATTTTGACTCAATGCCATCAGCCGCGTGATATCGTCATTTCACTCGCTGACTTCGGCTCGGCAGCGGTCATGTGCCATCACTCTCCGCTGCTGTTTACCTGCTCAAAACGCTGGGCAGAAACCGCTTTGCAGGCAAAAGGGTTAGTGCAAAAAGCCTTGCCGTTTGACTATGGCCAAGTGGCTTACAGCTTGGTGTACAACAAGCAGAGCCTTAATGATCCGGCGTTGGTGTGGCTTAAGCAGCGATTAACGGAGATGGTCTAGCACCGTTTTCGACGGCAAGATAATCGGATGAGCGATGTGCTGACGAAGACGCGCGGCAAAGCGTTCTATCTCTGCGTAATCGCATTTTGCCCAAGCTCGCGCTTCGCCTTTCACCCCGTGAGTTTGAAAGGCATTGAGGCGGATCTGCACATTGCTAGGCAAGGTCTGTAGCAATTCGCACAAAGCGGTTAGTTCACAGTCTAAATCGCTTTTGCCCGGAATGTGCAGCAAACGAAGTTCATGTAGCATGTTCACTTCAACAAGATGCGTTATCGACTGTATGACTCTATGATTGTTGCGCCCTGTTAACCATTGATGAGTTTCCGATTGCCAAGCTTTTAGGTCAATCATCACACCATCGGTGTAAGGAGCTAACTTTTCCCAGCCATGAGTTGTTAGTGAACCATTACTGTCGATAAAACAGCTTAAATGAGCCAGTGCCCTATCCGTTTTAATCGCTTGGAACAGCGCTAAAACAAACGGAAGCTGTAAGGTTGCCTCGCCACCGGATACGGTCACACCACTGATAAACAGATGTTGCTGCCGAATCCTCTCCAGCACTTGCGCGACGCTCCACTCTTTGATTTTTGGATTGGAGTGAAAAGAGCAAACGTCGGTGCAGGTGTCGCAGTGAATGCATACCTCTTCTCGCCAAACAACTTGGTTGTTGGCATCTTGGGTCAAGGCCCCTGTTGGACAATGCTCAACACACTCACCGCAATGATGACAGTGGTTGATTGTGTGAGGATTGTGGCAACTCTTGCAATGGAAATTACACCCTTGCAAGAAGATCACCAGGCGATTTCCCGGCCCATCAACACAGGAGAAAGGTAAGATACGACTCACTTTCCCCTTCTTGTTGAACTGAACAGCTGACATGAGTTATTCAGTGTTGCGCGTCGTAAAGTGGCGTCGTTTCCATGCTGACGACACGCGCTTTTCTTTGTAATACCTCAGTGTTGCTTGCCGCTTCGGCACCTAAAAAGGTGGTATTGCTGCGTGAACCCTGTTGGGCATAGCGGGCAATATCTGATAGACGCACCATATAACCAGTGATTCTCACCAGATCGTTACCTGCCACGTTGGCGGTAAACTCGCGATAACCCGCCGCCAGCGCCCCTTTGCACAGATTAAACATTGCTTCAGGATTATTTTTCACCGTCTCATCAATGGTGAGAATGTCGCTAACGCCCGCAGTATAAAAAGCGTGATGCGCTGCATTGGCCAAAACATAACTGACCGGATCGGGCTCGTGACCATAAGCAATACGTACGCCCGGCGTCACGTCACGGTCTAAACTGATGCCGCCTTGTGCGTGCAGCAACGCTTTCCCCGCCAAACCATATTTGACCTCGCGACTCTCGACTAGCTGCGCTAAGCGCTGAGAAATGGCCAGGCCAAGTGCGTTCGCCTCTTCGCTATGACCATATTTTTGCTCGCGGCCTTGTTTATTGAGCAGAAGTTCTACCGCTTCCGCCATACCATAAATGCCGAACATCGGGGCAAACTTGGCTTCATCAATCAGTGCTTCTTTCACCAAGAAACTATCAAAAAAGCCCGATTGCTCATGCAGATACGAGGATCGCGCATCCATAAGCTCAAACATCAACTCTGCAAACTGGGGCAGTTGTTGAGAGAAGAAATCCTCTGGATCCTCAGAGCGCTGCGCCACCTCTTTCAGATTGAGACGAACCAAGGTGTTCGCTCCACCCGCCAAAGGCAGCGAGTTGTAGCAGCTGACGATGCCAAATTGCCTGTCGCCGTATGCCGCCGCGTGCAAAGGATAGTTGGCGATATGCGGTTTGCTGCATTGGCAAATGTTGTCCGTTGCCTGTCGCAGCAGATCGTCTGGCGTGACAGCCGGATCGTACAGGAAGGTCAAATTGGGCGCGATCTGCTTAAGTTCGGCGTCCACCTGTAAAATCGTCCGGCAGAGAATGTTGTCTGTTGGTCCTACATTGACATGCATAAACGCATCCGGCAAGGTGCGATCGAGCATAATCCAAAATAATTTTATTTTTTTATACAGCTGCGCTTCACTGAGGTCACCAAGGTAAGGCAGCAGCAATTCATCCAATTGGCCAAGATAAACCGGAATATTGGTCACCGAAGGGACGTGATGATACAAAATGGTCAGCATATTGAGTGCATCATCAAAGTCTTGCGCGGGGTCAAGCTCAAGATATTCACTGCCTTGACGCAAAAAGCGAGCGTAGTCGGGCAAAACGTAGCGAGGCTTGAACGGCGCATGCCCTTCAAACATGTCACAAACGACCCCTTGCGCCATCGCCTCTTGCAGCGCGGGCGAAATTGGCACGTACTCCAGCATCGCTTCAGCTTCTAAGGCAAGAAACTGATTTTTCTGCTTTACCGACAATTTGGCATCATTGACTATAGTCCGTAGACGCTGGCGCAGACTCGCTTCACTATGGCTCATAACGGCTTATCCTGTTTATTTTTCAGTAGATTAGCTTTTATTAATAATTTCCACTATTGAAAAAAAAACAAAGAGATATTTCCGTTTTGGAAACCTCTCTTGGCTTAGAATGGTTGCTGTGGTCTATCATCAACGGCGGCAAGTGAAGCTATTTAACGGGCAAATTGATTTCTTGCGTCACCACAAAATTTCTCCATTGCCTCTTGCTCGGGCAGCGGCTTGTAGAAGTAATAGCCTTGAATCTCGTCAATGTTCCACGTTTTCAGTTTGCGCAGCTGGCTGGCCGTCTCTACGCCTTCTGCTACCGTAGTCAAACCGAGTTCTTTGGCCATCCCTGCAATGCTACGGATCAGCGTTCTGGCCCGATCGTTGTTTTCCACTTGGTCGATGTAAGATTTGTCTAACTTCACTATGTCCAGCGGAAAAGAACATAAGGTACTAAACGAAGAGTAACCTGTGCCAAAATCATCCAACGCCAATTGGACCCCCAACGATTTAATCTCTGTCATTCTATCCAACGTTTCGGATTCAATACCAAGCAGGGTACTTTCGGTAATCTCGACCACTAATAGCCCTGGGGCGATATCAAACTCCGCCATAACTTGGCGCAGATAAGCAGGTAACCTCGCATGATAAAAGTGAATAGCACTGAGATTCACATGCACGGAAAGCGGCAATAGACCAGCTTCCTCACGCTGACGATTGAGGGTAGAAAGGAAGCGACATGCTTGGCGCACTATAGACTCCCCCAGCTCCACAATCAGTTGGTTTTGCTCTGCTAAGTGGATAAAGATCTCTGGCGAGACGAAACCCAGCTCAGGGTGAATCCAGCGGGCTAACGCTTCGAACCCACCAACTTTGCCACTTTCAGTGTCAACAATAGGCTGGTAGTAGGCGATGATCGCATTTTCTCGCACCGCAGTAACAATATCTCGACTGATCATCAGCGCGTGTTGCGCCTTGTCCGCCGTCGCTTTGGTAATTTGAATCACCTCAGTGACGCGATCATGGTGATAGGTTTGGATGGTATAGGCCGCTGCTTGGAGTAGATAGCCTAGTGGCTGATCGCTAAGAGAGGGATCGATGACGGCCACTTTGCTGTTTAAATCAAGTTCAATCCCTGAGACTTCACGGGTTTTGGCCAGAATATCCATAAATCGATTAGCGCCCATAAGCGCCTCATCATACTGTTCCCCCTCTGGGATAATGGCAATGAACTCAAATTCGCTGATGCGACCGACTTCAAAGCCTTTCAGGGCACGACCAAACACAGAGGCGACGAGCTTAACCGCATCATCGAAAACCAAATGCCCGTACACTTCTGAAATCTGTTTGAGTTTTTCAATTGAAATGTACAAAAACGAAAAACGCGTAGGCTCGGTTTCAATCAGTTTATCCAGCTTGGCCAAAATTGCCGGGCGGTTGTACAAACCTGAAAGTGGATCACGTCCAACCAGATCCTTAATCATTCGCTCTTGCTTTTTCTGCTCACTCAAATCGCTGAGCGAAATCATCAAGGCTTGTTGATTCTCGTGATGAATTGGCGTCAACTCGACCAAGCATTCGATTTCTCGCTCGCCTTTGGCTTGCATCAAGGCTTCAAAACGGGTCTTGCCATTCTCTGCCGCGTGCTTAATCTTCTCCTCACTACATCCTTGCTGATCTTCTGCGCAAATACACCTTAACTCTTGGTTAAGCAGATCCTGCTTGTTGTAGCCGAGCAACTGGGCTGCCGCTTGGTTTACATCGATGATTTCACCGTCCACCACCAACAGCATACCGATAGAGCGATTTTGATACAGGGCATCCAACTTCTGTAATGTGTCATTCAGCTTGCCTTCGGTCAGCGAGGTATTCTCGGCCAATACTTCCACCAGCTGAGTTATTCTCTCTAGCTCGTCACTGCGGCGGCTCGATAGGTCCTCCAACTGATATTTTGAGAACAGCTGCATGACCGTCTGTTCAAAATCAGCAAAACGGGTCGAAATACGATTGTTGAACAGGAAGAAGGTAGCTACAGCGATAAGTCCTGTCACCGACGAAACAACCACGATCAAGTAGACAAACAGATCACTGCCTTTCTGGTAATACACTCTCGGTTGCTGAGTTTTTAGATAGGCAATCTTGTGATTGGCCAAATCCGTCACTGGAGTCCAAGCCGTTAAATACAGGGCGTTTTTTTGCAACCACTTATCCGCGCCAGTCGCGTGAGCTTCGCTGGGAATAGCATATCCCGGCATCACCACGTCTAGCCCATTTTCAGACGATAAGATGTCTGCAAAACCACCAGGGAAACGACTTGAAAGATCTTGCCCCCAGATCAGCCAGCCAGCGACCGCCGAGGATCCTTCGCTATTACGCACGGGAGTTAATGATAGAAGCCAGATTCTGCCGGCGATGCGCTCCAGCCCCGCAAGGCTTTTTTGTTTTCCATCGAGTTGACGACGCATCTCATGGAGATGGCTTTGAACATTTTGATTTTGCACCGCCTGTTTGACTAAATCAGGCGAGATTACCGCAGAATCATCCCGTACAAGTGACTCAATGAGCTCCCCTTGCACGGTGACAAACGCCATCATATCGAGCCCGAGCGTATCAAGCGTATCCTGAAACAGGTTGAGTTCGCGGTATTCTTCGATATTCCGCTCAGTAAAAAGTTGATAAGTATCATCCCAATACGCCCAGTCGAAACGAGCGCTCTTCTAACTGCCTAGCCATCATTTGGATAACGGAAAACGCTTGTTTGTTGGCGCGTTCCAGTTCTAAATCTTCAAGTTCATTGATGCTGTATAGAAAAAAATAACGCGTAATCAACAAGGTACTGAGGATAACGGCAGTCAAGCCGATGCTAAAGTACAAAGCAGTGCGACGGCGCAGTGTTAAGTGAAACAAACGAAATCGAGGCATACAAACTCATCGTCTTTTAATATGATTCTGTGGCGAGTGTAGGCCAAACATTTAGCGTATGATTTGACCCATATTCAACTATTTAATGAATTGATCCCACTTAAGCTTTATTACTTGTATCGGAACTCAGTCATAAAAGGGCTTTGCGTCCACTTCTAACGAAGAAGGAGCGACTGCCCTTTCAATCTTGAGTGTACTGTTTTTAATATCCACCATCGCAACATCCACATAACGTTTGTATTTGCGCGAGTAGAAACATTTCACTTCAGGTTTAAGTGGCTGAGTCGCATTAGAACTCCAAACGATGCCAACACGACCATCACTTAGCTCCACAATCGAGCCTACCGGATAGATACCGATACAGTTAATGAATTTGTATACAAGGTCAGCGTCGAGATGAAATGGCGTCAAACTGAGAATGATCTTAAATGCCTCCGCCGAGCTCATGCCTTGCTTGTAACAGCGATCGGCAGTAAGCGCATCATAGATATCAACAATGCAACTCATTCGACCATGCATCGGAATCTCATCACCTTTAAGCCCTTTCGGATAGCCTTTACCATCCAGTTTCTCATGGTGCATTAAGCAAACATCGCGGCTGATGTCACTCAGTCCCTCAACGTGCACGATGATCTCTTCCGCAAACACTTGATGCAATTTCATGTGTTCAAACTCTTCTGGCGTCAATTTTCCAGGCTTGTGCAAAATAGCATCATCGACTTTAATTTTGCCGATATCGTGAATAATCCCGCCAATCGCCATTTGTTTGAGAGTGTCACGATCAAGACCTAAATGCTTGCCAAAAGTAACCAGAAGGCAAGCAACATTGACAGAGTGTTCAAGCAAATAGGAATCCTTTTGCCGTAGCGCTGAAACGCAGTGCAACGCGTCAGAATCAACCAAAGCCGATTCGATCATCTCCTCTGCCCAATCGTCAATCTCATCGACGAGAATGACTTTACCTTCGAAAGTCTGATTCAGCAGTTTTTGTGCTAAGCCCTTTGCCTCTGCAATGAGCTTTTTGGCTTTCTTCTGTCTTGAATCTCGCCCATGACGAGTTTCGAGCGGGAATAGAGGCGACAGGTTCTTCTTCGGGCGGCTCTTGGCGCCTTTCAATGGATGGTGTGATGACACAATTACGCGCCGATAAGCTTTTATCGACCCAGACAAACTTTACGCCACTTTCGAACAAGCGAGCAATCGCTGTTTGCGACTGCACCCGACCAGGATGCGCTAGATTCACTTTTTCACTGTTTTGAATCGCGGTAACAAACATCCCAATACTTAAATTGGCGATGTCGATTTTGACTGAATTTTCAGGATTGTACTGCATAGTTAAGGCGATTCTCGCTACTGTCTAACTCCCACTTCTGCTGCCAAAATCAAGCGAAAGTTAAGGAGGAAAAATAGAATAGTCGTTGCCAGTTCTGAGTTGTTTATTTTGAGCTTACAAATAAACAAGAGTTTTGCAACCTCAGCGAGAAGAGATTTTGAAGTGGATATAATCAACTAATTGAAATGGGTAAATAGTAGCAACGTAAATGTACAGAAAAAATAACCACAAATAAATAGTGCAATTAATCGTGGTTTTACATCATGTTTTTTTACTTTTTTGCATGACGAACAGTATTCGGGCTGTTAGCTTGGTAAAAATACCGATTCGAGAACCTTTAATGCTTGTCAAAGTTTTTAGCATCCTCTTTCCCGTGTTCGCTTTAGCAGGCGCGGGCTTTGCCGTTGGTCACTTTCTAAAACCGGACTTTAAGCCGATCAACCGCATTAATATGGATGTTTTCCTGCCCGCTTTAGTCTTCTCTTCACTAGCAACCATGCCTCTGGATGCAAACCAACTGCCACTAATTTATGCGTCCGTCATCGCCGTTTTGGTTCCAGGCTTAGTGATGATCCCTGTGTGCCGCTTTTACCACTTACCTTTTAAAACCTGGGCACCACCGCATATGTTTCGTAACAGTGGCAATCTAGCCATCCCACTGTTTAGCTACACTTTTGGCGCGGCGGCTCAATCCAGTGCCGTACTGCTGTTTGTGATGTCGGCATGCATCCACATTAGCCTTGGACTGGCGCTCTTAAGTAAAGGCAGTTTCCCTGCTGCACATTTTCCGAATGCCAGTATTTATCGCCGCTTTTGCTGCGGTCACGTGTAATCTGAGCGGTGTGATCGTCTGGCAGCCACTGCTCGAAGCCTCCGCCTTACTCGGGCAAGCGGCCGTTCCAGTTATGCTACTGTCACTCGGTGCACAAATGGTCAATCTTAAGCTTGACGGGCTCAAAGTCGGCGTTATTGCCACATTGCAGTCTTTGCTCACAGGCCTCATCGCTTTCTTGATTATCTACTATGTTGTTCCGCTACCAGCCCTACAAATGCAAATGATGGTTCTGTTTACTATGCTGCCTGCAGCAGTAATGAACTACTTATTTGCAGAGCGGTTTCATATTGAGCCCGATAAAGTGGCTTCCATTGTGTTGTTTGGTAACTTTTTCAGTCTGTTTAGTTTGCCTGCACTGTTGTGGTTTGCACTGACAATTTAAAATTCAGCGAGTAAATTTCAATTATATTGATAATAAAGTCATAGATAACCTGCCATCTATTTAAATTAGCCGTACATTCGTCATTAATCGTTAACATGAATTGAATAGGCTAAATACTCTATTTATAATCATCCTCTTGATGGCTCTTTCATCACCTCGTGCGCTTTTACACAATTTATAAAAAATTCACTAGTAGTCAGCGCAGCTTTAGTGTAATTAAATCAATACTAAACGAGATTGAATGCCTTTTTCTGTCCTAACGAGAGATCAGACTGAGCAGTACTCAAATTATGGATATAACACCAACTCCAGACAAAATCAGCGATGATTTTGATCATATTCTTGAACGACGCTTTATGCATATTTTTGATGTATTTAGTGAAGGTCTATTCCATATGGACGAACAAGGCGTGATGGTGTTTTACAATCATCAATTTTACGAGCAATTCGGGATCAGCGTTGGCGTGATTGAACTCGGGGCTTGGCTCGAGATCGTTCACCCGCTAGATAGAGCTCGCCTTTCATCCAAAGTGGATGAGCATCTAGAATCGGTCGATTCACGTGTAACGACAGAATATCGTGTGCGTAAGCCCAATGGCCAATACGTTTGGATTGAAGGCACAGCGGTAACTCGTCACTCTGAACATGGCAGTTTTATGGTTGGTAGCCATAAAGACATCTCAGAGCGCAAGTTGATGGAAAGTTACATCCATCAAGTGGCCTTTCATGATAATGCTTCAGGCATGGCCAATCGCAGCCGTTTATTGCTGGACATTGACGAGTTTTCTCGGGCAACCACTCTTCCCTATTCTTTGATCTACATACAAATTGAAGAGATCAAATCGTACTTAAGCCACTACGGTACCGAAATTCTCAATCACGTAGTGCACAGTATGCTCACTGCGGTAAGCCATCTTCCCGGACAAGTCAGCAAGCTTTATCGGGTCAGCGATGATGACTTTGCCATCATGATAGAAGGCAATTTTACCGATCGACAACTCACCAATATCTGCGAGAAGATCAAAGCGCGTTATCACGATGCGGTTATGGAGCAAGGGCAATTGCTTGGCTGTGGCATCAGTATGGGAATTTATCCCAAATTAAACGCCGCTCTCAGTGCCGAAGAGATCCTGCGCAAAGCCACCCGCACCAGCCAGTTTGCCAGCAAGAAAAAAGCCAATCGTATTGCGGTTTACAGCGCAACCACCCAACAAGTGGTGGATCGCTTTTTCTATATAGAGCAAGGACTTAAAGCGGCGATTGAGTCGCAATCTTTGGCGGTTAAGTTTCAACCGATTGTCTGTGCCAATAGTTTAGACGTCGCCAGTTTTGAAAGTTTGGTTCGCTGGCGCAGCGAAGAATTTGGCGAAATATACCCAGACGAGTTTATTCCGGTTGCGGAAAACAAGGGGCTCATTGTCGACCTTGGTTACTTTGTCTTGCGCAAAGCTTGCGAATTCATTCGCGATTACAATCAACGCCATCAGCGCAATACTCGAGTTAACGTCAATGTTTCCGTGCTGCAACTGCTCAACAGCAATTTTCCAAGCCGGGTGCACGAGATTGTCAGCGAATATCAAATCGCGCCTAAAAACTTAGTCATCGAACTGACTGAAACACTGATCCTCGATAACAATCTTTTGGCCATCGAACAGCTAAAGCAGCTGGCAGAATTAGGGTTTAATCTCTCACTCGACGATTTTGGCTCTGGGTACAGCTCGCTCAACACCTTCTTTGACTTACCAATGAGCCAAATCAAAATCGACAAGTCAATGGCATGGCGAAACGGTCACTAACAGTGATTCAAAACAGTATTTGGCCTTTTTAATCAACCTATGCCAGAAAAACAAAATCGATGTGGTGATTGAAGGGATCGAAACGCCAGAAATGTACAAAACCTTTCGCAAGATGGGCGCGACCTATCTGCAAGGATATTGGTTCTCCAAACCTCTATCGATTGCCTCTGCCAGCCGCTACACGCTCGCCCCGATACCTGTCGACTAAGACGTTATAAATGAGCCGTGAGCTCAATCTAACTTTTCCCTCTTGTCATAAAAACTTAATTCAACGTGTCTGGCTGGCGTTTTTTTAGGCAGATACTATGACCCTGTTATACTTGGTCCACAGGCATTATGGTTCTCTATTATTCAGGGGTCTCCCCTTCTAAAGCGACGGTTGAATTCAGAAGCCTGCTACTCATGGTGGCGGTGATTTTTCTCTTTAACACGCCAATGAACTACATCAAACAAGAAAAGTTGCAGAGCTTGTCGAGTCAACTTGGCGAAACCGCGGAAACATTAATCTTACGTAAGCAGTTGGTATCCAGTTACCTTTCGCTTCGCTACAGCGAAGTGGTGAAACAATATGCAATCTATCCTAAACTGTTTGATGACTTGGCTCAGCACCTACTCAGTGAGCAAGATCTGGTGGTTGCTATGCAAGTGGTGAGCAAAATCCCAGAGCCAGACTATCGCTATTACGATCGTATTCTTGCTTACAATCGGTTCTATACCAGTAACCTCAATCAGTCCCAAGTGCAGACTTTACTTGAAGCAGAACAAGGCCATTTTCTCGAATTTGCCCCCATCTACGCCGACGGTATTTTACAGGGCTATCTCGTTTCTGACTGTCAATCTCAATCTATTCGCTAGTGTCGATCAAAAAGACATGCTACTGCTTGGTTTGGATGGCTTTGTCTATTCCAGTTCCTATTTGGGCATTCCCTCCTACAGCTATTTGGAGGATACCCACCCGCTTTTGCAGCAAGAGCTCAATCGCACTCGCAAACATTCCGGTACCGTGGAGTATGACGACTTTACTGTGGTCTATCAAAATATCGGTGTATTAAATGGTAAGGAAAACTTGCTGTTGAAAGTCGTTCGTAGTGAGGATCTACTCCCCAAATATTTCTATCTGTTTTTGCTGCTTGTCACCTTAACACTTGGCGTGTCTTACTACTTGTATCGGCTACGCAAAGACAAATCAGAACTGAAAAAGATCACCTATTTAGACGCTCTGTCAGGGCTGCACAATCGTCACTATCTGCTGGAAATAGAAAAGAAAATTACGTCAAGCAGCCGCTACTTTGTCGGCATGTTGGATATTGACCACTTTAAGTTGATTAATGATCGCTACGGGCATGACATCGGCGATCAGGTGATACGTCGCGTCGCCAACGTGATCAAAAGCCGTATCCGAGTAAGCGACTATGCATTTCGCATTGGCGGAGAGGAGTTTCTCCTGCTGATTCAGACCAATACTGCGGAAGATGCACGGGTTGTCTTAGAACGTATTCGCACCGATATTGCGCAAGCCAACCAAGCACCAAATGTCACCATTTCCGGTGGTTTTTGCTTGCTAAACGGCTCACTGGAAGAATCATTGCGTTTGGCAGACAGTAAACTTTATGAAGCAAAGCATGCCGGACGCAATAATATTCAACCAGCGACCTAATTCATTGGTGCAAGCGCTGCAACACCACTGCTTGATCGAGTTCTTCCTGCCAAGCGCTGTAATCCAAACCTTGGTCAAAAATAAACTCAGTGACTAACGTGCGCACACAGTTGACCAAATCCGCTTTTTGCCACGGCTTTTCAAAGTAGCGCACAATCCCAGCGGAATTGATAGCAGCAATGGTGTCGCTATGAGTTGCTTGCCCGGTGAGCAATATTTTTTTTGTCTGCCGAAAGCGCACATCACCGTGCATTTCCCGTAGCAGTTCTACGCCTGTCATACCGGGCATCACGTGATCAGAAATCACTACGGCAACAAACTCGCCATCGGCATCCAACTCATCAATCAGATCCAACGCTTCGCTTCCCGATTCACACTCTTCAATATTCAACCAAGCCGACAGCGTTTCTAAATCTTGCGACACGGCATTTAATACCTCACGCTGATCATCCACGCAAATGAGATTCAGTTTCTCCATGATTTCCCTCCACTGGCAGTTTCACTCTGAAAATGGTCGCTTCTTGGTTACTTTTTACCGCAATCGACCCACCTAACCCAGTCACAATTCGCCGCACAATTGCCAGCCCTAGGCCCAAACCAAACGACAGTCCACCTTTCTTCGTGGTGAAATTCGGCTGAAAAATTTTGCGCCGAGTCGCTTCATCCAACTCGGGGCCGTTGTTTGCAATTGTCACCAAAATCTTGTTGCCATCCTGGCGTACACGGATGTCAAGCGCAGGCTCTGGCGTCATCGCCATAGCGTCACAGGCATTTTTGATGATGTTGACCCACACTTGCACCAATTCTGTATCGGAGGCCCAAATTGTGTCGACATTGGATGGGCGCAGACGAACATCCACACGACGTAACTCACTTTGCAACAGCGCCAATGCCTGGTTAACTGTATCATTCACATTCACTTTGGTGATGCGATCGGCATCGGTACGGCCAAGCTGTTTCACCGATTTGACAATGCCCACCGCATGACGCGAAGCCAAACGCAGATCATGCAAATCGCAGCCAATGCTCCAGTAACGGATGGCCTCGTCGGGGTTGTTTAACCAATGGGCGTTCAGCATGCCATAAGGCAGCGCTTTGGCGAGCGCCTTAGCCTGATTGCGCTCAATCGAGTATGTTTGCTCTAGCAGCTTGGCGCAGTTTCTCGCCTCACTGGTGGGGACACTTTGTCCCTGTAATAAGCCAAAATCAAAAAACTGGCTCGCCTCGGGATGCAGTTCTTGCAGTAATTGCATGATGATGCTTTCAAGGCGCTGCGACTTACTGCTAACCACGCCAATCGCGTTGTTTAGCTCATGAGCAAGACCTGCCGCCAACTGGCCTAAGGTGGTCATTTGCTCTGCCATATGCAGCCGCTGCAAGGCTTTCTCTTTAGCCACGGCCTCTTGTGTCAATCGTCTTTGCCTGCGTGACAACTCATTGACAATCACAGGCATAAATTGGCTGGTTAACGGGCCATGCTGCTCGCTGTCGATGGCCGTTGTGCGCCGGTCAATCCACGCCAAGGTCGCGTCTGTCTTTGCGATCACCGTTGAGGAAGCCGTCCACGTCCCTGAGAAAAAACTGTGCACGCCAATAAACGCACCGGGAGAGGCAGAGAATATCCGCGTCTGCTTATTTTCACCTAGCTCAGTGTAAAACCCTTCCAGTTCACCTGACTTAACCAGATAGAGGCGGTCATTATGGCCATTTTGCATAATGATCACCGACCCAGCCCCCACAGTTACCTGACGTAGCGGATCGGTGAAATAGCGTTCAACTAAGGCTTCAAGCTTTGTCATGTACATCGCTTAACCAATGTGTCCGACTGCGTGGAGTACCCAAACCATGACAAAGCTGAGCAATACCCCGACAACTCCGAGTATCACACCGACTTTAGCCATTTGATTGCTCTGCACATTGCCTGTCGCATGTGCCAGCGCGTTTGGTGGTGTACTGATTGGCAAAGACATCCCCAGAGATGCCGCGAAAGTCACTACCAAAATTAAAGTCACTTCGCCGCCGAGTTCATTGAGTGATGCCATCGACGTGCCAAGCGCCGCCATAATCGGCATCAGTAAGTTGGCCGTGGCGGTGTGCGACATAAAGTTCGCCATCGCAAGACAAAGGAAAGCCGCGCCAAACAGCACTACCAAGGGTGAGAAACAGGTCAAACGGAATGCTCTGCACCACCAGCGCAGCAAGGCCAGTTTTGTCCAATGCAAGGCCAAGGGCGATACCACCCGAAACTAACCAGAGCACATCCCAAGAGATCTTTTTCAGATCTTCTTTGTTGATAATGCCTGTGATAGAGAAAATAGCGACAGGGATAAGCGCGACTGTGTATGAGTTCATACCATGCGCAGAGCCCATCAGCCAGAGTAAAATGGTTAGGCCAAAAGTCACGTAAACCACAATCGCTTTCGGCGTTTTCAGAAACTTACCTTTGATCGATAACTCGATTTTTGGCATTTCTGCCGGAAACAATCGGCTGATCAAAAGCCAAGCTAACGCCATCATAATCACCACAAAAGGGACGCCAAACATCATCCACTCCCCAAAAGTGATCAGGTTATCGCCAACTAAGTATTTCAAGGCGATGGCGTTAGGTGGTGTTCCAATCGGGGTACCGATGCCACCGATGTTGGCGGCGACCGGAATGCACAGCGCAAACGCAATCCGCCCCGGATCTTTGGGCCCAAACACGGCGATGACCGGCGTTAAGATGGAAAGCATCATGGCTGTTGTGGCGGTGTTTGACATAAACATCGAGAAAATAGCGGTGATCAACATAAGCCCTAGCATCACGAACTTAGGATCTTGACCAAAAGGCTTGAGCAGCACCCGAGCGAGGTTGACGTCTAAACGGTATTTGGTTGCCGCCATCGCTAAGAAGAAGCCACCTAAAAACAACATGATGATCGGGCTGGCAAAAGTCGCCATGATCTCGTTGTAGGAGAGTAGCTTACCAAACTGAGCGCTCCCTTCTCCCACTCGAAACAGGTACAAGCCTTTGTTCGAGACCAACAACAGTTCTAACACGATGATCACAACCGAGGTGGCGTAAATAGGGATCGGCTCAAATACCCAACATAGAGCCGCTAACAGGAAGATGGCAATGACGCGCTGTTGCACCAACGTCATGCCTTCAAAGGGGAAAGCGGAGAGTGGCAAAAGCAAAATAATCGCCGGAATGAGGATCGGAATAATGTACTTAAGATATTGACGCATAAACAACTTCTCTTCCTGAGATTCGACAACCACCGCTAGAGTTTAAACTCTATCAGGACCGAAGTTGAATTATCGCCTTTTTCTGACTCGAGGTTTTTGGGGTTAGATCAATGAATAACAAATCCTTGCTAAAAACTTGTTACATATGTGTCAGTGCTCACTATCTGCATAAAAAAAGCAGCGTTTTCACACTGCTTTCTCCTATGAAGTCTATTTGCGCTCACCCAGTTTGACCGTTCCATCAGTCGAAAACCACAGCGCTTGGTTTCGGCGTCGCCCGAGCAAAATTGGGCCATCGTCGTAAAAAAGAAAATTCTTCCAATGTTTGCGGAAAGTACTCCACTTAGTCTCAATAATGTTGTACTTCTCATAACAAAAATAGACGGTAACATCATCTTGCCAATCGATATGCTGCAAAATAGCATCAGGTAATTGAGGATCATCCGCTTCCCAAGCTGCCATCCAATCAATTTCCTCTCGCCAGTTGCTGGCTTTCATTGGCCAATCTTGGCTACTAAGACGCTCAGCGTCCGGGCTTTGCGGGCTGATATTCTCTTTCCAAAATTGTGCCGCTCTTGCCTGACTCATTGGTCGGATATGCATCAGCTCGTCTTGCGGCACTGGCATCGACTGGTGAGTAAAAATCCATTTCCTTTGGTATTCATCCAAAGCTAAATAAGACATTCATCTTCCTTACGCTTTTAACCACCCGTTTTGGGTCGCTTGTTCAATAATTTCTTGCGCTTTTTCCCATAAAGCGTGAGAACCAAGCTCAATTTTCCGGTTAATCGTCAGGGCTTGCTCGCGTGTAACGCTATGTTCACGCCAACTCTGCCCTTGATTATGAAAATTGAGCAACATGGGAATCAGCCTATCCAACGCTTTGGCAAATTTGGCGTCGGCACTTTGCGCCTCTTCAAACTCATGCCACAACGCTGAGAGCTCATCGCGCTGATCGTCAGGCAGCATGCCAAAAAGACGCTGCGCCGCAACCAACTCTTTTTCTGCTTGCTGCTCTGAAGCTGCGGCATCATAAACAAAGGTGTCGCCCGCATCAATCTCCACCACATCATGCAGCAGCAACATTTTTACCACGCGACTGATGTCCACTGGCTCATTAGCGTGTTTCTGCAAACAGCAATGCCATTAGCGCAACATGCCAGCTGTGTTCGGCGCTGTTTTCTAACCGCTTATCCGCGCTTTTCACCCGTGTGCGGCGCAAAACCGATTTGAGCTTGTCTAACTCCATCAGCAGCGCCAACTGTTTTTCCATTCTTTGCATGCTTAGCTCCGAGGCGACCAATCTTGGTAGGTCAGCGACATCAAAACATGATCGCGCCATTCGCCATCAATCAACAAGTAGTCTTGCGCATACCCTTCTCTGACAAAACCCAGCGCGTTGAGTACCGCTTCACTGCGCTGATTATGAGGCATATAAGCCGCTTGAATACGATGCATATTCTGTATTTTGAACATGTACTCGCAAGCGAGTTTGAGCCCTCGACGCATGTAGCCTTTCCCTTGTGCACTTTCGGCCAGTGAATAGCCGACAGAACAGGCGTGAAAGGGGAAACGGGAGACATTGCTAAAAGAGATGGTACCCAGCATTTGCTGCGTTTCAACATCGATTAACAAACAGTAAAAGCCCAAATTCATCCGATGCAGTTCTTTCAGTTTGATGAGCTTTTTTGTCCACCCTTCGACAGTGAAAAACTCCTCTTCTCTCACTGGCTCCCACGGTTTGAGAAATGCACGGTTATTCTGAAAATAGTGGGTAATCATCTGCGCGTCCGCAATCGTCGCCGTGCGTAACGTAAATTCTTGTTCTGTTTTATGTAGACCTAACTGACTCTCTTCCATCATGGTTAATTTTTTCTTATTCCGTAATCCCTGAGTTTGTTGGCAATCGAGGTGTGTGACACATTCAGTCGTTTTGCCAGTTTGCGACTGGATGGGAATGATTGATAGAGACGCTCAAGCACCTGAGCTTCGTAATCGCGCATAATGTCATCAAGAGAGCCATCTAAGTTCAGTTGTGTCGCCGCCCCTGCTACCGTTTGCGGCTGAGGTAAGTGGAAATATTCCGCTTTCAGCTCTTCCTCTTCCATTTCGGTCAAGGCACGCAGCACCATGTTGTCCAACTGGCGCATATTGCCAGGCCACTGATAAGCCATTAGCTCATCCAATAGCCCCTCTTCATAGCTCGGCTTGCGAATACCCAGCTTCTGCGCATGTTTGGCAACAAACAGATCCAGCAGAGCAGCGATGTCATTTGAACGGCTACGCAAAGGCGGAATAGTCAAGGTGAGGACATTCAGCCGATAGAAGAGATCTTCACGAAACGAACCTGCTTCGGCTAACGCTGATAATTGATGCTTGGTTGAAGCGATGATGCGTACATCCACATGCATTTCATCTTCAGCACCAACACGGCGAAAGTTACCATCTTGCAAAAAACGCAGCAGCTTGATTTGCAAGTGAGGGCTCATCTCACCAATTTCATCTAAAAAAACCGTACCACCGTTGGCTTGCTCGAAAATGCCTTTGTGTCCCTGTTGGTGGTTAAACGAGCCAGGTGCGTGCCCGAAAAGTTCGGTTTCCGCGACATCGTCGGGCATCGAAGCACAACTGAGCACGAGAAATGGCTTGCCTGCGCGATTGGAACGGTTGTGACACGCTTTCGCCAGCATCTCCTTGCCCGTACCTGTTTCACCTTCAATGAGCAGTGGTTGGTCGAGCATGGCTAACTTCTTCGCTTGGCTGATGAGCGCTTTATGACGATTCGACACACCGACAAAATGTTCAAAGCCAAGCTCATTGTGCAGCGGTAGGGTATCGCCGACGACGGTGTTTGCTTTAACACTGCGGATCATCACAACCGTACTGGCGAAGGTAGACTCTTTGGCTTCATCTTGGATATACACTGGCATAAATTCCAGCATGTAATCTAAGCCATCAATCACCATACTTTCCCGTTGGCGATTACCTTCAGCCCAGCGGCTGAATTTGAGATTGGGCAGCAAGGTGCTGATGGGGGCACCGATCACCTCTTTTTCGTTTTTGCCAATCAGTGCCAGTGCCGCTCGGTTCGCCATATCTACCGCACCTTTGACATCCATCGCCAGCACAGGATCGGGCAGATTGTTAACCAGTGAGATAAGTTCCGTGTTGTGCCGCTCCATCGGCATAAACTGGATCTTCCGCACGTCTTTCACACCAGAAATGCGACGAATCTCGGCCATAAGTAAGCTGAAGGTATCAAAATCAATGTCGGGGCAATTGAGATAGATGATGCCACTGATATCAATTTCGATCCCCCGCAGGTCGATGTTTTTTGATACCAGAATATCGAGCAGCTCTCGGGTCAGGCCGAGTCTGTCTTCGCAAAAGACTTCAAGACGCACAGATTATCCTAATTCATACTGTCACGAAAAGTTGACAGTAGTTTCTACCAAGCTTGGTCTACCGTCAAGCTAACCATAAAGAAAGCTTAAGGTTTGAGAGCGAGAGAAGCGACTTTAGTGATAATCTCCTTGCGAATCGCCGATAGTTTCACTTGCGTCTGCGGCTGCCAAGGAATTGGCCGAAGCAGCGCCATCGCTTTTAAGCCAAGCCTTGCGGTCAAAATGCCCACACCGACGCCTTGCCCAGCGCGCGCAGATAACTTACCCGCAAGATCCATCGACATCAGATCCACGCCAGCATCAATCGCCAACTCGCTTGCCCCAGCTAAAGCCATGTTTGCCAGCACGAGACGCAGAAGTTGGATGCGAGAGGCGTAGCCCAACTCCACCCCATAAACTTGCGACAAGTTATCAATCATCTTGAAATTGCGCCAAGCCACCAGCAGCATGTCAGCTAAAGCCAAAGGGCTGATCGCCACCAACGCTGCCGATTCGGTGGCGTGACGCGAGACCAGTTGCATTGCCAACTTATCTTGCTGGGTAACGACCATTGCGTCGTACATCTGCAACACTTCGACATCGCTATGAGTGGCGTTGACGCTGTTGCGCCAACGATCGTACGCGGGGTTTTCAGCAGGGATACCACTTTGCCGTGCCATCTCCTGACAAAACGCTTTCCCCTTGCCCACACCGTCACTGGAGAGCAATTGCTCGGCTTGCTGTTGCGAGCTAAAAAGATGGCGCAGTTTGCGCAGCTTCCATAGCTCTTTCGCGATCGCAGACAACCCAAGCCCGGCCACTAAGGAGAGAAATGCTGACCAGCCTAAGGTAAGCCAGTCCCCCGCTTGTAGTGCCGTCAGCAACGTATCCACCGCCTGCCAGCCCACCAAGCCAGCGAAGGCACTAAATAGCCCGCCAAACCACCAGCGACGCGACGATGACGGACGGATAACCTCGGCCAATTGCAATTCAGCCGATTGCTCTTCTTGTGCCGTTTCATTGGCGGCAGGAACAAACGTTTCTGCCGCGGCAAACTGTTGTTGCGCGGTTAACTCAGGCTGCTGAGGATCAGCAGAAAAGCGGGTTTGCTCAAAAACGTGTTTGGGTTTGAAATCACTCATTGCAGTTTATCTCCCAGCAAAAACTCTAACGCTTTGTCGAGGCGAATATGTGGTAGCGGCTCTTGCCAATCGGCAGACAGAGGACGAAAAGCGGTGAAATCAAAGCCGCTGCGCTGCCAAAAATCGACATCAGGGACTTTCTTTGGCACTTCACCCGGAAACAGCGTCAGTGAACGTCCATCCAGAGTGTGACCTTGAATGGCGGGCACACTTTCACTGCCATTGGCGATAAAACCCGCCTGCGTAGCACGCACCGACGCCATGGATATGCAGCTGATCTCGATGTTTTCATAAGCGGCGGTTTGCCAAGCTGGATGCACCATCTGTTGCAGCAAAGAGACTAAATTTGCATGTTGATCCGGCGTTATGTGGTCTGTTTTGGTGGCGGCAAACAGCACTTTGTCGATTTTGGGGGCAAAAAGACGTTTGAGCAGCCCACTTCTGCCGTAGCGGAAACTCTTCATGATCTGCTCAAGTGCCTCGCGCATATCATAAAACGACTCACTCCCCGCGTTGAGTGGCTGCAAGCAATCCACCAGCACAATTTGGCGATCAAAGGTGGCAAAATAGTGCTTGTAAAAGCCTTTGACGACTTTCTGCTGGTACTCTTGGTAACGCTTTTTCAGCATCTCTAAATTGCTGTTTTTCTTCACCTCGGCTGCTGCATCGAAACGACAAGGAAAAAACTGCAGAACAGGTGCGCCCGCCAGTTTCCCCCGGTAAAACAAAGCGTCCCGGTTGCACCCAATGCAGCCCAGCCTCTTTACAGCGGTGCAAATAGTCGGTGTAGCTTTCGGAGAGTTGCTGCAACTGCTTTTCATTGACGTCTCCCTCAAGATCGAGCTCTGCCAACTTATTGAGCCAATCTTGCGCCAGTTCAGCACGTCGCCCTTTTAAAGCGGCAAATTGACTGTTTGACCAAGCGTTAAAGTCCAGATCAAGCAGGGGTAAGTCCAACAACCACTCACCGGGGTAATCGATAATGTCGAGATGTAAGACCGAGGTTTTACCGAGTAATTTCCGGCTGCGTTTTTGTGGGCGATATTTGATCGCTAAGCGAATTTCGCTCACATCCCGCGTAGGCTGCGGCCACTGCGGCATCGTTTGGCAAATGTGCTCCATCGCTTCATCATAGGCGAATCTGGGCACCATCATGTTACTTTGTGGCTCGCGCCTTGCGCCGATCAGGCGTTTGTCTTGAGCGCAACTCAGTAAAGGTAAATTGTCGTGAGTCGAGGAGTGCAACAGTTGATTGACTAAGGACGTGATAAACGCCGTTTTGCCGGCACGCGACAAACCTGTCACGGCGACGCGCAAATGTGAATCCAAGCTTCGATGGATGAGGTCATTCACTTCGCGGGTAATATTCTTCATTTTTCTTTAGCTCCTCGCGATTAGTCGTGGCTTTACGCCGATTAAAATCTGATTGCGCACCATAACGTTATCAATATTAATCGCAAATGAACAAAAAAGCCTCTGATAAAAATCAGAGGCTTACAGAGACAATCACGAAGATTTAATCGTCTTCAATCAGTTTGTAGATAACAAACAGAGCAATTTCTAAGATCAGCCACAGTACGCAAGTGACGGTAACGTATTTGTCGTTAAAGATGCTGATGCCGTTAAGAATCAGATCGTAACCGATCAAACCACCGACAACGACAGCCAAAATGATTTGTAGAATTTGAATAAAACGAGGCATTGAGCTCTCCTGATCAGATTATGCGGATATCCAAGCCATATGGAACCCGTTTGCTAGTAAGACAAAGTGCAGCTTGCGCTGCACTTGTGTCAAATAGGACCCAGTGAAATCAGTCCTTTGTCACATTCTTACTGGTGCAAATCCATTTCCTGAATTTTCACTTTCCAAGTATCCGGACCGATTTGGTGCGCATTGACACCACTTGAATCAACCGCCACGGTGACAGGCATGTCTTGCACGTCAAACTCGTAAATCGCTTCCATGCCAAGATCTTCAAACGCAACCACACGCGCTTTCTTGATTGCTTTCGCCACCAAATAAGCGGCGCCGCCCACAGCCATCAAGTATACCGCTTTGTGGTTTTTGATTGATTCAACGGTTGCAGGGCCGCGTTCCGCTTTACCAATCATACCCATAATGCCCGTTTCATCAAGCATCATGTCGGTGAACTTATCCATACGTGTTGACGTTGTTGGGCCTGCTGGGCCAACCACTTCATCACCCACCGCATCCACCGGGCCAACGTAGTAGATAAACTTACCTTTGAGATCAACCCCTTCAGGCAAACCTTCGCCGTTTTGCAGCATGGTTTGAATGCGTTTGTGCGCAGCATCGCGGCCTGTGAGGATCTTGCCTGACAGCAGCAAGGTTTCCCCTGTTTTCCACTGCTGAACCTCTTCTTTGGTTACGGTATCGAGATTGACACGACGTGCGCTGGCACCCGCATCCCAAGTGATGTCTGGCCACTCTTCTAATTTCGGCGGAGTCAGCTCAGCGGGGCCACTGCCATCAAGGGTGAAATGGACGTGACGCGTAGCGGCACAGTTCGGGATCATGCACACAGGCTTAGACGCTGCGTGTGTTGGTGCGGTTTTGATTTTTACGTCTACGACCGTGGTCAAACCGCCAAGACCTTGCGCGCCAATACCCAAGCGGTTCACACGGTTGAAAATATCCAAACGCAGCTCTTCTTCGGCATTTTGTGGGCCACGCTCAATCAGTTCTTGAATGTCGATGTGCTCCATCAAGGATTCTTTCGCCAGTACCGCCGCTTTCTCAGCCGTACCGCCAATACCAATGCCCAGCATGCCCGGTGGACACCAACCCGCGCCCATCAGCGGCAAGGTTTTCTCCACCCACTCCGCAATGTCATCAGACGGGTTGAGCATCACCATCTTGGTTTTGTTCTCAGAGCCACCGCCTTTGGCCGCGATCTGAATCTCGACTTTATCACCCGGAACCATGTTGATATGCACCACCGCCGGAGTGTTATCTTTGGTGTTGATACGTTTTCCTGCTGGATCCATCAGCACCGACGCACGCAATGGGTTGTCTGGGTTGGTGTAGGCTTGACGCACGCCTTCATCGATCATCTGCTGTACCGTCATTTCGGTGGAATCCCACTGCACACCCATGCCAATGTTGACAAAACAGGTCACGATACCCGTGTCCTGACAGATAGGACGCTTGCCTTCTGCCGACATGCGTGAATTGATCAGAATTTGCGCAATCGCGTCTTTCGCGGCTTGGCTTTGTTCACGGTGGTAGGCTTTTTCAAGGGCTTGAACGAAATCGAGAGGGTGGTAGTAAGAGATGTATTGGAGTGCGTCAGCAACACTGCTGATCACGTCCTGCGTGCGAATTACTGTCATTGCATGCCTCGTTATAGTTATGCTTCCGTATAACTTATTTAGTGTTCAGCATAGGTTGAGCGGAAAATCGAACAAAATCAATCCGACTTAGTGTTTCATGCTGAGCGAACTAAGTAAGCGAAATTATTTCGTTTTATGATACCCTTGCTTTCCATCACACGCTATGCAGCAATCAAACTCTTTGTCACAAATTAAACAAATGAACAACAGCGATATCAATACCATTGCGGTCAAAGCATTACGCTATCAATCCGATCTGGCTCAGTCATTATTTTCGCCAATTCAACACCTTCCCTGGGCGATGCTATTGCGTTCTGCGTCCGAGACGCACATAGATAGCCGCTTTGATATTTTGGTCGCCAATCCGCTGGCCACCTTACAGACCGAAGGGCGACAAACCGTCGTCTGCATTGATGGCGAAACTCGCTACTATGAAGATGATCCTTTTGCATTGCTTGATCGCTACCAAAGTGAGTTATTGCCTGCGCTGCGCTTTGACGCAGACTTGCCGTTTATCGGCGGAGCGCTTGGCTATTTTAGCTATGATCTTGGTCGGCGCATTGAGCAGATGCCAACACTGGCCAGCCAAGATATCACCGCCCCCGACATGGCGGTTGGTCTCTACTCTTGGGCGCTGGTAGTGGATCATCAAACTCAAACAGCTCAACTGGTTGGCGTCAACCCGCAGGCCGCTTGGCAGTGGCTCAGTGAGCAAAGCGCAGCAAAGCAAACGCCGTTTGCCTTACGCTCTGCATGGCACTCCAATATGAGCCGTGACCAGTACCGCTCCAAGTTTGAGCAAGTGCAACAGTACTTACTCAGTGGCGATTGCTACCAGATCAATCTCGCACAACGTTTTTGCGCCGAGTATCAAGGTAGCGAGTGGCAGGCATACCAAAAGCTGGAAAAGAGCAACCAAGCGCCCTTCTCTGCGTTTATTCGTTTGCAGCATGCCGCAATCCTAAGTGTCTCTCCTGAGCGCTTTTTGCAGCTAAAAGAGAACGTGATTGAAACCAAACCGATCAAAGGCACTCGGCCGCGCAGCCTCGATGAAACACAAGATAAACTGGCCGCACAGGAGCTCGCCAGCGCAGAAAAAGATCAGGCGGAGAACCTGATGATTGTTGATCTTCTGCGCAACGACATCGGCCGCGTGGCACAACCCGGCAGCGTGCATGTGCCTAAGCTCTTTGACATTGAGAGCTTTCCTGCAGTGCATCATTTAGTGAGCACGATCCGCGCCAAGCTCAATTCGCCCTACACGGCCGCCGATTTACTGCGTGCCTGTTTTCCCGGCGGCTCCATCACTGGCGCACCCAAAATTCGTGCCATGGAGATCATCGAGGAACTGGAGCCTCATCGTCGCAGCGCCTATTGCGGCAGTATTGGCTATCTCAGTCGTCATGGGCACATGGATACCAGCATCACCATTCGCACTTTAGTAGCCGAGCAAGGCAAATTGTACGCATGGGCGGGCGGCGGCGTGGTGGCAGACAGCCAATGTGAGGCGGAATATCAGGAGACACTCGACAAACTTGGAAAAATACTGCCAATATTAGAGTAACTTCCGTCAAATTTTCATCGAACGATTACCACGAGGTGCGACTTTGCTTGAGCTAAATAGAGACACACTACTGCAAAAGTTTCAGTTGCACCTTCCGGTTGGTTACCATGCCGAAAGTTTAGGCCGCGTGGCCCATCTCAATCCCACTCAGCTGAGAAAAGCCGCGGTATTGGTCGGTTTTGTCGAGCGTAGCCATGGGCTGAATGTGATCCTCACCAAACGCGCTTCGCATCTCAAACATCATCCGGGGCAAATCAGTTTTCCCGGCGGAAAATTTGAACCCGACGATTCGTCGCTAGTGGCCACCGCGCTCAGAGAGACGTTTGAAGAGGTGGGCATTGCGCCATCACAGATCTCTGTATTCGGCCAGATGCCCGAAACTGGTGACGGTCAGCCGCTATAAAGTGACCCCAATCTTGGCTTTTGTCGCCGCTGATTACCAAACGCGCATCGACAGAAACGAGGTCGAGGAGGTGTTTGAAGTGCCTGTGCGCCATCTTCTTGATCGCCAACAGTTGAAAAGTGCCAAATTTCGCGTCAATCAGTCGCATCATCGCGTGTTCGCCATTCCCTACCAGCATCATTTCATCTGGGGAATGACGGCGCAAATCATTCACGCCATGCAGCAGCAATTGGTGAAATTAAGCTAACCGAAATTACCTCAGCTAATCTTGTTGCCTTAATTTATCTCATGAAAAAATAAAGCAAACGTTTAACGTGAGAAAAATTTATACAAACCGCCCTTCGAATAACTTTTTCTAATCGATTGCATTAGCAATAATCAGGTGTAGCACATCATTTTCGTGATAAAAAACCGGTTTTTGACATATCATTCAATAAGCTCAACCAATACATGATTTAGATCTACTTTTCTTGCAAGAAAAAATTGCAAAATTGCACCCGACTTATTTCCTGTTCCCAAAAATGAGTATTACAAATGAATACAACCTCTAATACGGCTTCTGCCGTACGATCGTCTAGTAAGTTTACTTACCAAGATTTCACCTGGTGCCTATCGCTGTTTGGTACCGCTGTCGGTGCTGGTGTACTGTTCCTGCCAATTAAAGCAGGTGCAGGCGGCTTCTGGCCATTAGTTATGTTGGCTCTGATCGCCGCACCAATGACTTGGTTCGCGCACAAATCTTTGGCGCGTTTCGTCCTTTCCTCTAAGAATCCTGAAGCAGACATTACAGACACTGTAGAAGAGCATTTCGGTAAGACTGGCGCAAACCTTATTACTTTTGCCTACTTTTTCGCTATCTACCCAATCGTTCTAATTTACGGTGTTGGTATCACTAACACAGTGGATTCTTTCCTCGTCAACCAAATGGGCATGGCTTCTATTCCACGTCCACTGCTATCTGGTGCGTTGATCCTAGCGATGACCGCCGGCGTGGTATTTGGCAAAGAACTGATGCTCAAAGCGACTTCCGCGATGGTTTACCCACTGGTTTTTGTTCTGCTGGCACTCTCTTTCTACCTGATCCCAGAGTGGAACACTTCCATGATGGAAGTAGCACCGGATTGGTCAGCGATGCCTACCGTGGTTTGGCTAGCGATTCCAATCATCGTGTTCTCCTTCAACCACAGCCCGATCATTTCTCAGTTCTCTAAAGAGCAGCGCAAACAGTTCGGTGACGAAGCGGTGAAGAAAACCGACGCTATCACTGGCGGCGCGGCAATGATGCTGATGGGCTTTGTGATGTTCTTCGTTTTCTCAGTGGTACTTTCTATGTCTCCTGAGCAACTGGCGTCCGCGAAAGAGCAAAACATTTCGGTACTTTCTTACCTAGCAAACGTGCATGAGTCTCCGCTGATCTCTTACTTAGGTCCACTAGTGGCGTTTGCAGCGATCACCTCTAGCTACTTCGGCCACTTCCTCGGTGCGCATGAAGGTTTGGTTGGTCTGTTCAAATCTCGTTCAAACGCATCAATCAGCAAGATTGAAAAAGCGTCTCTTGTGTTCATCGTGATCACCACTTGGATTGTCGCGATTGTTAACCCAAGCATCCTTGGCATGATTGAAACCATGGGCGCGCCAATGATTGCCGCTATCTTGTTCTTGATGCCAGTGTTTGCAATGCAGAAAGTGCCTGCAATGGCGAAGTTCAAAACTTCAGCGCCTGTACAGATTTTTACAGTTATCTGTGGTCTTGCGTCTATTACTTCTGTAATCTACGGCGCGCTTTAATCTCACGTTGCTACGGTCAGAATTGCGATGAGAATAAAGAGACAAAAATAACCATAAGACCAAGCCTCCCACTCCCTCGGGAGGCTTACTTTTGAGGTAATCAAAATGATTAGTGTATTTGATATCTACAAGATCGGCGTTGGTCCATCCAGCTCACACACAGTTGGACCAATGAAGGCGGGTAAAGAGTTTATTGATGACCTACGTTCAATGGGAAAATTGCGCGACATCACTAAAATCACCGTTGACGTCTATGGATCATTATCACTGACAGGGAAAGGTCACCACACCGACGTCGCTATTATCATGGGTCTTGCTGGCAATACCCCTGAGAAAGTCGATATCGACGCCATTCCGGGCTTTATCGCTCGTGTAGAAGAAACTGAACGCCTGCCTGTTGGTATGCACTGTCATACCGTCTCCTTCCCTCGTGAAGGCGGCATGAACTTCCATCGTACTAACCTCGCGCTGCATGAAAATGGCATGCAGATCCACGCTTGGATTGACGATGAAAAAGTCTACTCGAAAACCTACTACTCGATCGGTGGTGGTTTTATCGTAGACGAAGAGAACTTTGGCAAAGAGACCCAAAGCTCGATCAAAGTCCCTTACCCGTTTACCAGTGCAGAAGAGTTGGTCAACCAGTGTAAAGAGAGCGGTCTGTCGATCAGCGCACTCGTCATGAAAAACGAGCACGCTCTGCACTCTGATGAAGAAACACGCACTTACTTCGCCAACATCTGGCGCACAATGCGTGAGTGTATGGAACGCGGCATGAATACCGAAGGCATTCTGCCTGGGCCACTGCGCGTACCACGCCGTGCGGCGGCGCTGCGTCAACAACTGCTGACCTCTGAAAAAACCTCCAACGATCCAATGGCGGTGGTTGACTGGGTCAACATGTACGCCTTTGCCGTGAACGAAGAGAATGCGGCGGGTGGCCGTGTCGTCACCGCACCAACCAACGGTGCGTGCGGTATCATCCCGGCAGTTTTGGCTTACTACGACAAGTTTATCCAAACCGTGACGGAGAAAGATTACATTCGCTACTTCGCTGCGTCGGGTGCGATTGGTGGTCTGTACAAGCGTAATGCTTCGATCTCTGGTGCCGAAGTTGGCTGTCAGGGTGAAGTCGGCGTTGCTTGTTCTATGGCGGCAGCTGGCCTGGCTGAGCTGATGGGCGGCAGCCCTGAGCAAGTCTGTATGGCCGCTGAAATTGCTATGGAACACAACCTTGGCCTCACCTGTGACCCAGTCGCAGGTCAAGTACAGGTTCCTTGTATCGAGCGTAACGGCATTGCAGCGGTCAAGTCGATCAACTCGACTCGCATGGCTTTGCGCCGTTCATCTGCACCCCGCGTTTCTCTGGACAAGGTTATCGAAACCATGTTGGAAACCGGTAAAGACATGAACGCGAAATACCGTGAAACCTCACAAGGCGGTTTGGCGATCAAAGTGATCTGCTAATTCACCCTTTTAATGCACAAGCCCGATGTGAAAACGTCGGGCTTTTTGTTTGTGCTTTACTTTTCTTTACTTAGTTTTACCTGCTAACGGCTTGTTTCAATTTGTGATCGGCTTATAAATAGAGCTCACGATTTTTCTACCTCAACGTTGATAAACAAGCCCATGTCAAAAGCCACCCTCAAGAAAAAACTGCTGATATTTCTGGCAATCATCCTGCTCGCCAGCACGGTCGGCTACTTTTTTTATCCGCAACAATCGCCTTTGAGCTTTGCGACCGAAACCGTCCGTCGCGGCAACATAGAACAAACGGTGCTGGCAACTGGCATGCTGCAAGCGTCCAAGTTGGTCGCTGTCGGCGCGCAAGTTTCTGGGCAGATCGAAAAGCTCGCCGTCCAGTTAGGAGACGAACTGAAACAGGATGATCTGGTCGCGCAGATAGACAGCCTGACTCAGCAAAACAGCCTTAAAGAAGCCAATGCAGCACTAAACAGCCTCAATGCGCAAATACGCGCCAAACAGGCACAAATCCAGCAAGCCCAAGCTGAGTACAACCGGCAAAAAGGCATGCTGGCAGAAAACGCCAGTTCACGCTCGGATTACGAAAGCGCCGAAGCGTCGTTAACCATCTATAAAGCGGAGCTGGAGCAACTGAAAGCCGAACTGGAACGCGCAAAAATTAGCGTCGATAACGCCAAACTGGATTTAGGTTACACCACCATTCGCGCCCCATTTGACGGCACCGTTGTTTATAGCGCGGTGGAAGAGGGACAAACGGTCAATGCCAACCAAACCACGCCAACCATTATTGAGCTGGCAAAGCTGGACAAAATGACCATCAAAGCACAGATTTCCGAAGCCGATGTGGTCAATGTCCACCCCGGATTACCCGTCTATTTCACCATTCTAGGCAAACCGAAACAAGCGCTATCACGGCACTTTGCGTGCGATTGAACCGGGCCCTACGCTAATGGATGGCGACGATAAAGACCTGTCAGTCAGCAACGATGAAGCCATCTACTATCACGGCCTATTTGAGGTTGACAACCCGGATCGCGTTCTGCGTATTGGTATGACAGCGCAAGTATCGGTGGTGCTGGACCAAGCCAACGATGCTTTGTTGGTCCCCTCGCAGGTATTGATTCGCCAACCCGGAGCCAAGGATCGTTATCAAGTGCCCGTTTTGGAAAATGGTAAAGAGGTTCTGCGTGATGTCACTGTCCGCATCAACAACAAAGTCAACGCACAAATTATCTCAGGCTTAGCGGAAGGCGAACAAGTGATTCTCGGCATGCCAGGGCAAAGCGCGACCTCATCAGGTCGTCGTATGGGACCACAGGGGATACGCTTCTGATGTCACAGCCATTACTGCAAATTCGCAACGTCTATCGCCGCTTTACCGCCGGAGAGGAGAGCCTGACGGTACTCAACAACATCAACCTTTGCATTGAGCGCGGCGAGATGGTCGCCATTGTGGGCGCTTCCGGCTCAGGAAAGTCAACCTTGATGAACATTTTGGGTTGCCTTGACCAAGCCAGTGAGGGCGAATACTGGATCAATGGGCAAAATACGTCGTTGCTCGGCAGCGATGAACTTGCCCGACTGCGCCGCGAATACTTTGGCTTTATCTTCCAGCGCTATCATCTGCTCGGCGATCTCACCGCACTTGGTAATGTTGAAATCCCTGCCATTTATGCTAGCTATGACAAAAACGCTCGTCAAGAGCGCGCAGCGGCACTGTTACATCGCCTTGGTTTATCTGATCGGCTAGATCACAAGCCCAATCAGCTCAGCGGCGGCCAGCAGCAACGGGTTTCTGTCGCTCGCGCTTTAATCAACGGCGGCGATGTGATCCTCGCTGATGAGCCGACAGGTGCATTAGACAGTAAAAGTGGCGAAGAAATGATGCGGCTTTTACAAGAACTGCATCATCTCGGCCACACCATTATCCTTGTCACCCACGACATGCAAGTGGCTGAGCACGCGGATCGCATCATTGAGATCAAAGACGGCGAGATCTTGAGTGACAACGTCACCAAAAAACAACAAGTCAGCCAAAATCAAGACGCACTGGCGCAAGCAGAAAATGCAACGGCACTTGCTCGCAGCCGCAGGCTATTTGACGATATTTGGGAAGCATTAAAAATGGCGCTGCTGGCGATGTCGAACCACCGGCTACGAACATTTCTCACTATGCTCGGCATCATCATTGGCATTGCGTCTGTGGTCTCTGTGGTCGCTCTTGGCAACGGCTCGCAAAAGTCGATCCTCGATAGCATCTCCTCCATGGGCACCAATACCATTGATGTGATGCCCGGCAAGGGTTTTGGCGATCGGCGCTCTGGGCGAGTGCGCACCCTCACCGCCGCCGATGCTGATGCCTTGAGTCAGTTGTCTTTTGTTGACAGTGTCACTCCGTCGCTCAATACCTCTGTCACTCTGAAGTACGGCAATCAAGCCGTCACCGCATCGGTGCAAGGCGTCGGGCCAGACTATTTTCGTGTGCGAGGCTATGAGCTCAGCCGAGGCCAATTTTGGGACAAGTCCAGTATCACCACGATGGCGCAAGAAGCGGTGATTGACAGCAACACGCTGAAATCGCTGTTTGCCAATCAAAACCCGATTGGCGAGGTGATCTTCGCCGGCAATTTGCCTATCCGCATTATTGGCGTCACGAAAGCGAAAGAGAGTGCCTTTGGCAACAGCGATTCTCTTAACATTTGGCTGCCCTACACCACTGTCAGTGCGCGCATGGTTGGTAAGAGTTATCTCGACCGCATTTCCGTGCGTGTCAACGATAACACCCCAAGCGATGCCGCTGAACAGGCGATTATCGCCCTACTTAAAATGCGTCACGGTACACAGGACTTCTTTACCATTAACACCGACACCATTGCGCAAAACATTCAGAAAACCACAGCGACTATGACGCTGCTCATCTCAGCCATCGCAGTGATTTCGCTGATTGTCGGTGGGATAGGCGTCATGAACATCATGCTGGTTTCAGTGACCGAGCGTACCCGCGAAATTGGCGTACGGATGGCGGTTGGTGCGAGGCAAAGCGACATTCTACGTCAATTTTTGATTGAAGCGGTTTTAGTCTGTTTATGCGGCGGTGCGATTGGTATCGGCGTGGCGTATTTGATCGGTGTGCTGTTTGCTACCTTCGGCAGCAGTTTCAGCATGATTTATTCCGCGGCGTCGATTATTTCTGCGTTTGCCTGTTCCACCCTCATTGGCGTTCTGTTTGGCTATTTACCAGCAAAAAATGCCGCGCAGCTCAATCCAATCGATGCCTTGGCACGGGAGTAAATGATGATGAATCCACGTTATTGCACTTTGGCGCTTTCTCTGCTGTTGCTCGGTGGCTGCGCTTCTCGTTCAACCTTGCCAGAACAAAATCTGCACATCCCTGAGCAGTGGCAAACTTACTCTCAGCCATCTAGCGTACTTGTAAGCCATTGGTGGCAGCGTTTTCAAGATCCGCAGCTTGAACAGTGGGTAGAGAAAGTACTCGCTAGCAACAATGATTTAGCTTTGGCCACTTTGACGCTGAAACAAGCAAGGTTACAAGCCGGGCTGGCGGTAAGTGACACTCACCCCGACTTATCAGCCAACCTTGCGGCCAGTCGCAGTCAATCCCTTGAAGGCGGAGACAGTTCGGCAAACTACCAAGCCAAACTGGGCGTGAGTTATGAGCTGGACTTGTGGGGTAAACTGGCGGCGGCGGAAGATGCCGCGATGTGGACCGCACTGGCGACGCAAGAGGAGCGCGAAGCAACGGCGCAAAGCCTGGTTGCGACCACCGCTCAGCTTTATTGGCAGATTGGCTATTTGAATCAGCGAGTGGCACTTAGCAGCCATGACATTCAGGATGCACAAGAAACGCTTGCGCTAAGTGAAAGTCAGTATCGTCACGGCTCTGTGTCCAAAATTCATGTGCTGGAAGCCAGACGAACTTTGGCGGGTTTAGAAGCGACCCATCGCAACTATTTGCAGCAACGAAGCGAGGCCGTGAATGCTTTCAGCCTGTTGTTCGACCAGCCGCCACAGGATCTGGCCGCGCAGATCCCCGCGTTACCTGAGTCTGCCCTGCCCGAGATCGCTGCTGGCGTGCCAGCCGATGTGCTCGCCCGTCGCCCCGATGTTAAACAAGCGCTGCTAGAGCTTAAGTCCGCCCTAGCAACAAAAGATTACAGTGACAACAGCTACTTTCCTGCGTTGACCTTGACAGGCGCTTTGGGTGGCTCTTCGACGGAACTGCGTAAACTGCTAAGCGATCCGCTTGGTACGCTTGGGGCCGATCTGACTTTACCGTTTCTCAACTGGAATGAGATGCAGCTCAACCGAGACATTGCAGACGTGAAGTATCAAGCTGCGATCATTGCGTATCGTCAAACCTTGTATGCGGCATTCGCTGACGTGGAGAATGCGCTCTCGGCAAAAGAGAATTACCATTTCCAAGCCGAAAAGTTGCAAAGTCAGTATGACAATGCCGCTGAAGTGGCGCGAATTTATCGCAGCCAATACCAATATGGGGCGATTGATATCGCGACGCTACTCGATGCTCAAGAGAAACGAGCGCAGCGCTAAGGCTTCCGTACTGGAAAACCGTTACAACCAATTGGTCAATCTCGCCACGCTTTACCAAAGTTTGGGCGGTGCGGACCTCATCAAGGAGTAGAGTTTCTCGAAGTTTCAGGGCTTTTGGCTTAAAGAGGCACACACGCCATTACCCAAAAGTACTGAAACTTCATTAACTTGAAATATCAACTCTGTCTGACACCAGTAAGCTATGGGTGAGTTGATAAAAAAGGCCTAGCAAATCGCTAGGCCTTTTTTATCAACGTGTCTCAGCTATTCTGAGTAGATACAACCTGCGGTACAGGTTTCTTTAATCTCAACTTTACTCAGCAGTGGTAGAGATGGTTTGAGCTGCTGCCAAATCCATTTTGCCAACACTTCGCTGGTTGGATTTTCTAGCCCTTCAATGTCGTTTAAGTAGTAGTGATCCAAGCGATCATAAATGGGCTTAAATGCCGCTTTGATCTCAGCAAAGTCAACCACCCAACCTGTATGCGGATCCACTTCACCTTCCACGTACAAACGAACTAAGAATGAATGGCCATGCAAACGTCCACATTTATGACCTTCTGGAACATGTGGAAGGTGATGGGCAGCTTCAAACATGAACTCTTTGTATAATTCGGTTCTCATCGTAATTCTCGGGCTTTCAAAAGAGACGCAATACTAAGGATTTCTTGCTTGTCAGACAAGAAATACCTCGTGGTTTGGCTAAAGCAGCGATAAGCCATTGTCTGTACAAAATGCCAACGTGCTCACATAGTGTCAAATAACACACACAGTCAATAAAGCATTCACAACGCACTCACATCACATTTACAATAACCACACTTTGTATGGCATCACATTCGTACAATCTCACATTCGCGACATTTTCTAATCCCTTCTAAAATAACAGAGTCTTATCCATACATAATTAGAACCTATGCGCTCAACCATTACGTTTAAACTTCTGATAGCCCTCATTACGGTTTTTAGCTGCGTCCTTGCTGTGTCTACTCTGTATCAATACTATCAGCAGAAACTACTGATAAATTCCGTGTTGAGCGAACAACTGCACGATAAAGCCAGTAACTACTTTGACAGCCTCAACATGATGATGCTGACAGGCACCATGGCACAAAAAGAGACGTTACGGCAAAAAGCCTTGGCGCAAGAAGGCATAGAGCAAGTCAAAGTGCTGCGCTCAGACGCCGTCAGCAAGCTCTATGGGCCGGGAAATGCCAATGAGACGCCCACTGATGAAATTGATGCTAGGGCTTTGGCGGGCGAATTGGTGATAGAGCCGATTGAAGCGAGCTGGGGGCAAGGTATTGTGGTGGCGCTGCCGATGAAATCCAGTGAAAACTATCGTGGTACCAACTGCGTTGCCTGCCACATGGCACCGGAAGGTGAAGTATTAGGTGCAATCCGGTTGGAATACAACCTCAGCCATGTTAATTCACTGATTAACAAGCAAGCACTTTTGGCGATGGCTATCATGTCTTCGATCGCTTTCGTCGGCTTTTTGATTACCATGAGCCTTATCCGACGCATCATAGTGCGCCCTATTCAATTCACGTCGCAATTTATGACCAAAGTCAGTGAAAGCAAAGATCTCTCACAGCGACTAGACACCAAACAAAACGATGAAGTGGGCTTGCTGGCCACATCGATTAACTCCTTCATGGAAACCGTTACAGACAGTCTGCATAAAGTCCAAGAGACGTCACATTCGTTAGCTGATTCTGCCAACCGCTTGACGCGAGTCGCTCAGACTACCGACGATGCGGTTAACAACCAGCAGCGCGAAACCACAGCCGTGCAATCGGCGATCGAAGGCGTTCAGCAGCAGCAATCGGAAGTCGAACAAGCGACCGTTAACACGACCAAACTGGTTAACCACACTGTCGATGTCGCAAGCAACAGCGCTTCATTGGCGCACAACGCCAGTGAAGATATTAAGAACTTGGTGGGTGATATTGATAAAGTGCGCGATCGCATTACCCAACTCAACGCGCAAACCGATGAAGTTTCTTCTATTTTGAGCGTCATTCACGGTATTGCTGATCAAACCAACTTGCTGGCACTCAACGCGGCGATTGAAGCAGCGCGGGCGGGTGAACAAGGGCGTGGCTTTGCGGTGGTGGCCGATGAGGTACGTAACCTCGCCTCCCGCACTTCTGAAGCTACCGGCAACATCGGCGCGATAATCACCAACTTCCAACAAGGCAGCTCTGAATCGCTGCAAGCGGTGGCGAAAGTATCAGAGAATGCGCATCAACGTTCGTTAGAAGTCGAAGCACTGTCTGATACCATCCGCAACATGGTGGAAGAGATGCACCAAGTGCTCGAACACGCCAAACATATCCAAATGCAAACTGAATCGGCTGGCGCAAGTTGCATGTCGGTACAGACCACGGTCGATACCATCGCCAGACACGCGGACGACACCTCACGCTCTGCCACTGAAGCAAGAAACATTAGTATCGAACTTGAGCAACTGTCTGAGCGTTTAGAGCTTCTGCTCAACCAATTCTCCTTAACAGAGAGCAAAGTCAGAGCAAAATAGCTAATTTCTTTGTTGGAATGAACATTAAAGGTTGATGCTGACGATTTGACAGGTAATATGTTTCGTTGAATCTGTAAAATTCTACCCAACCCAATGTTTCGCTTAATCTTTGAACAACTAAGCAAAGCATTGGGTTGAATGTTTACCTCAATGGAGATTATTTAAAACATGACTTACGCGCCTGTAAAAGACGTATTAAGCGGTAAGCTGGCAGTAGACAGTGAAGTCACTGTACGCGGCTGGATCCGTACACGTCGTGATTCCAAAGCTGGAATCTCTTTTCTTGCCATCTACGACGGCTCTTGTTTCGACCCGATTCAGGCCGTGGTCCCAAATAATCTGAATAATTACAACGACGAAGTATTAAAGCTCACCACGGGCTGCTCTGTTGAAGTAACCGGTAAGGTTGTTGAGTCCCCAGCGTCTGGCCAAGCGTTTGAACTGGCGGCCACAGAAGTAAAAGTGGTTGGCTGGGTTGAAGACGCTGACACTTACCCAATGGCGAAAACTCGTCACTCAATTGAGTACTTACGTGAAGTGGCTCATCTTCGCCCACGTACCAACGTCATCGGTGCGGTCGCTCGTGTTCGCCATACGCTGTCTCAGGCTATCCACCGTTTCTACCATGAGCAAGGCTACTACTGGCTATCTGCCCCATTGATCACGGCATCCGACGCAGAAGGTGCGGGTGAAATGTTCCGTGTATCCACACTGGATCTGGCTAACCTGCCACGCAAAGAAAACGGCGATGTCGACTTTAACGAAGATTTCTTCGGTAAAGAGACTTTCCTAACCGTATCTGGTCAACTTAACGGCGAAGCGTATGCGTGTGCTCTGAGCAAGATCTACACATTTGGCCCAACGTTCCGCGCGGAAAACTCAAACACCAGCCGTCACCTTGCAGAATTCTGGATGGTGGAGCCTGAAGTGGCGTTTGCTGATCTCAACGACATCGCGAAGCTTGCGGAAGATATGCTGAAGTACGTGTTTAAAGCCGTGCTAGAAGAGCGTCGTGACGATCTTGAGTTCTTCGCCAGCCGTATCGACAAAGATGCCATCACCCGTCTAGAGCAGTTTGTCTCTTCTGATTTTGCCCAAGTGGATTACACTGATGCGATCCAAATTCTGCTGGATTCTGGTCGCGAGTTTGAATTCCCAGTGGAATGGGGCATCGACATGTCTTCTGAACATGAGCGTTACCTTGCAGAAGAACACTTCAAAGCGCCAGTGATTGTGAAGAACTACCCGAAAGACATCAAAGCGTTCTACATGCGTCTCAACGACGATGGTAAAACCGTGGCAGCGATGGACGTTCTTGCCCCTGGCATTGGCGAAATCATCGGTGGTTCTCAGCGTGAAGAGCGTTTAGACGTCCTAGACTCACGTATGGTGGAAATGGGTATCGATCCTGAGCACATGAGCTGGTACCGTGACCTGCGCCGTTACGGCACCGTGCCACACGCAGGCTTTGGTTTAGGCTTCGAGCGTCTGGTTTCTTACGTAACGGGTATGGGCAACGTACGTGACGTGATCCCATTCCCACGTACACCACGCTCTGCAAACTTCTAATGTAAACAGAAGCTTAATGCACAAAGGCCTCCAAATTTGGAGGCCTTTTTCATGGCTGGTGTTAGCCATTTTGATCTGCACGTTGTGCGTACCTTACGCCCACCACACACAGGGCAAGCAGCATAAATGGAATCACCGCCGCGGTGTACTCTGTCCATACCAATTGAGCGAAGGATTTCGCCAAGATCAAATGCGCAAACACCAACAACAAAGCACTGAAAATGGCGATACCGATCAACCTCACTTCATCTTTCACAGCCTGTTTTGCCATGATTACCTCCTCAGTTTGTGCCTCCATTGAAACACAAAAGGTGGACATCACTCTGGTACAGTTCCGCTTGAAAATCGCTAAACAGTTCTTAGTAGAGAGCGAATCACCTGCGCCATTTTTTCCATGACTGGAATAAAGTCATCACGCTCAGAAAATGAGCTATTTAGCCTTAAATAGTTGTCATGGCGATCGTCACGAGCAAACAATCCACCGTAAGCGGAAGTCATTCCAGATTCGAGTAGCTTTTGGTAGACCTCAAGGCTATTTACCCCATCGGGTAACTTGAGCCATAGAAAATAACCGCCTTGTGGCACAAAAAAACTGACCTCTGGTGGAAAAGAGGCCTTGATGGCATCGACCATTTTCTGCTGACGCGCTGATAAACTTTTGCGCAGTTTTCTCAGGTGATTTTCATAACTGTCATGCTGCAAATAGTGCGCAACACCAAGTTGTACAGGCGCACTGCCCGACAAGGTTGACACCAGTTGCAACTTTTGAATGCGCTCGTGGTAGGTTTGATTCACCACCCAACCGATGCGATAACCTGGGCACAAACATTTGGAAAACGAGCCACAAAGCAAAACACGATCTTGTTGATCATACGCTTTTAAAGGCAGCGGTCTTGGCATGGCAAATGAGAGTTCCGCGTAAACATCATCTTCAATCACCACCACGTCGTAGCGGTTTGCTAAGTCCATGACCGCTTGTTTTTTATCTGCACTCAGCGTAGTTCCAGTCGGGTTATGAAAATTGGTCATCAGCCAACACGCGCGAACAGGGTGATTGGCAAAGGCTTCTTCAAGGCGGCCTAAACAGAGCCCTGAAGTGGCATCAACTGGCACCTCAATCGCATTTAGCCCCAAACGCTCAACCGCTTGCAGCGCACCATAGAAAGTTGGGGTTTCGATAACCACATAATCCCCTTTATTGACCACGGCCTGAAGGCTGAGGTTAAGTGCCTCCAACGCGCCTGAGGTGATCACAATGTCGTCGTGTGAGATGTCCATCCCTTGCTGTATATAGCGCTGCGCAATCAGCCGGCGCAACGATTCACAACCAGGCGGCAGGTTGTCAGCCAGCAAATCTACCGACATCTTGCGCCCGGAACTGGCCAAGTTGCGATTTAGCGCCGCGAGTGGAAACAAACTCGGGTCTGGAAAGGCCGAACCCAATGGCACCGCGGCTTTATTACTTTGATGCTTGAGGAAATCATACAGTTCGTCGTCAATGGATTGTCGTATGGCAGGACTAGTCGCTCTCGTATCGGCAAAACGCGCTAAGTCCGGCGTCACAAAATAGCCCGATTGCGGTTTTGCACTGATCCACCCCTGCGACTCTAACAGTTGGTAGGCTTGCAATACCGTACCAGGGCTGACAGCGTGGCTGCGGCTGGTCGCTCGGACTGAGGGCAGTTTCTCCCCCGCTCGCCATGTTTTTTGTTGGATCTGTGTTTTAAATAGCTCCGCAAGTTGGCGGTAACGACTCATAATTTCCTCAGGTAGATTTGTGCTAAAACGTTGCTCTATTAATCAATAAGGCGTGATTTTTTCATAGCTCATGCAAATTCGAGAGAGAAAAATGCTGAATTGAGACCTTCGCAGGTTTAACGTCACCTAGCCTAAAAATAACGAGATGAACTTCACGTTATTTTTATATTCTTTTGTTACATTTACTGTGATTTGCGTGACAGCAAGCACAGCTGTCCCTTAACAAAGAGATGGAAAACATGAAGAAATATAACGCAGATGATATCCAATACAAAGGCGAATCGAATGGTGTTCATAGCTGGAGCACACCTTCAGGTCAGCCGTACTACTGGCATCCAGATTGGCTGCATATTGCAGAAGATGCGACAGGATCTCACCTCAAACAGAAGCTGGAAATAGAGAGCGGTGTTCAAGCGACCAAAACGCACGCGCTCAAAGCCATTGTAAAACAAGTCAATGATTGGGCGAGCAAAAAATTGGCTGAGAACCCAGAGATAGAAACCAACGCAATCGAATCTGAGTTTGATCTGAAAAAGTAGCCACCTAGCGGAAACGAATCGCTCAAGCTATATGAAAAAACGCCCAAATCACGGGCGTTTTTCTTCGCGTCACCCCTAGCTATACGTTATCTGTCAGCGCCATGACGCGATAAAGTGCCCATTATTTGCCATGTCAGGCATAACGGTACGCTAGCGCAATTGGCAGAAGATGCTTTACTCTAAACAGATCCCTTTTCCGTCACGGCCAGCCACATGACCTACTACAACTCGTCTCTTACATTGAAGCTTTACTTTCTCGCTGCTCTCATTTTTGGCAACTACGGTGGCCGAGTTTGCCCAATGCTGGCTTCACTCACACCAATAGAAGTGCTGGCACAAACCGCGTGTCTCTTTGTTGTGATGTATGTCCTGCGCCACTTTGTGCTTATTCATCATCGTTGGAGCCAGGCGCTTCTCTTCGCGCGCTTAGACACCAGTTTGTTTTTTGTTGGCAGCCTTCCTCTAGCCATCTATTACAATCTGCAATATGACTTCACTATCGACAGTAACCTCAAGGTACTGTTCGGTATGACGCTGTTTGGCTTTTTTACTGGCCTTTTGTTGCAATTGGAGGCGAGAACCAAACAATTCGACACTTTATCGTCTGAAAATACTTACCCGTTGGAACTGACCGGACAACGGCAATCTATTGTTAAACAGTTGATTGTAATGATGATTATTTTAATCTGCGCATTAACTACCATGCTGACCATGGTGGCAGTCAAAGACATTTTCTGGCTAGAACACAACCCAGAACGATTGCTCGATGGCAGCGGAAAAACCAGTATTATCAAAGAGTTTATCTATCTTTCCTTAGTCCTTGGCGGTTATGTTGTTGCGATTTTGCTCCTTTGGAGCAAATTGATGAAGAAAGTCCTACTAAGCCAAGAGCGTAAGTTGCAACTCGTGACGCAAGGCGACATCAGCCAGCGCTTGCCAGTTTTTGAGCACAACGAAACTGGGTGCCATGGCCTCGCTCACCAATAAAATGCTCGACAGCTTAAAATCGGCGCAGGATGAAGTGCAAACCACCCGCGACGTTGCCATCGTCAGCTTAGCCGCACTTGCTGAGTCTCGGGACAACGAAACAGGCGCGCACATCATTCGCACCCAAGAATATGTGCGAGCACTCGCCACCTTTTTGGCACAAAGCCCACAACACCAGTCACTACTGACAGCCAAATACATTGATCTGTTATACAAGTCCGCCCCATTACACGATGTCGGTAAAGTGGGCATTCCTGATAGCGTGCTACTCAAGCCCGGAAAGCTTACCGATGAAGAGTTTGCCATCATGAAAGGCCACCCGCAGATCGGCGCAGATGCGCTCTCTATCGCCGAAAAACGTATGGGTTCGAGCTCTTTTCTGCGTGTTGCCAAGGAAATATCCCTCACTCACCATGAAAAATGGGATGGTTCGGGTTACCCAAATCAACTCTCCGGTGAAGAGATCCCGCTTTCCGGACGCTTGATGGCACTGGCCGATGTTTATGACGCACTTATCTCCAAACGGGTTTACAAGCCGGCATTTAGCCATGAAAAAGCGCGAGAAATTATCTTAGAAGGACGAGGAAAACATTTTGACCCGCAGGTTGTCGACGCTTTTCTTGCCGTAGAGCAAGATTTCTGCGCGATTGCGGCGCGCTACAAAGATGGTCAAGACTGATAAGACCAGTCGTTTGCTTTTTACACCTTGGAAAGCCGCTGTTTCCAAGGTGTTTTATTATGAAAATTCGCAATTCATTGACACTTCGCGATCAAATCAAAATTATTTTAACTTTTCCTGCCACTAGGTGTTGTCACTGATCTGGCAGAAAGGTATAAATATACACCGTCTGCTCCAATCTTATTCGTCAGCATTCGCTGCTACTTTGCCAGATGCTCGCAGACATAGGCGTTTCCAGATCAACGAGCGGGTCTGATTATGTTTCATTGACTTCTGCGCCTTAGCACTGAAACATAAACAGACCTACCCCTTCGATTTAACATGGATGAAGATTATGTTTGAAAAAGTAGTTGCCGCCCCGGCTGACCCGATCCTTGGCCTGACTGAAGAGTTTAAAAAAGACCCTCGTCAGGGGAAAATTAACCTTGGTGTTGGTATTTATAAGAATGAACAAGGTGAGACCCCTGTTCTTGCAACGGTGAAAAAAGCAGAAGCTGCTTTAGTTGAAACCGAGAAAACCAAGTCTTACCTGACTATCGAAGGCACCGCGGAATACGCTCTGGCGGTTCAGAAACTACTTTTCGGTGAGGATTCAGATATCCTCGCTTCTCTACGTGCTAAAACCGCCCAAGCACCGGGTGGTACAGGTGCATTGCGTGTGGCTGGCGAGTTCATCAAGCGCCAACTGGGCGACGTAAAGATCTGGATCAGCAACCCAACTTGGGCAAACCACCACGGTGTGTTTAAAGCCGCTGGCCTTGAAACGACGGAATACAGCTACTACAACGCGCAAACTAAAGACAAAGACTTTGCTGCCATGGTTGCGGATCTAGAAAAAGCCAGTGCTGGTGATGTGGTATTGCTTCACGGATGCTGCCACAACCCGACAGGTATCGACCCAACCGAGCAAGAGTGGGAAGTGCTGGCGAAACTGGTGGCTGAAAAAGGTCTGCTGCCGATGTTCGATTTCGCTTACCAAGGCTTTGCTAAAGGTGTCGAGGAAGATGCGCAAGGTCTGCGTACTTTTGCTAAGTACAACAAAGAGATTCTCGTTGCGAGTTCCTTCTCAAAGAACTTTGGCCTGTACAACGAGCGTGTGGGTGCGTTTACCCTAGTGGCAGAAAACCAAGACGTTGCGGAAACCGCATTCTCTCAAGTGAAAGCCATCATCCGTTCTATCTACTCTAACCCACCTGCGCACGGTAGCGCCGTGGTTACTTACATTCTCAGTGATGCCGCGTTACGTGCTGAGTGGGAAGCGGAAGTGGCAGAAATGCGTGACCGTATTCAAGAGATGCGTGAGCTGTTCGTGGCGACGCTTAAAGCGGAAGGCGTCGATGCCGATTTCAGCTTTATTGAACGCCAAAACGGCATGTTCTCTTTCTCTGGTCTAAACAAAGAGCAAGTAGCGCGCCTCAAAGAAGAATTTGCCATTTACATCGTCGGCTCTGGTCGTATCAGCGTAGCGGGTATGACTAAAGAGAACATGGGCCCTCTATGTAAAGCTCTTACACAAGTGCTGTAATCAGTGACGAAAGAGACAAAAGCAAAGGCCGAGTTTCTCGGCCTTTTTTACTGTCAATCACTGAGTAAAGCGCTAATAGATCACGCGTGCACTGATACCACCTTCGCTGATGTAATCTTTGCCGGCATCACGATATTTGTAAAAAATGCCTGTGCCAAAGACGTCATTCCATTGATAGTTGAATGCCAGTTTGATGTTGTCCTCATCCACCCAGTCACTGCGGGTAAACTCGCCTTCTAAAGTGAGCGTCACTTCCCTGTTAATCAGATAGTTAAACCCCAACCTCGCACCTTGGAGTAAATCCGACTGAGAATCGAGTTTTTTGTCCGTTTTATTGTCTCGTTGTTCATAACCCAGAAGCCCGACACCATACAGCGCATACACATCTAATCGGCTTGTGATGTCATAGTGATACCCACCGGAAATCAGCACGCGATCCACCCTTGCCGTAAAGTTGTCTGGATGGAAAAACTGCACAGAGTAATCTACCTCCATCAGCCAACCAGAAGAGAGCGGCTTGTTGAACCTGATCTCGAAAAACGAGGCATTCGAGCCATCAAACCAATTTTTATTTGTCGTGCCAGATCCAATGAACGCAGAGAAATGGTTATACACTTGTTCTTCTTCGACAGAACCATCGTCACTTTCCGCCCTAGCAACACCAACGCTACCAAGAACAATCGCCAATACTAACCAATTATTTTTTATCATATGACATCCTTCTTAATTGGTAATAAACCAGTTCCAACGCGGTTACTCATCGGTATCCTACGTCTGACTTTTGGTAATCTTAGTTCAAAACAGACTCTTAAGACGAGACCTCGCTCCCTTTCAGCCACGAAAGCAGAAAATGTGGTCAGTTTGAGGTAAGATAGCAGTCCACCTGCATATCAATGTTTACGGGTCACCATAGGCTCTAAACCCAAAAGGTTTGAATATGGATGCTGAATTAACCGAAATTCTTAACTTTCTCTCGCAACACGCGCCGTTTAGCGAGCTCCCAGAAGAAACTCTGCTCGACGTCATCCAACACATCGAGATTTCTTATTATCGCAAAGAGACGCCTATCATTCGCAGTGGTGATGAAATTCATGATCTTTTTATGCTGCGCAGTGGCGTGGTGGAAGTCTACCGCCGCAAAGGCGAGCTTTACAATCGTTTAGACGAAGGTGCCCTGTTTGGTCAAATGGCGTTGCTCACCAACAACCGAGTCAAATTTCCCGTCACAGCGGTGGAAGATTCGTTGCTCTATTGCATTCCGGAAACCATTTTCCAATCGCTCTACGACCACTTTGATTCCTTCGCAGACTTTGTTGAGGTGGAAAAAAGCACCCGTTTGCGCCAAGCGGTCCTTGAAACTAAAGAAGCGAACGACCTCACGACCTCAAAAGTTCGTACCTTGTTGACCCGTGATGCACCAACCATTGAGAGCACTCAGTCGATCCAAAGTGCCGCGGAGATGATGGCTAATGAACACGTCTCTTCTCTGCTGGTATTAGATTCCAAGGCACAAGCCTCTTCCTCATTGGCCCCCGTGGTCGGTATCATCACAGACCGCGATTTGTGTACCCGTGTATTGGCTCAGGGAAAATCACCGCAAGATGCCGTTGGTAGTGTGATGACAGACCAAGTGATCTCACTGGATCACAACGCCTATGTCTATGAAGCCATGTTGACCATGCTGAGGCACAATGTGCACCATCTGCCTATCATGCAGGGAAAAAAGCCGCTCGGTATTGTCGAAGCGACAGACATTGTCCGTTATGAATCTCAGAGTTCGCTGCTCTTGGTCAGCCGCATTTTTCAACAGCAGAGCTTTGAGGATCTCGCGCAACTGGCGCAAGAAGTAAAAAACAGCTTTGTCCGCCTAGTGAACGAAGATGCCAACTCACACATGGTCGGTAGTGCCATGTCGGTAATTGGCCGCAGTTTCAAGCAGCGCATCATTGAATTGACCGAAGAACGTCTCGGCCCACCACCCATTGACTACTGTTTTCTCGCATTGGGTTCTATGGGGCGCGACGAGCAATTGTTGGTCACCGACCAAGACAACGCGATTATCCTTGCCGACAGCTATCGAGCCGAAAAACACGACGCTTATTTCAGCCAATTTGCCGAGCTAGTGTGTGATGCACTCAACGAGTGTGGCTACAAATATTGTACTGGCGATATTATGGCAACTAACCCGATTTGGCGTATGACACGTGCGCAGTGGCGTGATTGCTTTGCCGACTGGATTGATGACCCCAACCCTAAGGCCCTACTTAACGCCTCAATTTTCTTTGATTTAGATGGCGTTTACGGAGAGCTCGCATGGGCATCACAACTGACCGATTTTATCGTCAACAAAGCCAAACAGACGCCCCGTTTTCTCGCCTGTTTGGCGCGTAACGCCCTGAATCGCACGCCACCACTAGGCTTTTTTAAAGATTTTGTGATGGAGAAAGATGGCCGTCACAACAACTCGATTAACCTCAAACGACGTGGTACTGCGCCATTGGCCGATCTCATTCGCGTCCATGCATTGGCGGTCGGGTCGAGTGCCAGAAACTCATTTGAGAGGCTCGACGATGTGATTGATGCCGGTATTCTGCCTAAAGGGCGCGCGCAAAACCTCAAAGATGCGTTGGAATTTATCTCCATGGTGCGCATTCGTCACCAAGCAGTGGATGTGCAAAACGGTATTGAGCCTGATAACAATATCGAACCCGAAAACCTGTCGGATTTTGAACGCAGAACGCTCAAAGATGCCTTTCAGATCCTAAGCAATGCGCAGAACTTCCTAAAGTTTCGCTATCAAGCTGGCAACAGTTTTAAATAAGGGAAAATATGTCGCTATTTAAACCTGCTCCCCTTGAATGGCAGCAAAAGTTTGCGCAAAAATGCCAGCGTGTGCAGGATGCTCGCTTGCAACGCTTCTATGCTCAGCCGCTGCCACTCGCTTGTACACCGATCAACGAGCTTGAGATGGTGGCGTTGGACTTTGAAACCACCGGATTAGACGCACGCAGTGATGATATTCTCTCGATTGGCTTAGTACCGTTTGATCTGCAGCGCATCTACTTAAACCAAGCCCACCATTGGACGGTGCGCCCACGGCAAAACCTCAGCGAGGAGTCGATCATCATTCATCGCATTACCCACAGCGATATTGAGCATGCACCAGATCTCGAGACGATTCTAGACGAGGTATTGCAACAGTTGGCCGGAAAAGTCGTCGTGGTGCATTATCGCCATATCGAGCGAGATTTCTTTGACGCCGCGTTAAGACAGCGTATCGGTGAAGGGATCGAATTTCCGCTGCTGGATACATTACAGCTCGAATCGGATTATCTTAGCCAAATCAAGGGCGGATGGTGGCGGCGCTTAAAAGGCGTCAAACTGCCTTCGCTGCGTCTTGCCCAGACTCGACGACGCTATGGTTTGCCTGACTACAGCGCCCATCATGCATTGACCGATGCCATCGCCACCGCTGAACTATTGCAAGCGCAATTTGCTCATCACTACGATGCGCAAAGTGCCGTCGGCGAGTTCTGGCTTTAGACTTGTTGTTTTTTGCTTTTAAGCCCAACAAAACAAAAGAGGAGCACTTGGCTCCTCTTCTCATTAGACTTTATCTTACAGCTTAAAGCGTCTGATCTCTTGCTCAAGTTCATGAGAAAGATCCGACAACATGCTGGCTTGCGCCGCCGCTTCATGCGCCTCGGCAGCCAGCTCGTTTGACACATCGCGAATGCCTTCGGTATTGCGCGTGATTTCGGTGGTTACCGATGCCTGCTCTTCCGCCGCCGATGCAATTTGCGTCGCCATATCGCTAATACGCACAACAGCCGTATGAATTTGCGTTAAGCTTACCGCCGCCGAGTTGGCATCATCAACGCTGGTCAGCGCCAGTGCACGACTGTCGTCCATAATGCCAACCGCCTGTGACGTGGTGCCCTGCAACTTCTCGATAGTTTGCTGGATCTCTTGCGTTGACGCGTGAGTGCGTTGACTCAGCACACGAACTTCATCCGCAACCACTGCAAAACCGCGCCCTTGCTCACCCGCACGCGCCGCTTCAATCGCCGCATTGAGTGCCAGCAAGTTCGTTTGCTCTGCAATACCCTGAATGGTTGAAAGAATGGTATTAATACTGTTGCCGTGCGCTTCCAGCTCTTGAATTACATTGGTCGCCACTTGCACTTCTTCTGACAAGTTCTGAATAGAGCCTTGCGTTTGCGTCACTTGCGAAGAACCGTGAACACACGCAGACACCGCTTCTTCCGCATTTTGCGCTGTGTGATCAGCATTGCCTGCAATTTCTTGTGTCGCCGCCGCCATTTCGTTGACTGCGGTTGCGACCATGTTGATTTCATCTTGCTGCAATGAAATACGCTGGCTGCGCTCCTCAGCTTGCTGTGCGGTCATTTTGGCTTGTTCAGACAGTGATGCCGAGACTTCGCTCAACTTGCTGACCATAGTGTGCATGTTGCCAACAAAACGGTTGAAGTTCTCCGCCAGTTTACCCACTTCATCGTCACTGCGCGGCTCTAGGCGCTGAGTAAGATCCCCTTCACCGGAGGCAATTTCTTCCAATGCATGAGAAACGCGGCCAAGGTCGCGGAACAAAAAGCCCACCAGCCAGTAGACAGCTGCAATCACAGCGGCAGTGATTAGAGTGGCAGTGATGAGCATTTCGCGCATCAATTGACTCAAACTGGCCTCTTCGGTGGCGCGATCCATCTCAATCGCAAACATCCAAGAGGTTTGAGGTACTTTAACGAAGTAGAACAGCTTTTGCTGGCCATTGACAATCGCTTCTTCAATTGCGCCTTGTGAGGCCGCACGCTCGATATCCTGCATGGTAAATTGTTTCAGCAGAGTGTTCACAGGCTTAAGCGAAAGCGCTTTATTGGGATGTGCTAAGAAAGTGCCATCTTGTGTATCAATCAACATTGCATGAGCATTTTTGCCCGCATCTAGGCTGATGACATCATTGATCAATTGATCAATCAGAACGTCGGCACCCACCACACCAACCAGTTTGCCGTTGTGACGCACAGGTTCAGCAATCGTCACCAGCAGCGCGTTGGTAATCGCATCTTGATAAGCGGTGGTAATGATCTGCTTACCCGCTGCAGTGGCGTCTTTATACCAAGGACGCACGCGAGGATCGTAATCGGCACGGTTACGCTCTGGATGTGAGCGGTACATTTCACCCGCTGGTGTCCCTAGGAAAATATCGTCAAAACCACCCGCTTTGCGCGCTTGTTGTAGATACGGCACAACATCACTTTCTTCGCTGTAGTCATTAAAGGCTTTGGCGATATTCTTACGGATCGAAATCCAGTCAGAAATACCTTGCGCCGCCGCTTCACCGAGGCTCTGCGCACGGGCATATACGCCATTGCGGGTTTGATTGGATAGCTGTCCTGCGGACAGCCAGGTTAAGGCGGCAGCCATGATCACTACCGCTGATAGGCTTGCGCCTATGAGCTTCTGCTTTAGTGTCAATTTCATTGTTGTCAAATTTCAGTTGGGGGAACAAATTTTCGCCCGCGATATTACACACAAACCCAATCACATGCACGTATTATCCTTCGCCAACCAAGTAGTAACCCCTTGTATTCCAGATAATTTTAGCGTCATTTTTATACCGTACGACAAAAATAAAGCCAGCTTGATAAGCTGGCTTTATGAGCAAATAAAAAGTAGCGATTACTGTTTTTCGGTACGCATACCTAAAAGCAGGCTGACACACATCGCCAAGAGGATAAAGGTAAATGGCAACGCCGTCGAAATCGCCCCAGCTTGCAATGCCTGAATCGCCTCTGTACCACCAATCCAGAGCAGTGCCACTGCAATAGCGCCTTCCATAAATGCCCAGAAAATGCGTTGTAGGACTGGCGCATCCATTTTACCGCCGGCGGTAATCGAGTCGATGACCAGAGATCCGGAGTCAGATGAGGTGATGAAGAAGACCAGCACCAATACCACGGCAATCACTGACAACATAGTGCCATATGGCAGTTGGTCAAACATCTGAAACATCGCCAAAGGCACGTCGGTTAGTCCTTTGGCACCAAGCTCACCAACGCCATTGATCACTTGATCGATGGCCATACCGCCAAACACCGACATCCAGATCAATGTTACCGCGGTTGGCACCAAGAGAACCGCAGTCATGAATTCACGAACAGTGCGCCCTTTTGAAACACGCGCAATGAACATGCCGACAAATGGCGACCAAGAGATCCACCACGCCCAATAGAAGACAGTCCAGCCTTGGAACCAAGCTTCATCTTCACGCCCCATTGGGTTACTGAGCGGGATAATATTCTCAACATAGGCCATCAAAGTTGTTGGCACAGAGCCAAGGCTCACCGCCCAACCAATCAAACCCACCAAGCCAAGCAGCGCAAAAGCGACCAACATGTTGATGTTACTGATGACCTTAACCCCACCATCAATGCCACGAATGACTGAAATGGTTGCAAGTAGCGTCACCGCGACAATCACAATGATCTGTAAAGTCAGGCCAGCTTCAATTCCAAACACATGGTGAATACCACTTGCTGCTTGCTGAGCCCCCAAGCCAAGCGACGTCGCTAAGCCAAATAGGGTGGCGACAACCGCCAGAATATCGACAATGTGCCCTGCCCAACCCCAAGCACGATCACCCAGTAGAGGATAAAAGATCGAACGCATCGAAAGCGGCAAGCCTTTGTTGTAGGCAAAAAAGGCCAGTGATAAGGCCACAACACCATAGATAGCCCAAGGGTGTAAACCCCAATGGAACATGGTCGCGCCAAGAGCCAGTTTGGCCGCTTCCGGTGAATTCGCAGCAACATTCAATGGGGTTTCATACCATCCGGTAAAATAAGCCACCGGCTCTGCAACACTCCAGAACATCAAACCAATTCCCATCCCTGCTGCAAACAACATGGCTAGCCAAGATAGAAAAGAGTAGTCCGCTACGGCATCAGAAACCGCCCAAACGAATCTTACCCATAGGTGAAACGATCAATGCCAGACAGAACACCACAAAAACATTACCGGACCAGATAAACAACCAATCAAATGACCCAATAATTTGCCATTTGATGCCATCGAGTACCGTCTTGGCGGTGTGGGCGTCCAGTACCAATGCGGCAATCAGAAACAGCGCCACCAAACCTGCGCTAATGCCAAACACTGGGTTATGAACATCAAAACCCCATCGTTGAACATTATCCTGACCAACCGTGTAGTCTGTACTGTCAATACTGTACTTATCTATACCTGTTGTCATTCTCACTCACTTAAAAATGCTTTTTCTAAAATGTACCAATCAAGGAAATAGTTAGAATACGACACATATTTCCAAAATATCGGTTATTAAACTAACAGAAAACATCGTATAAATGCAAATTGACAGCAAAACAAAGGCTTTTAAATCGGAATATATGGCTTAATTCAATACAAAAGAGCAACAAAACAAAATGCTCACAAATCTTTTGTCATCAAATTATTATTCGATATTCATCCTAAGGTAACATCGCGGTGTAAACCAAACCTGTACTCGCGGCCCAGGGTCGCCGTTGGTTTGTTGACCTATTCGAGCCACTGATGCGTTGCAGCGCTTTCAATCACCGATAAATTGCGGTAGTTTTGGGACCAAATCATCGACGGGCAGACATTTTGGAAAAACACGAAGAAGTTCTCATCGCCATCAGACAGATCATCCGCGCCATCGATTTACATTCGAAGAAGCTCAATAAAATTTCTGGACTGACTGGCCCTCAGCTTATTTTGATGCGTGCAATCAAAGAGTTAGGCGAAGTTACCATTCGCCAACTGGCCAACCATACCAATATGAGCCAAGCAACCGCCACGGCAATTCTGGACCGTTTGGAAAGAAACGGGTATGTAGAGCGAGTTCGCAGCAAAGAAGATAAACGCAAAGTACACGCCCATCTCACTGCCGACGGGGAGCGCATTCTCAAGCAAGCGCCAATGCCATTGCAGGAAAATTTCATCTCTGAGTTTCAGAAATTGGAAGATTGGGAGCAGTCACTGCTACTTTCGTCTGTGCAGCGAATCTCCAGCATGATGAGCGCAGAGCAAATTGATGTATCCCCCATTCTTGAACTGGGTAGCATCAAGCCAGAGTAAGGCGTTTACTGCACCAGCCCCTGCTCAAACGCATATTTCGCCAGTTCCGCGGTGGAGTGCAGATCTAACTTATGCTTAATATTGTGGCGGTGGGTTTCCACCGTCCGATAGCTGATATCCAGTAGGGTGGCAATTTTTTTGCTGCTGTGCCCCTGTGCCACCAGCTTGAGTACCGCCTCTTCACGGCGACTAAGCGGGTTAGCCCGTTGAGCTGCGGGGACGATCTCCTGAGTAAAAAGGGTTTGTGTCACCGACTCGCAAAAATAGGTCGAACCTTGATTGACGGTTTTGATCGCTTGCACCATTTTCTCTGCCGAAATCTCTTTCAGCATGTAACCAACCGCCCCTTCCTGCATCACTTTCATGATGTACTCTCGATTGTCGTGCATAGTCAACATCAAGACCTTGCACTCAGGAAACTCTTCTTTGATCAAGCGAGTGGCTTCAATGCCATTCATAATCGGCATGCTGATGTCCATCAGCACCACATCGGGTTTGTGTCGGCGAACGGCATCCAATGCTTCTAAGCCATTGCTGGCCGTTTCCTACCACTTCAATCTCGGGTTCTATTTCTAAGCGAGCCATAAAACCATCGAGCACCACTTGGTGGTCATCGACGATCACGATTCGAATCGGTCTATCCATAGGTCAATCCATCCAAATTCAGTAACACGGTAATTTCCGTTCCAAAACCGGGTTCACTCATCAGTTCAAAATCGCCGCCTAAGAACTCGACCCGTTCGCGCATATTCCTTAGGCCAATTCCTTGTTTGCGCAGCGCATCGGTTACGGCAAAGCCACAGCCATCATCGCGGATCAGCAGTTGCAGTATGTTGCCCATCTGCTGCAGGCTCACCGTGACTTTACGCGCCGCCGAGTGCTTTTCGATGTTGTTGAGTGACTCTTGCGCCACACGGTACAGGGTCGTTGCCACTTCTGATTTGAGCTTGCGCGCTTGGGTATCAAAGTGGATATCGGTATCGATGCCCGAATGAGCGCGAAAATCTTGTAACAAGCTCGACAACGCAGCCTCAAGACCAATGTCATCTAACGCACTGGGGCGCAATTGATGCGAAATGTGCCGCACTTCATTGATGGCCGTCATCAGTGACTGCTGGGACTTTTCCAGATGTTGGCGCAGTGAAGGTTGATCGATCTTGTTACTCAATAACTCTAAGTGACATTTACTTGAGACCAGTAACTGGTTAATGCCATCATGCAGTTCACGGGCGAGATGCTTCTTCTCATCTTCTTGAAACATCACGGTTTTATGAGCCAGCTCTTTGAGGTTTTTATCTGCGAGACGATGCTCATGCAAGTTGATCGCTAAGGTCAGCACAATGATCACCGCCACCGTGACCAACAAAATCACCACCACAGAAAAAAATGTCGTTTCGATGTTTTTGTTCACCGCGGCCTGCATTTGGGCAACTTCTTGGCGAATGTCTTCGATATACAACCCAGTGCCAATCATCCACTCCCATTTACTTAGCCAAGCTGCGTAGCTAAGTTTCGGCACGGTTTCGCCTGTCGAGGGTTTTTTCCACAAATATTGATGAAAACCGCCCCCCGTTTGCGCTTGATACAGCAGCGCTTCAATCAGATGATCACCATTTTCATCTTGCAGATTGAGGAGATTTTGCCCAATAAGTTCAGGTTGGATAGGGTGAACCAGATTGGTTCCCTGTTTATCGTAGGCAAAGAAATAGCCATCGGAAACCATAGCGCAGCTGAGTCAACATGGCTTTTACTTTCTGCTGCGCTTGCCCCTCACTCAAAGAAGCATCATTGTGGATGTACCCAATCGCGTCAAACGCCAGATCGACGCTGTCTTGCAAGGCATTTTCACGAGATTGGATCAGGCTTTGACGAAATATCTCCACCTCTTTTTGCCCTAACATTTTCGCCTGATAGATGGAGATCCAACTGATACTCGCTGAAACCAGAAGCAGCGGCAGTAGCGTTAGCAAGATCAGCTTCATTTTCAGCGGCATAGCGTGTCCTTATACAACAATGGCTGCCCATCCTTGGCAGCCATTTACTCTAGCAACTAAGTTTCAAACCTAGCAAGATTTACCTCACGATTGTGCGCCCTAGCCCATGCCATAAAATTCTGGAAACAGCAGCAATGAGGCAAGTACTAATATTTGTAAGCCGATGAATGGCACAACACCGCGATAAATATCCCGCGTGGTCACCCCCGCTGGCGCCACCCCTTTAAGGTAGAACAGACTAAAACCAAACGGCGGGGTCAGGAAGGAGGTTTGTAAATTCATCGCCACCAGAATAGCAAACCAAGTCATGTTGATGCCCAACGTCTCAGCCACTGGCGCTAAAATAGGCACAATAATGAAGCAGATCTCAACGAAATCGATAAAGAAGCCAAGGATTAAGATCACCAGCATGGTGACGATCAAAAAGCCCCATTTCTCACCGGGAATATTGAGCATCCACTCCTCGACTAACAGATCGCCGCCGGTGTAAGTAAAGGCCATGGAAAACGCGGTGGCACCAAGCAAAATCGCAAACACCATCGCGGTTACATTGACCGTTTCTTTGGCCGATTCGTACACCATTTTCCAACTAAACTGGCGATAAAGCAGTGACAGAACGATTGCACCCGCACCGCCCAGCGCTGCCGATTCGGTTGGTGTCGCCACCCCGGCAAAGATCGACCCCAAAACCACCACGATCAGCGCGAGGGGTGGAATGACCGCTTTGAGCGCCTTGATCACTTCCTCACGGCGGCTGATCGAATCATCACGTTCAATCGGCTGCGCTGCTTGTGGATTGAGTTTGGCGTAGATAAGGATGTAAACCACGTACACGCCCACCAGCACAATGCCCGGCCAAACGGCGGCTTGGAACAAGTCGCCGACTGGCACACCGAGCACATCGCCCAATAAAATCAGTACGATCGATGGCGGAATAATCTGTCCCAAAGTACCCGATGCACAGATGGTTCCACACGCCAACCCTTTGTCATAGTTGTATTTGAGCATGACAGGCAACGAAATAAGGCCCATTGCCACTACAGACGCACCAACGACACCCGTCGATGCCGCGAGCAGCGTTCCCACCAACACGGTAGAAATCGCGATACCACCGCGCACACCACCAAAAAGACGCCCCATCGATTCCAGCAGTTGTTCCGCCAAGCGCGTTTTTTGCAGCACCAAGCCCATAAAGACAAACAGTGGCACCGCCATCAATACGGTATTTTCCATGATGGATTGAATGCGGTATGGCATGAAGGCAAAGATCTCTACTCCTTCCGCCCACACACCAAATAAAAGTGCGATACCGCCAAAGGTGAACGCCACAGGAAAGCCGAGCAGCAACGCAAACAGCGCGACAAAAAACATCACAATTCCGATCATCCTGAGCTCCTACGACTTATCTGAATTTGAAAGGTGCAACAAGTGCGGATTGACGATCTTGTTGAGCGAATGCAACATCAAACCGACGCCACTGATGGCCATGAAGGCAAATGAGAGTGGGATCATCGCTTTGATTATCCAACGATAGGGCAGCCCACCCGGATCGCCGGAGGTTTCTCCCAGTGCATAGCTCTCTTTGGCAAAGTCGATACCAAACCAAGTCACTAGAAGACAAAACGGAATGAGGAAAACGATCGTTCCCAGCAAGTCAATGGTCGCTTGCGCGCGATGAGAAAGATTTTCGTAAAAGAGGTCAACGCGAACATGCCCGCCCGCTTTTAGCGCATAAGGGATACCCAGCAGGAAAACCGCGGAAAACAGGTGCCATTCCAACTCTTGAAAGGCGATGGACACATCGTTGAAGGCATAACGCATGATGACGTCGTATACCACGTTGGCGAGCAGAACCACAAACAATATGCTGGCAAGCCATCCGAGGAAGTCCCCGAAACGATTAAACAGACGCTCGATATAGATCAGACTTCTCATTCCCTACTCCATGGAATTTTGAAAAATGGCTCCGCTTGGCAAGCCAGCGGAGCTCTGTTATTGGCTCATCTCAAGATAGAGTGAGCTTTCTTGGGCTCCTCACCAGAATCACTGGCGAATTTTATTGCGCTTGACCATTTAGGTACGCGCGGGTAGAAATGTCGGTCCAAGGACGAACCTGCTTGAGATAAGCCGCTTGCGATTCTTGGATCTCTTTGGCAAGTGCATCTTTCTCAGCATGCTCTTTGAGCAACTTGTCGTTAGCTGCACGCATCGCAGACATCACCGCTGGCGGGAAGTCTTTCACTTGAACATTGGGGTATTCAGATTTGATCGATGCCCAGTTCTTACCATTTTCATGTTTGGACTGGGTATACATGTCGTACGCCGCGGTTTTCATTGATACCAATAGAATTGCCTTCAGGTCATCAGGCAAGCGTTCCCAAGTACGCTGGTTGACCAGAAATTGCAACTCAGTCGCTGGCTCATGCCAACCTGTGTAGTAATAAGGGGCAATTTTGTGAAAGCCCATGCGTAAATCCAGTGACGGGCCAACCCACTCAAGTGCATCAATCGTGCGACGCTCAAGTGAGGTATACAGTTCACCCGGTGCAATGTTGGTCGGTTTCGCGCCAAGCTCGGCTAAGATTTCGCCTGCAAAACCGGGAATGCGCATCTTCAACCCTTGCAGATCGTCGACCGAGTTGATCTCTTTTTGGAACCAGCCGCCCATTTGGGTATCCGTGTTACCCCCCGGGAAAGACAGCATGTTGTGCGGTGCGTACACTTTCTCCATCAACTCCATGCCGCCGCCGTAATAGAACCAAGCGTATTGTTCCATCGGCAACATACCAAACGGCATTGACGTAAAGTAGAGCGTGTTCGGCACTTTACCTTTCCAGTAATAAGACGCAGAGTGCCCCATGTCGTACTGTCCTGACTTCACCATGTCGAACACGCCAAGCGGTGCTTTGTGCTTGTTGGCAGAGTCGATACGGATCTGCAAACGTCCGTTGGACATCTCTTCTGCCATTTTCGCCATATTTTTGGTCGCATCACCGAAGATGGGAAAATTGGGCCCCCACGTTTCTGCCAATTTCAGGCGATACACTTTTTCTGCCGCATTGGCTGATGTCGCAAGCAGTGCCAAAGCGGCCGCCACGGCAGTACTTTTCAGCACACGTTTTAGAGATTGTTGGATAAGACTCATGTTTCACGTCCTTGGTTTTATTGTATGTCACATCAATGAACACTTGTTATTCATGTTAAAGATGTAACAAAAACCAACGACATGTAATCGGCAGGAACACGCAAGCTGTATCGTGTTCGGCGAGGCAACTCGACCAATGTATTACGTATTAGTACGTAAGAGTAAAGGCATCTATCAGTTTAATTAGTTGATTAGTATAAATATTAAGAATTTATCAACAAATTTATATCTGAACAGATACTTACGTAGTAAAACAAGTCAAGTATTAACAGTTTTTAGCAAAAATGTGACAAATAAGGCTGATTAAGAGCAACAGAGAAGACGCAAGATTGAGGGGAATGGGATAAAGTGCCTCGGGCAAGCCGAGGCAAAGTAGTATGCTGCTAAGTAAAGTTAAGCACGCTTGTAGATCACTTTATTGCCGCTTAGCTGCTCTTTGGTGACGAGATTTTCTTCAAGCAGTTTTTTTAGCGCCCCAGTGGCCCATGAAGCCGCTTTTGCTTCGTCTTGCCCGGCGGCGAGACCAATACTTTTGGGATTGATGCCATCAACGTTGGCCGCGACAATATCCAGCACTTGCTGCTGTTTTGGGGTCAACGTGAGGTTGCTTTTCACCGCTGAAACGGCAACGTTTTTCACTTCAGCCACTTCGCTGGCGGCAACCTTCTTTTCAGCAACCAGCGCAGATACTGTTGCTTTGCTCGCCACTGGCTTCGCTTTTCTCGGTGCCGTCGCCAAGTTTGCTACAGCGGCTTGAATGCGTTTTTGCAGTTTTGCCTGCACGTTACGCTTATGAGAAAGTCTCATTGAATTGGTCTCCAGTTCACTGCTTGTCAGCAGGGATGAAAATTTTGAAGCGCGTTTTATAGCAAATTTCAGGGGTAATTTGTAGGCTTAAGCGGCGAAAGGTCATGAAAAATGCGTGGTTTGGGCAGAAAGACTACTATTTAAACAAGCACAAAGCATTGAATGCTGAGTATAAATACAGTGGTAAGAATCACTAAAAATGCAAAGGGATGAGTATGCAAACGCTGCAATTGTGCAACTACGATTTCAGTCTCAACTCGGCTAAAGGTCGGGGCTTGATTGGCGGATTCTTGGCCGCCGCTTTACTGCTTTTGTCTCTCTCTACCAGTTGGTTACAAGCTTTTGTCGCCATCACACTGCTGCTTTTTCTAGCCTTACTTGGCATCTACTTAATGCTGCGCAGCCAAGTGAAATACACCCTTACCGCCACTCACTTTCAACAACACCTATTTAAAGGCGGTTGGGTGGTAAAATGGCGCAATATTGAAAAAATTGGCGTCTGCACTGTTGAGACACAAGGTTGGCATCAACCGCTACCTTGGATCGGCATTAAACTCAAAGACTACACGCCCTATCTGGATGCGATTTGTCCCCGAGTCGCCAGCGAAATTCTCCTCAGTCAACGAGCCCTACTTTACTTGGGCGCACATCAACATCAGTGTATAAACCAATTTGAAGATATGGTGCTCAACTCAGATCCCGTCCACATTGGCGATGAGCGTTTGTATACCGGATTAAAAGCGATGCTCGCCAACCGCATGCGTTATCAGCGGCGTTTTTTTGATTACGACATTTTTATTTCGGCACAAGATTTGGATCGGGAAGCCGACGATTTTGTCGGGCTGGTCCGGCGCTATTTAGCCGCCGCCGAACCAGATTAAGTGAGTGAAGAGAGACTCAGTAGAGTGGCATTTCGTCAGCGACGAATGGATTGGTTTTGCGCTCATGGCCAAAGGTTGACTCTGGTCCATGCCCCGGAATAAACGTCACGTCATTGCCTAAAGGCCAAAGCTTGTGTTTAATCGAAGCGATCAAGGTGTTGAAATCCCCTTGTGGGAAATCGGTACGGCCGATGCTGCCATTAAACAGGACATCGCCGACAAAAGCGCGACGAGCTTGTTCGCTAAACAGCACCACATGGCCCGGTGTGTGACCCGGCGTATGCAGCACTTGCAGCACTTGGTGTCCAAAGCGGATCTCATCGCCATCCTGTAACCACTGATGCGGCTCAAACGCTTGTGTCAAAGGAAAACCGAACATTTGGCTCTGCCCTTCCAAACCTTGCAGCCAGAAGTTATCGGCTTTGTGCGGGCCAACGATTTCCACTTGGCCTAAGAGTTCAGACAAACGTTCCGTTCCACCAACATGATCCAGATGGCCGTGAGTTAAGACCAATTGCACAACCTCAACGCCGAGCTCTTTGATAAGTGCCGCCAGTTGTTTCTCATCGCCGCCTGGGTCAATCACGATGCCTTTCATGGTTTCATCGCACCAGACAATCGAGCAGTTTTGCGCGAAAGGAGTAACGGGAACAATCTGATATTTAAGTGCCATAGTAACCTCGGACCAAGAAAATCTGGCCGGAACTATGACACTTGAAGAGGGGAAAAACAAGAAGCGGCTACCATTGACGAATGGGCCCGGTGTCGATGTGCACAAAATCACTGCGCGGATAATAACCAACACCACCCGCGTTGAGTGTTAAGGCGGCCTCATGGACCGTGGCGATGGCAACGCCGTCGATACGAAAGTCTATTGCTTTACCCAGCATGTGATAGCTTTTTTTAGCGACCGCCGAAGAGCGAGCTCTTAGCGCCGCGTTGGTCACGGGTGAGCGATAGCCCGAAATGATCTGCACTTCGTTTTGTGTGCCAATCAGAGCTTGAATTTGCGTGAGTTGATCAAACAGACGTCTATCCATCGGATGTGCTTCGTTTTGGCGAAAGTCCCGGCATAAATGGTCAAGGCGAGCCAGCTCTTCTTCAACGTAGCTCACGCCATCGAAGTAACAACTCTCCAACCACTCACCGGTATGCAAATTGTTCATTGCCAATTCTCGAGGTGCATCAGGCAGCGAAGCAAATGCTCGACTGGGCATGCACGAAACCGCTGCGACAGTCGCACTCGCCATACAGATAAAACGCCGACGCGAAAGCGGCTCAAATTTCGACTTCACTCAAATTCCCACACTGATTGATAACAGCGGGGCACCATAGCGAATGCCTTGCACAGCGTCAAATGGCTTTCTGGTTGGTAACGGGTTCCATTTGCATCAGGGATGAAAGTTAGTGATTGAAGTGACTACTCTTTTCCACCTATGTAAATTTCTGGCAAATTTCATCCCTGCTGGCGAATCAAATCGAATTGATAAATATCGTCACGATAATTGATCTCTTCACCATCAAACCAAACCGTTTGATAAATAATGTGCACAGGCACGCGAGTCTTGAGCGGGATCATATTGTTAGGCTCTTGCCAAGCAGACTGCCGTGTGAGCTCTTCTTCTAGCCCTTGGGTTTGCAGTAATAAATGGGCAAATTGATCGGCATTTTCCACCCGCACACAGCCGGAACTAAATGCCCGATGATCTCTGGAGAAACAGACGCTTAGAGGGCGTGTCATGTAGGAAAATGGCCCGTTTATTGGGAATGTTAAACTTATACAAGCCTAAGGCGTTTGTGCTGCCTGATAACTGACGCATTTTGTACGGGAAATTGTGTCGCGAAACACGTGACCAATCGATGCTTTCAGGGTCGATGGTCGTCTCAGAGTCCCACGCTGGCAAAATCTCAATATTTTGTTTTTTAAGATAGTTTTGGTCGCGCTTCAGCTTAGGCAAAATATCTTTAACCATAATTTTGTTCGGCACATTCCAAACCGGGTTAAGCACGATACCGTCCATTTTTCCTTCCATGATTGGTGTTTTGCGGCTGATTTTTCCGACCACCACTTTCGATTCGAATACCTCTTCGCCTTTGTACCAAAATTGCATTTCATAACCAGGCACATTGACCAGAATGAGCAAGTCTCGCTCTTGCGGCCATAAGCGTGAACGTTCCGCATTCAGTGCCATCGAATGCAAGCGTTGTGCTGGCGAGACATTCAGCCATTTGACGGTCGCGGGACCTATGACTCCATCCTGAGCTAGACCATGCATCTTTTGAAATTGCTTGATGCCCTTAGCGAGCGACTCATCATAGATGCCCTCTGTGCTTGAGCTTGCGGAGGTATCAATACCGACTATTTGCAAACGCCTGAGCAAAATAGCTTTACCCGTAAGGATGTCACCGGTTTTTTTGAGACCTTGTGGAGGATACTCCGTCGTAACTTGGTGCTGTAATTTCCATAACTTGCGATAACGCTGCTCAAATTGAGGGTTAAGCTGTAACGGAGAGCGCAAAGAGGCAATGTAATCGGCAAGCGAATTTGAGCGAATTTCTTGTACGAGATTGCTAAGTGTTCGTGGATGAGGCGCGGGTAAACTTTGACTTAACGGCGACGCAAACAGCCAATCTTTGCCATTGCGCGTCAGTTTGTCGAGATAACTCAGGTAGGAGAGCAAGATGTCGGTGGCGAGAATGTCATAACCCAACCACTGTTGCTGCGCTTTATAGCGATTGAGTTTAGCAACTTGATGTTCAAAATAAGGACTCACCCCGGCCGTTTTGAGCAGTTCCAGTTGAAATTCAAATTGCTCAATCGCTCTCGCATCCGTCCAAATTCGTTGGTGCCCGTGCTCTTGATACAACTGCTCCACTTGATGAGGATATTGCACATAGGCAAGAGCAGCAGAATTTTCAATACGCCAATGGGTATCTTCCTGCTGGGTTAAGGCCCACAAAGGTGGAGCGAAGAACACTAGCAATAAAACTATCAACGACTTAGACACCTTTTTCGCTCCCGAAGATCAAAATTTGCCATAGGCTAAGTATGGCAAATTTCGTCGGGGTTACGAGCGCAAAAGTGAGAAGTTTTTTTTAAACAATTTGTGACCAGTGATTATCCCATTGAATATTCGACTGGATTTCTCTTCGACCTTGCTCAATCGAAGTGGTCACAACTGTGCCAGCACCTGAACTGACACGAAATTGATCTTGATACACAACCACACCGGAAGCGTCAGGCAAAGCCCCCAGTTTCCACCAGCTTGCCACTCTGTTTGGACCAGATACCGTAGCAACTGCCCGGCGGAGATGTGGCAAGAATCCACTCAGACGTGGCGGCAATACTGGCAATGTAGTGGTTGAACCTCGCCCACTGCTCTGGCTCTGCGTACAACGACACCATCTCCCTCTCGCGAGTGTGCATGGCCAGCAATGACGGGTACTCGTCTGGCTCACCGCGATATTGCTGACCACACAGCACCGTATCGCGGCCATCATGCGCAAGATGGCGAATGCTCAGTTTGGGATCGGCTAAAGTCACTTGGTCGAGCAACTCACCATTTTGCGCTAAGTAACTGAGGCTGGGTCGCATACTCGCTAAGTTGAGCGGCTCACGCCCATTGGTATGCACACCGCCAACGCCGATCACTAAGGTGCCATCAGGCATGATGATCACTTCGTGCGGGCCAATGCCAAACCCACTCAGCTCGTCGACTTTCTGATAATTATGCTGCACATCATAGACGCCGATGATGCCACGGCTGGTGCCGCGCTCTCCTTCGGTGGCAAACAAGTAGTTTCCGTCTAGAGAGTAAACACCGTGTCCGTAATAGTGACGATTTTCTGCTGCCAAACTAAGATGACGCATTTCCCCGCACTGATAATCGAACACCATGAAGAAACTGCCCGGACGCCTTGCAAAAACCGCCGCGTGCCCCGCCCGATTCGTCGCCACGCCATGTCCGCGCGCCGGAAGCGGCAATTGATGCAAAGGGTAGCCATATTCATCCGCCACCACCGCACTAAACTGCTCACGCCCGGTAATGGCACAGCCAATTAAGGCTGGTTTTGACGCAGCCAGAGACGCACAACCAAAAGGCAAAACAGGCGTTACTATGCCTGCTAAAGCGGCTTTCAGCAGGCTTCTGCGTTGTAAATCAGTCACCATCTGTTGCGTTAAACCCTATCACTACGCCCAACTCCACCGCCACCTCATCATGAATGACGTACTTCAACTGCTCGAGCTTATAATATTGCGCTAATGCTAGGCGGTAGCCGTCCTTCGTCGGCAATGCACTAAATAGGCTGCGCTCTTGCGGCCAAGTGGCCAGCATAGTATCGAACTGATTCAGCACACGATCCGCCAGATCCTGCTTGCCCATTTCGCGCAGCATCGCATCCAAACCATGCCCGTGAGCAACATACAGTTGACGAAGTGCCTCGATGTTCGCTTTCAAGTTGGAAAACGAAGTTTCAGAGCGCCAAGATTCTGCAAAATAAGGTCGCGGCTGACCAATGTTTGCCAGTGGACGCGCCATTTTTTTCATCGCGTATTCGAGCTGATTCGACAGCAGCGAAATGTATTCTGACCGCCACTCTCTATCATCCAAAGCCACCCACGGATTGCTTTGCCAAGCCGTAGCAATTTTGGCTGCATTGCGCTTAAGATTATCGGCAATCGCCACGCCTGTATCGCAAGTCTGCGGATTTTGCGTCAAGTTAGATTGGCTATCGTAGAGCAACCATTCCAGCGCCCCCAAGCCCTGCACAGTCACGCTTTGTACCGCTATCTCATCCACCGACCAACTCTGCTCACGGTGGATCAAGGCAGACATTTTTACTCCAGTGGTATTTTTCTTGTCGGGCCAAAACTGTACGTTCCAGCTCTGTTCCAGTGCCGCAGCCGGGCCTCTTTCCTGACCTTGCAGAGCCATCCAACTGAGCATGGTTTGATGCCACCGCTGGCGCACTTCGCTGGCTTCCTGCCTCGGCGCAGAACAATAATCAGCAAACGATTGAGAGAGCAGTTCGGTTTGGCGATAAAACTGCTGAGCCGCGGCAAACTCCACTTCGTAAACTGCTTGGCTAGCATGATGTGTTTGCTCTGCTTTCTTCTCCATCTGCGAGTCGAACGACTCGCATCCCGACATGGTGACAAGCGTGCCCGTCATGAGCGCAATGAAAGAATATTTCACACTAAAATTCCTATAACGATTCTTATAACGAATTGAGGAAAGCGATCAAAGCGTCTCTCTCCGCTTTGCTCATCGCCAATACTTTTTGTTTCGCGGCTTCTGCTTCACCACCATGCCACAACACGGCTTCAAGTAGATTGCGAGCTCGCCCATCATGCAAGAAGTAGGTATGGCCATTGACCTCTTGCGTATAACCAATCCCCCACAGTGGCGGCGTGCGCCATTCGCGGCCATTAGCCAGAAACTCGGGGCGATTATCCGCCAACCCTTCGCCCATATCGTGCAGTAGCAGATCGCTGTATGGGTGGATGGTTTGCTGCGATAAGGCCGGTAAATTCGGTCGTTTGTCTGTCTTTACATCCTTTTTATGGCAGCTCTGACAACCCACTCGCTCAAACAAAGCTGCACCTTGCTGAACCTGAGGATCTTGTAAGTTCCTTCGTACTGGGACTGCGAGATGCTGTGAATAAAATTCAACAAAAGCGAGGATATTATCGCTAACCTCTGGCTCCCCACCGTTTGGCATTGTTTCACACAGTGCTTGCTTTGCGGTGCAGTTTTCTTGTGGAAAGAGACGACTGGTTAGGCCAATGTCTCCATTGAACGCGGCGGCATTTTGCTGCATCAGACTGGGTTGCCCCGCCTTCCAACCAAAGCGCCCAATGGCGAAATCTTGCTTTTGTACATCCCAAACGCGGTTGAGTTTACCTGAGATGCCATCGTGATTGGCGTCATCCGGATCGGCCCATTGGCGCAGTGTCTCTTCCGGGATGCTTTCCAGCAAGCCAAGACCGATCATGGGCGGCGCAACTCGGGCAGACAGCATGACATCAGGATGCATTGCCCCGTATCCCAACTCGCCGATTGTGACATGGGGTTTACGCAGCACCACCTCACTGCCATCTTGGAACCTGACTGGCACGGGCGAATAGGTGACTATGATCTTGCCCTCTGCTTTTTGATCCGGCAAGGCAAAATCTTGTAATTGATCGCCATAGGTCGGCTCTGGCACCACTCCCCCTTTGAGCAGCGCTTGCTTTTGCTCATCTGTCAGTGCAGGAATGCTGAGCCGAACCAGCATTGAGACGGAGTGCGAGTCATTGGCTTCAGGTGGGTGACCGCGGCCATCTTTGATATGGCAATTTTGACAGCCATTGGTGTTAAAAAGCGGACCGAGGCCATCTCTCGCGTCCGTTGAAGCAGGAGCTTGAACCCAAGGATTGCGGAAGAAACTGTTTCCTACACTAAAATCCAGACGTTCACTCATCGGCAAATTTGCCGCTGGTAAGGAAAAAGCGTTTGGCCCCTCTTTTCTTACGCTAGTGTCGCCGCCCGATTTTTCGTTCTCTGCAAACACAGCACCTGAAATGGACAGCACTAAAAGGCTCAATAAATAAGACTTCATCGATCACTTCCTGAAAAAACAGGTTGTTATTCTTAAATAGCAAAGGGCTCCAAAAAAGAGCCCTGAAAAACATCATGCTGTGCTGATTAGAATTCGTGGTCAGCGGTATCTGGGTTGAGGCTGTCAATACCCACAATGCCTGCCGCACGTTCAATGGCTGAGGTTTGCGCCACGAGTGACATGATGGTTGCATTGACTAACGCATGGCCCTGCGTGTTGCCAGCCGCTATCAGTTGGTCAAAATGCTGATTATTTTTTTCTGCTGAAGTCACTAACTTGCCAACTTGTGCACGAGTAACATCAAACTGCTTTTGGATCTCTTTTGCCGCTTGTGGATCTTTTTGCTTCACCAAGTCATGCAAGCTTGGACCTGAGAGTAACGTGCCATCAGCGCGTTTGTACAGACCAGTATAAACGTTGTAGATGCCTTGCTCGTTGTAGTAGTGCGAGTTGTGTGTGTTGTCTGAGAAACAGTCGTGCTCATCTTCGGTAGAATTGGCTTCCAGCGCCACCTTCATACGCTCGCCCGCTAGCTCACCGAGAGAGAGAGAACCCATACCAAACAGCATCTTACGTAGACCATTTTCGCTCGATTCTGCAAGCAACTCTTGGCGATAGTTTCCTTTGCCTTCGGCAGACCACTGCTTTTCCATCCACTCAAGATCTTGCACCAGAAGCTGTGCTGCGGCTTTTAAGTAAGCACCACGACGGTCACAGTGGCCGTTGGTACATGCCTCACCCACAACAAAGTCTGTGTACGCACGTTGACCCGCGCCCGCGTTGGTGCCGTTGAGATCTTGTCCCCAAAGCAAGAATTCAATCGCGTGGTAACCTGACGCAACGTTTGCTTCAGAGCCACCAACTTCGTTTAGATCTGCAATCAACTTCGGGGTGATATTCGATGCATCCAAGGTGCTGTTGCCAATCTTCAGCGTGGTATTGGCAATAATATTGGCTTTGGCGCCTTCATTACCCAGTTCATGTTGGTAACCTGCTGCTACGTAGTCAATCAAACCTTCGTCAAGTGGCCAAGCATTTAACTGGCCTTCCCAGTCATCCACGACTGCATTACCAAAACGGAACACTTCTGACTGCTGGTAAGGAAACGCGCGCGGCAAACCAAGCTTGTTTTACTTCGTTGAGTTTTGCTTCTGACGGCGCAGAAAGGAACTGTTCTACTTTTCTTTCAAGTACTTGTGCCGTGGTTAGTGAATCAGCAAAAACCGCGTGCGCAATGTCAGCATAGTGTGCAACGACCTGTTGTTGAGTGACATTTGCCGCCAGCGCACTGCCACTAGTAAGCAAGATTGACGCGGTAATAGAGTGGAGCAAGAAGTTCTTGGCATTCATTGAAAGCATCCTTGTTGAGCATTTGTTAATATTATTGGTAGTGCTAACTATTCTCATTTGCACTTTTGTTGCTGATCATACAAATTTACATTTTTTTTGCAAGCCAGAAACGAAAAAAGCCCCAATTTAGTGAGGCTTTTGTTAGAAAGTTGGATATCAATCAATGACCAGCGCTTGTCTCAGTCAACTTTAAGGTTGTGTTTGCCATGCGAGACTTTGGCACGTAAGTAGTTTTCGTTGCCATCTTTAATATGCGCTGAGGTGTTGACCACTTCAACAATCTCAATCCCATATTCTTTCAGTTCACGAATTTTCTTCGGATTATTTGTCACTAAACGTATCTGTTTCACCCCAAGCGCTTCAAGCATTTGTGCCGCTTCAGTGAAGTCACGCAAGTCATCACCAAAGCCTAAATGATTATTGGCTTCGTAGGTATTCATCCCTTGGCTTTGCAACAAGTAAGCATCAATTTTGTTGTACAAACCAATACCACGTCCTTCTTGGCGCAAGTAGAGGATAATTCCACCAGATTGCCCCATGCGAGTGATCGTTTCTTCGAGTTGTTCACCACAATCACAGCGTGAGGAGTGGAATACGTCGCCCGTCAGACACTCTGAATGCATTCTCACTAACGGTACCGACTGAGTCTTGTCGGCTGACTTAAAAATCACCGCGACATGTTCTTTGTCGGAGTTAAGACCGCGAAACGATAAAATCTCCGCATCAATATCACTTTTTGCGCCGACTTTAAAATCGACCCTGGCTCGAACTTCCGCCATACCTACACTCACTTGATTTGTTAATTTTTGTCTATCTGATATTGCATACATGATCTGCTCTCACTTATAGGCCAAATATGAGGTCTGATACTGAGAAATTCAACATACGGATCACAAATGAATTTTTTGTTATATTATAACAATTCAACTCCGAGGCAACCCTTAGGCGTAAAAAAACCCCAAACAAAAGTTTGAGGTTCATCAGACGTCTTCCCGTTTTCCGATCTTAGTGAGTTTGGTTTTTCTTCCAAACCACCAACTCTATCCATGCGGCTTCCAGCTCGCTGAGTTTCTTCTTCTGTTAATACTGCTAATGTTGAAGTCGATTGAGACACAGCACTAGACTGTAGAGAATAAATCTGTGAATAGAAATCTTTTTTTAATTGAGTTTTGACTGTATCCACTGCGACTACCCTATCAGCACACGTACTATTACCAGAAATAAAATCGTTAATTCTCAAAAATAATAACAGCTTGCATGATAATTGTACAATTAATTATCGACAATGGAATAGTCATCACATTATTTTTCAACTTCGATCTTGATCTTATTCTCCTTACAAATGATCCCTATCTAGCGTGCGATGTTTTTGATCTTTTACTGAAGAAAAGATCGCATTCAACCCTGGGGTATTTTCCTAAGACAAAAGAAATTTCGTTGCCACAAATGTGATTTGAATTGCTTCTCTGCACTTTACTAAAGCAATCTTACGGATAAAAAATCATTTAATTCAAGCAAATAAATACAGATCCAGCGCTCTATTTGGACTGACGATTTAGCCCCTTACTGGAGGAAGAAAGGCCACCCTCTCAATTTTACCGAGCTCAATAGCAAGATCAAAAAGACAGCAAGAATTGATCTTCCATCGCATATGGAATGATCTTTTCTCGTAATTCCCCTATTGTATTTCTTATTTAGCGCTGAAAATTAGATTAGATCATCAAATAAGATCTTTATCGATCCAATAAAATAGCATTATTGGTTTACTCTGGTTGAAACCATTGCAAAAGTTCAATGGCTAAAAAAGTATCGCTATGAATATGCGCGATCATAAAGATCAATAAAATCAGAGCAAAAAAGTAATTAAAGCGATTAACCCACTTCTGTTTCGCTAAACGACAGCCACTGTTTGCTAATTTGACCCCGACCAAAGCAAAAGGGTAACCAATCAGCAGTGCCATCATCACTGCCAGATAGGTCGATAGTGAGGAAGCAGCTTGCAATTCCATATGTACATCTCCTGCGCAAAAGCAGTTACTTTCTCTTACTGCTTTTTCCTATAAGTGCAGGCTATCAGATTAAAAGGCGAGCGAGCGGTTTTAAGCTCAAGAAATGTCGGAATTACGGGGTTGGGTTCCAAAAATAAGAAAAAGCGTCCAGTTGCATAACTAGTATTTTGCCAAGCCGTTCACTTTTCGCTGGAAAATGGGAGCAAAAATTAAAAGCCGGATAGAAAACTACCCGGCTTTTATCAATATACGCTTGTTTTCTCAACAAGAGAGCGCGTTATTCCTGCTCGTCTTGAGCATCATCGACAACCACATCAGTCTCTTGCGCTTCATCGCCTTCTAGCGATTCCACCTCTTCGACTTCTTCGATACGTTGTAGACCAACCACCGATTCGTCTTCTGCAGTACGGATCAGGGTGACACCTTGAGTGTTACGGCCCACTTGGCTCACTTCCGCTACACGGGTACGAACCAGTGTACCGGCATCGGTGATCATCATGAACTCGTCGCCTTCGTCAACTTGAACCGCACCGACGACGCTGCCATTGCGTTCAGAGACTTTGATAGAAACCACGCCCTGAGTACCACGACCTTTGGTTGGGTATTCAGACAGGCTGGTACGCTTACCGTAACCATTTTCAGTAACGGTTAGCACGTCCCCTTCTGTCTTAGGTACGATGAGCGATACAACTTGGTCACCATCGGCCAGTTTCATGCCTCGTACACCCGCGGCAGTACGGCCCATAGGTCTTACGCCTTTGAACTTGATCTCTGGCTGACCGTTTTCATCCAGCACAGGTTGACCATGTTCATCGACAACTGCGGTTTCCTCAGATTCTTTAAAGCGCACTACTTTGCCGAATTTAGAGAACAGCATAATTTCGCTTTCGCCGTCAGTGATATCCACACCAATCAGTGAGTCATCATCACGTAGGTTAAGCGCGATAAGACCGTTTGCACGAACGTTAGAGAACTGATCAAGCGAGGTCTTCTTAACCGTGCCGTCTCCAGTTGCCATAAAGATGTATTTGTCTGCGCTGAATTCTGTTACTGGCAGAATAGCAGTAATACGTTCATTTTCTTCCAGCGGCAACAAGTTAATAATCGGCTTACCGCGAGCCGTACGGCTTGCGAGAGGCAATTGATACACTTTCAAGCGATAAGTTTTACCACGAGTGGAGAAGCAAAGAATGTTATCGTGTGTGTTGGCCACCAGAAGACGCTCGATATAGTCTTCATCTTTCATGCGTGTGGCACTCTTACCTTTACCACCGCGACGCTGAGCTTCGTAGTCGCTCAGTAACTGGTACTTCACATAGCCTTCGTGCGACAGTGTCACAACCACATCTTCACGAGCGATCAGCTCTTCCATGTCGATATCGTGAGTTGCCGCGGTAATTTCAGTACGACGAGCATCGCCAAATGCATCGCGAACCGCTTCTAGCTCTTCACGGATCACTTCCATCAAACGCTCAGTGCTGGCAAGGATATGCATCAGTTCAGCGATTTCTTCAAGGAGTGCTTTGTACTCATCAAGGATCTTCTCGTGCTCAAGGCCAGTTAGCTTGTGCAGGCGAAGATCAAGGATAGCTTGCGCTTGTTGCTCGGTCAGGAAGTACAGGCCATCACGAATGCCGTATTGAGGCTCTAGCCATTCAGGACGAGCCGCATCGGTACCCGCGCGCTCCAGCATCGCCGCTACATTACCCAGTTCCCAGCCACGTGCAATCAGGCCTGCTTTTGCTTCAGCCGGTGTTGGCGCTTGACGGATCAAATTAATGATTTCATCAATGTTGGCCAAAGCCAGCGCCAAACCTTCAAGAATATGGGCACGCTCACGCGCTTTGCGCAGTTCAAAAATGGTACGGCGAGTAACCACTTCACGACGGTGATCAACAAAACACTTCAACATCTCTTTCAAGTTGAATAGCTTCGGTTGTCCGTTGTCCAACGCAACCATGTTGATACCAAACGTCGTTTGTAACTGAGTTTGAGCGTAAAGGTTGTTTAGAACCACTTCACCCACAGCGTCGCGCTTACATTCAATAACAATACGCATACCGTCTTTGTCAGACTCGTCGCGCAGTGCACTAATGCCTTCGACTTTCTTCTCTTTTACTAGCTCTGCAATCTTTTCAATCAAGCGAGCTTTGTTCACTTGATATGGGATCTCAGTAACGATGATGGTTTCTTTGCCATTCTTCTCGACTTCGATATCCGCTTTCGAACGCATATAGATTTTGCCGCGCCCTGTTTTGTACGCGTCAACAATGCCTTTGCGTCCGCTAATCAGCGCAGCCGTCGGGAAATCTGGGCCTGGAATGTAGTCCATCAACTCATCAATAGTGATGGCTTCGTTATTGATATACGCAAGGCAGCCATCAATCACTTCCGTCAAGTTGTGCGGAGGAATGTTGGTTGCCATACCTACGGCGATACCGGACGAACCGTTGACCAGCAGGTTAGGAATTTTGGTTGGAAGCACCGCTGGGATCTGTTCTGTACCATCATAGTTTGGCACATAATCCACGGTTTCTTTATCTAGGTCTGCTAGAAGTTCATGGGCAATTTTCGCCATGCGAACTTCGGTATAACGCATTGCCGCCGCGGAGTCACCATCGATCGAACCAAAGTTTCCTTGGCCATCGACCAGCATATAACGAAGCGAAAACGGCTGTGCCATACGAACAATAGTATCGTATACCGCACTGTCACCATGTGGGTGATATTTACCGATTACGTCGCCGACTACACGGGCAGATTTTTTATATGGTTTATTCCAGTCATTGCCTAGCACACTCATCGCGAACAATACGCGGCGGTGTACTGGTTTTAGGCCATCACGCACATCTGGAAGAGCACGACCAACGATAACGGACATCGCGTAGTCGAGGTATGAACCTCTCAGCTCATCTTCAATGTTTACGGGCGTGATCTCTTTAGCTAGATCGCTCATAGAGCCATTATCCCTCTATTTTCTGATCGTATGTACAATACGTTTAAGGTGCAAAAATATAACACACAATTCCCCGTTGCGGCATCCCTTTCCCTTTCCTTTTATCAGGTTGTGAGGTTGGTTGTGAATCAATTGCAGAGAAATTGCACATTATTTCTCTATCACGCTGATTGCAGGTGATTATTTAGCCATATTCAACCAAAAATGCCTTTCCCTATGGAGGAAAAGAACGATGGCGTTATAATGCGCCATCTTTTCACGGAAGCAGCACAGCGCGGACGAAGCATATGAATAAAACACAAAACGTTGATCCAAATGAAATCAGAAAGTTTGAAGAGATGGCTTCCCGTTGGTGGGACTTAGAGGGCGAGTTTAAACCGCTCCACCAGATCAACCCTCTGCGTCTCGATTACGTGCTCGAAAAAGCGCAAGGTCTGTTTGCCAAGAAGGTATTGGATGTTGGCTGCGGCGGTGGCATTTTGGCCGAAAGCATGGCTCGTGAAGGGGCGATTGTCACTGGCTTAGATATGGGTAAAGAGCCACTAGAAGTTGCCCGTATGCACGCTTTAGAAACGGGTACCAAACTGACTTACGTGCAAAGCACCATTGAAGATCACGCCGAACAGCATGCTGGCGAATATGATGTCGTGACCTGCATGGAAATGCTGGAACACGTGCCGGACCCTTTGTCGGTGATTCAGTCTTGCGCGGCATTGGTTAAACCCGGTGGCCACGTTTTCTTCTCGACACTCAACCGCAATCTCAAGTCTTATTTGTTCGCGATTGTCGGTGCGGAAAAACTGCTGAAGATCGTCCCTGAGGGCACACACGACCATGAAAAATTCATTCGTCCCTCAGAGCTCATCAAGATGATTGACCAAACCGATCTCTGTGAGCAAGGTATCACAGGTCTGCACTATAACCCGTTGACTGACAGCTACAAGCTCGGACGCAATGTTGAGGTCAACTACATTGTCCACACACAAAAATTCTGATCTCGATGTCGCTATAACTTCATTGGCAGTAGCATAAATCTACTGCCTTTTTTAGTTGTTCACTGCGCCATTTTTGTGCTTTTGCTTCCAATTTGAACAATCCAATATCGGCTTACAAAATGACTGAAAGATCAAGAAAAATATTTTTGCAGACGGTTAAGATTGAACCGATCCAAAATTGTCATTTTTCTCTACTCAATTGAGCTCTTTTGTCATCGGTAAGTGTTTACTTACTGTTTTTTTCGATTTCACCACTTATCCACAAGTCATCCCAAGGCTATAACTTGAAATGACCTGCCAATAGCACTATCTTGTTACCCGCAAACCGTAGTGCCCCTATATGTTGTGTTTGTACTACAATATATAGATAGACTTTGATCACAAAGCCGTAACGATATTTACAATCGTTTCAGAAGAAAGATTCAAAAATGCGGCTTTAATCAGTTTTCTTAGGGAAATAAAGCAGAATGAACCAACAACTTACCGTCACCAAGCGTGATGGCCGTAAAGAAAATATTGATCTGGAAAAGATCCACCGCGTCATTGCTTGGGCCGCCGAAGGCCTGCAAAACGTCTCTGTCTCTCAAGTCGAGTTGCGTGCGCACATCCAGTTTTACGACGGCATCACCACGTCTGATATTCATGAAACTATTATCAAATCTGCGGCGGATTTGATCTCCGAAGAGACGCCAGATTACCAATACCTAGCGGCTCGCCTAGCGGTGTTCCACCTACGTAAGAAAGCGTATGGCCAATATGAGCCACCAACGCTGCTTGACCACGTGACGCGCATGGTTGAACTGGGTAAGTATGACAAGCACATTCTACAAGATTATACCCAAGCAGAACTCGCTGAACTCGATAGCTACATCGATCACAAACGTGATCTCGATTTTTCTTATGCAGCGGTAAAACAGCTCGAAGGTAAGTACTTCGTACAAAATCGCGTAACAGGTCAGATCTACGAAAGTGCACAGTTCCTGTACATTTTAGTCGCCGCCTGTCTGTTCGCTAAGTATCCTCACGAGACCCGTTTGTCTTACATCAAACGTTTCTACGATGCGACGTCGACGTTTAAGATTTCGCTGCCGACGCCAATCATGTCTGGCGTGCGTACCCCAACTCGTCAGTTCAGCTCATGTGTACTGATTGAATGTGGTGACAGCCTAGACTCAATCAACGCGACTGCCAGCTCTATCGTGCGTTACGTTTCTCAACGTGCAGGCATCGGCATCAACGCAGGTCGTATCCGCGCGCTAGGTTCTGAAATTCGTGGTGGTGAAGCATTCCATACAGGTTGTATCCCGTTCTACAAGTACTTCCAGACAGCAGTAAAATGTTGTTCGCAAGGTGGCGTTCGCGGCGGTGCGGCGACGGTATTCTACCCGCTTTGGCATGGTGAAGCGCAGTCTCTGCTGGTGCTGAAAAACAACCGTGGTGTGGAAGAGAACCGTGTTCGTCATATGGACTACGGCGTGCAGTTGAACAAACTCATGTACCAACGTCTGGTTGAAGGCGGCAATATTACCCTGTTCTCACCATCCGATGTTCCTGGGCTTTACGACGCTTTCTTCCAAGATCAGGCCGAATTCGAACGTCTGTATGTGAAATACGAAAACGATGCCTCGATTAAGAAGACCACCGTCAAAGCGATCGAGATGTTCTCTTTGCTAATGCAAGAGCGCGCCTCAACTGGCCGTATCTACATTCAAAACGTTGACCACTGTAATACACACAGTCCATTTGACGCCGAAGTGGCGCCAGTACGCCAATCGAACCTGTGTCTGGAAATTGCGCTGCCAACCAAACCTCTGAGCAACGTGGAAGACGACTCTGGTGAGATCGCTCTTTGTACACTATCGGCATTTAACCTTGGTGCCATTAATTCGCTGGATGATTTAAAAGAGCTGTCTGAACTGGTGGTGCGTGCATTAGATGCACTGCTCGACTATCAAGATTACCCACTACCAGCGGCTTACAAGTCAACTATGAACCGCCGTACTCTTGGTGTGGGTGTAATTAACTACGCATACTATTTGGCAAAACATGGCGTGAAGTATTCCGATGGCAGCGCCAACGGTTTGACTCACCGCACTTTTGAAGCCATTCAGTACTACCTACTGAAAGCCTCTGTGGCGTTGGCCAAAGAGCAAGGTCGATGCCCACTGTTCCATGAAACCAACTACGCAAAAGGTCTGCTGCCGATCGATACCTATAAGAAAGATATCGACCTTATCTGTGATGAGCCTTTGCATTACGATTGGGATGCGCTGCGCGTTGAGATCATGGAGCATGGTTTGCGTAACTCTACGCTTACGGCGCTGATGCCTTCAGAGACCTCTTCTCAGATCTCCAATGCCACCAACGGCATCGAGCCACCACGTGGCTATGTGTCAGTAAAAGCGTCTAAAGACGGTATCTTGAAACAAGTTGTTCCCGATTTCACAGAGCTGAAACACAACTACGAACTACTTTGGAACATTGGGGCTAATGATGGTTACCTACACCTTGTGGGCATCATGCAGAAGTTTGTTGACCAAGCGATTTCTGCCAACACCAACTACGATCCATCGCGTTACGACAGCGGCAAAGTGCCAATGAAGAAACTGCTGCAGGACCTGCTCACTGCATACAAGTTTGGTGTTAAGACGCTTTACTACCATAACACGCGTGATGGTGCGAAAGACGAACAAAAAGATGCGGTTCAACCACAAGATGATGATTGTGCGGGCGGCGGTTGTAAGATCTAACCCGCGTAAAAACACCATCCATAAAGACAGATTATCGAATACCTCCCTTGCGGGGGAGGTATAAAAGGAAATGAGGCACTATGGCTTACAGTACTTTTAACCAAACAAAAAATGATCAACTCAAAGAACCGATGTTCCTAGGACAATCGGTCAACGTTGCTCGTTACGATCAACAGAAATTTGAGATCTTCGAAAAGCTGATCGAAAAGCAGCTTTCTTTCTTCTGGCGTCCTGAAGAGGTGGATGTATCAAGCGATCGCATCGACTACAACAAACTGCCCGATCATGAAAAGCATATCTTTATCTCAAACTTGAAGTACCAAACCCTGCTGGATTCGATCCAAGGCCGCAGCCCAAACGTGGCACTATTGCCACTGGTTTCGCTGCCAGAGCTTGAAACATGGATTGAGACTTGGTCGTTCTCGGAAACGATTCATTCTCGCTCGTACACCCATATTATTCGTAACATCGTCAATGATCCGGCGATCGTCTTCGATGATATTGTAGAAAACGAACACATTCTCAAGCGCGCCAAAGATATCGCGCATTTCTATGACGACCTTATCCAGTCAACGAATGACTACCACCGCTATGGTGAAGGAACGCACACCATCAACGGTGAAAGCGTCAAAGTTAGCCTGTATGATCTGAAGAAAAAGTTATACCTATGTTTGATGTCGGTTAACGCGCTAGAAGCAATTCGTTTCTACGTCAGTTTTGCCTGCTCGTTTGCTTTTGCTGAGCGTGAACTGATGGAAGGTAATGCAAAGATCATCAAGTTGATTGCTCGTGACGAAGCGCTGCATCTTTCTGGTACGCAGCACATGATCAATCTACTGCGTAACGGCCAAGATGATTTTGCCTTCCTACAGATCGCCGAAGAAGCCAAACAAGAGTGTTTTGATCTCTTCAAAGAAGCGGCTGAGCAAGAGAAAGAGTGGGCTGAATATCTGTTCAAAGACGGTTCGATGATCGGCCTAAACAAAGATATTCTTTGTCAGTATGTGGAATACATCACCAACATCCGCATGCAAGCAGTCGGTTTACCGATTGCTTACCCAGCAGCGACGTCGAACCCAATTCCTTGGATCAATGCTTGGCTCTCTTCTGACAACGTGCAAGTTGCCCCTCAAGAAGCGGAGATCTCCTCCTACTTGGTTGGTCAAATTGACAATGAAGTGAGCATTGACGACTTCGAGGGCTTCGAACTCTAATGCCGAGGATCAAAATCAACAAACTCGTCAGCATCGAGTCGAACCGCTCCAACACGATTTTGGAGACGATGGAAAGCGCAGGGCTGCTGCCGGAATACAATTGCCGTGATGGCCACTGCGGTGCCTGTCGCTGTACGCTCGACGCAGGCGAAGTAGAGTATGTTGGTTTTGCCATGGCTTACACACAAGGTAATGAGATCCTGCCCTGCATTTGCAAGGCCAAGACCGATGTGGTGCTGAGCCAAGTCAATTACAGCCTCAAAGAGAAACGCGCCTAGTTGGGCGTCCTTTCTCACCAGCCATGATATTGGCCAGCGGTGATACGATAAAAAGCCGGGTTTGTTCACCCGGCTTCTTTTTTACACGACGTCTTACTGCGCTTATTTCACCACGCTACTTGGCAAAAACATCTCTTTGGTTTTCTTCAAAGAAAAATAGTCACCAAACATGGGTTTGCGTTCTAAATAGCGACGCAGCAAATCGGCGGCAGCGGCACTGATGATTTTCACCGCTTCTTTTCGTCCATATGGGCGGTTAAACTCCAGTACCATCCCCCATTCGCCCCCGTGCGCAGAAAGTGCGATGGTGAATTGATTCTCGTCCATTCGCCCTGTGACTAAGGCAATGTCAGTGGCGCACTTTTCTCGCGTCGCCCCAGCCAATGCAAAGGTGGCTGCCAGTGGGTTACTGTGATCAATCGCTTCACTGTCTCGGGTCGACAAAATCCAGCTATGACCACTTTGCCGACTGATCTGTTCATCGCTTTGCAGCCAACTGGTTAAATAGCCAAAACTGCACTGTTCCGCCGTTGCCAGCGTCAACCCTTTCTCCACCAGTAAATGCCCTAAATGTTCAAGCATCGGCTCATCCACGCTCACCACATTCGCTTCAAGCAACTTGTAGATAAGTTGCATCACTCTGACACGTTCTTCTAACGCATCCTGAGGACCAAACAGTTTCACTTCAATAAAGGGCAAGTAAGAGCGGTAACCCAGCTCATAGCCGACGGGTAGTTTCAAACTGTCTAGCTTGTCTGATATCGCAGACTCAGACAGGCCAAAGGTGTACAAACGACTGCACTGGAAAGCAGCATTGTTTGGCCAATCACGTTGCAAATCAGGCAAAATTTGCTGCTCTACCATGACTTTGAACTCTTTAGGCACACCGGGTGTGAAATAAAACACCGCGTCATTGATCAGCATTTTAAATCCACAGGCAGTACCGATTGGGTTATCAATAATTTGTGCACTTTCAGGGAGCATGGCTTGCTTCAAGTTGCTTTCGGGCATTTTACTACCACGCTGGCTATACATCGTTTCCATGCGCTGTAGCCATTCCTTGAACAAAACCAGTTTACAGTCAGCGGCTTGTGCCGCCGCGGCGGAACTCAAATCGTCCGAAGTGGGGCCTAAACCGCCGTTAACAATCACAACGTCATTGTTAAAGCTCAGCATCAGAAGCTCTTCGGTAAGAGCAGATAATTGATCACCAACCGTGGCACGTTTCACCATAGCAAAGCCATGCTCATACAAGTAGCTAGAGAGCCAGGCGGCATTAGTGTCGACAATATCGCCGTGAAGCACTTCTTCACCGGTACTCAACATGGCAATTTTCACGATCTTTTTCCTCTTTCTCGCTGCTTTGTTAAGCAACCCTATGAATTTTCTTTTTTTAGACCCGAAGCGGTGCACTTTGTTTCGGATAAATTTGTGGCAACTGTTTCCATCCCCAGAAGATTCAGGGATAATCGTGCGCTTAATTATTTACGAAATATACTGGAGACATTCGTGCCAAAGCCATTACCTCTCACAAAAGCTTTGAGTGGACTTCTTCTTACCGCTTCTGTTTCAGCCCAGGCTAATCAGTTTGATTTCAGTAAGCACACAGAAACTACCTACGCAACGGATTGTCTTCAAGAGTACTGCGTTAACGATGGCTTGTATAGCTTCAACAACGCCCAGCTTCTCTCTCTAGATGAGAGCGAACCCAAGCTCGATCTTGATGCCAACACCCAGTCTAAGTATTTGATCGTCCCGCAAGATAAAGACTGGGATTATTTGATGGGCCAAACCTACACCATCTTAGGCTTAAGTGTAGCAACCGTCGGCTTGATGACCTTATTGCCGCAAAGCATCACCAAATGGGATGACGACTCGCGCGATCTGAGCAACTTGGGAAGTAAGTGGAAAGACAATGTCACCTCTGGGCCAGTATGGGATAGAGATGAACACGTCTTGAACTACATCATGCACCCCTACTTTGGCGGCGTGTACTATACGGCAGCACGCCACGCAGGCTACAACGAATTTGAGTCTTTCCTATATTCCGCCACCATGTCGACTTTTTTCTGGGAATATGGTGTAGAAGCGTTTGCGGAAGTGCCCTCTTGGCAAGACATTTTTATCACACCATTTTTTGGCGCGGTAGTCGGTGAAATGATGCTTGAAACGGAACAAAGTATTTTAGCCGATGGTGGCGAAGTGCTCGGTTCCAAAACCGCTGGCGATGTGTCGCTTTTCTTCTTAAACCCTGTCGGTCATATTCATCACTGGGCATCAAACCTGTGGGGTGGCAGTGCGGACGTGAGCTTCACCTCCAACCCTTGGTTTGGTAACCAAGACGCGGCGAAATTTGCTTTAGACGCAGGCTACGCCTATGACAATCAGTTTTATGGTCTGGACTTTAAAGTCACGTTTTAACTAAACACTTTGCAAGAAAGCGGCTAACGAGCCGCTTTTTTTGTGCTCTTTTACAGAGTTTTTAGGGTGGCTTGTCACATTCATTGGAAAATATGACCTCCATCAAATCAGGCAGGTTGGCAAAACTTCTACACTGAATCTGAAAAGGATTATTTCTGTGAATCAATGAGTTGTTTGATGTATCAGGGGGAAATTATGAACAGTGTATTCATCGTGAGTTTCATCGGCAAAGCGTCACCGACGACCATCAAACAGTTAGCGGCAATCACGCACGAGAATGGTGGTAAATGGTTGATTAGCAAAGTCAACTTTATTGAAGAGCAAGTAGCAGCAGTGATCAAAGTTGAGTTACCCAAACAAAATGAAACCTTGGTCAAAGAGGCTTTTTCCGCCCATCCAGAGTTGGTTGTGCAATTTGTTGATACGGATTTAACAGCCAATAAAAGTGATACGATCCATCAGTTACGTGTCGACTCCAACGACCGAGCGGGCATCGTCAATGAGATTACTCATGTACTCGACAATCAAGGTATTAGTATCCTCGATATGGACTGTCAACGCGTGTTTATTGCTGGCGGTGGTGGTGTCAGTTTCGAGTCTGTTTACCGCAAACCTAGCGATCAAATTACCGGGTGAAGTCGACATTGAAGACGTTGCTAACGAGCTTGAATCACTGAGTGAAGATACACGGGTCATGGTAGAGTCATAATCACTTCGTTCTCTAATAACCCTGCTACAGGTACAAAAAGAGCAGCTCAAAAGCTGCTCTTTGTTTTTTGGGGGTCTATCGGCTTTAACCAGTTAGCTCACCGACCACAACGACAGAGAACGCTTGAAATCTTCATAGCCAAACTCGTTGAGTTTTTCGATCTCACCACTGGCACGTTCACAGTAAACCGAAGGCATTTTCAGACCGTTGAACCAATTCAATTTCACCATAGTGTAACCCGCACTATCGAGAATGTGCAGTCGTTGACCAATTTCGAGTGGCTTATCGAACTTAGCCACACAGAACTGATCCCCTGCAAGACAAGAGCAAGAGCCAATCACGTACTCGTGTGAACCCGTTTCCGATGCCTCAAGCACTGACGCTGGCTCTTTGTAAATCAAGGTATCCAGACGGTGCGCTTCGGTGGCTGAATCGACGATAGCGGTTTTCATACCGTTCTCAACGATATCGACCACAGTCACCACCAGATCGGTTGTTTTGGTAATGATCGCTTCACCCGGCTCCAGATACATCTGCACGCCATGTTTTTCTGCAAATGCCTTAAGTGCCAAGCCCAGTTTTTCTACATCGTAGCCCGGCCAGGTGAAGAACACACCGCCGCCCATGCTGACCCAATCAAGCTTGTCTAGGTATTGACCGAAACGCTGTGAGATTGAATCCAACAAAGCAATAAACGCATCAACATCTTTGTTCTCACAGTTCATGTGGAACATAACGCCGTTGATGTTCTCAAATACCGCCGGATCAATGTGATCCGCTTGTACGCCGAGTCGAGAAAATTGACGTGCTGGATTTGCCAGATCTTGCCCCGCGTAGCTGACTCCGGGGTTAAGACGCAGGCCAATCGACGCTTTACCTTCCACGATGTGACGATAGGCCGCTAACTGAGATTGCGAGTTGAAGATGATCTTATCGCACATATCGGCCACTTCACGCACGTCTTCTTCACTGTAGCCAACGCTGTAAGCGTGCGTTTCACCGCCAAATTTCTCATAGCCAAGTTTCACTTCAAACGGACCAGAGCTGGTCGTGCCATCCAAATAAGGCTTGATGATGTCAAACACACCCCAAGTGGAGAAACACTTCAGAGCGAGAACCAGTTTAACGCCTGAGATCTCTTTCAGTTGTTTGGCAATTTCCAAGTTTCTGATCAACTTCGCTTCGTCAATCATGAAAAATGGCGTCTTCAATTGTTCTTTATTCATTGTTCAATCACTTTAACGGAATAAAGCCGGCGCAAAGCACCGGCTTGAGTTCATTACTGAAGATTCTTAACGCACACTTATTTCAGTGTGTGAATGGTCGGTTGTCCAGGAACCAGTTCCTGAACATCCCAGCTCAAACCAATGCTTGGCATGGTTTCGAGGAATGGATCTGGGTCAAGCTGTTCTAAGTTGAACACACCTGCATCCGCCCATTCACCACGGAAGAACTGCAACGCTGCGGTGATCGCTGGCACACCCGTGGTGTAAGCAATCGCTTGATGCTCCACATCTTGGTAAGCCACTTCGTGATCCGCATTGTTGTAGATAAACACGCTGCGCTGTTTGCCATCCTTTTTACCCTGTACCCAAGTACCAATACAGGTTAGCCCCGTGTAGCCCGGTGCAAGAGATGTCGGATCTGGCAGCATCGCTTTTAGAACTTGTAACGGCTGAACCACAGTGCCATCTTGCAGCGTTAACGGCTCTGGGCTGAGCAGGCCGATATCTCGCATACAGTTGAAGTAGTTCAGGTAGCGGTCACCAAAACCCATCCAGAACTCGATGCGTTTCGCCGGAATGTACTCTTTCATCGAGCGAACTTCATCATGTGCCATGGAGTACACTTTGAAGTTCCCACATTTCGGAAAATCGAATTCCATCATACGGCTGTGGCATGGTACGCGTTTCCACTCTTCGTTATCCCAGTAAAACGAGTCACCTTGGATTTCCAAAAGGTTTGTTTCTGGGTCGAAGTTGGTCGCGAACTTCTTACCATGATCACCGGCGTTGATGTCCATCACGTCAATGGTGTCGATTTCATCAAACAGATGCTTCACCGCGTAGGCAGCAAACACCGACACCACGCCCGGATCAAAACCCGCACCAAGAATGCCGGTGATTCCTGCTTCTTCGAACTTCGCACGGTATTTCCACTGTTCGTCGTACGCTTCAGGGACTTGCTGTCCCTCACTGCATAGGTCGACGGCCACAGACGTATCAAGGTAAGAAACTTTCGCTTGGTAACACGCTTCCATAATGGTCAGGTTTACCCAAGGAGGTCCAGCGTTGATAACGAGATCAGGTTGGACTTCCTTGATTAGTGCAACCAGTGCATCCACATCATCAGCGTTAACAGCACGAGCTTGTAGTTTCTTACTCGAATCTTTCAGGTTGTTACGACCATGAATCGATTCAATGATCTTTTCGCATTTGTCTAGCGTGCGAGAAGCGATAGTAATATCACCCAGAACATCGTTGTTTTGTGCTGCTTTGTGTGCAATTACCCAGCCTACGCCGCCTGCACCAATCTGTAAAATTGCCATTGTTTTCCGTTACCTTTATTGCGCTAGCTCTTCCGCTAGAGTGTTGATTTTAGATAGTAAAGCTTCAAAATCTGAAATCTTCAGACATGGGTTAAGAATCGTAAACTTCAGAGCAGTCTTACCATCTACAATCGTTTCACCCAGGACCGCTACACCACGAGTCAGTGCTTCCAGTCTTAGCGTTTTATTCAGTTCATCCAGATCCGTTCCGTTAGTTGCACGGAATAGAACGGTGGACAGCGAAGGTTCTGCCAGTAGCTCAAAGCCTTCATGGTGACGAACCAGATCAGCCACTTCCAGTGTCTGAGCCAGAATGTGGTCGTACATTGCACCCAGTGCTTTCGGACCGACGCTCTGCATAGTCATAAAGACTTTCAATGCATCAAAGCGTTTTGTTGTTGCCACAGATTTGTCAACCAAGTTTGGCAACTCATCATGTTCGCGGTTTAGGTAGTCAGCGTGATGAAGCAAGAAAGTGAAGTTTTGCTTATCACTCACCAACAACGCACCACAACTGATTGTTTGATAGAACAATTTGTGGAAATCCACGCTCACAGATTGTGCGCGCTCCACACCTTTTAGACGTGGTTTCTGGCTGCTGAGGATCAGCGCACCACCGTAAGCGCCATCGACATGCATCCACATGTCGTGCAGCTCTGCTACGTCAGCAATTGCGTTAAGATCGTCAATAGCACCGTGGTCGGTGGTACCTGCCGTGCCAACCACCGCAAATGGGATCAATCCTTCTGCTTTGGCTTGCTCAACGGCCTCTGCTAGCTTGCTGACATCCATAGTGCCGTTTGGATGTGCATCAACGGTCAGGACTGCTTTTTCACCTAGGCCCATCCAAGAAGCGGATTTTTGTACTGTGAAGTGCGATTTCTTCGAACAAACGATACGCAGCTTATCGGCATACTCAGGTAAGCCAAGCTTTTGGATGGAGTGGTTGCTCAGCTTGTTAGCAATCCAATCGCGCGCCAACATCAGACCCATTTGGTTACTTTGCGTACCGCCGCTGGTAAAGATGCCGTCAGCTTTATCGCCTAGTTCATATTTGTCACATAGCCAATCAATCACTTTCTGCTCAACATACGTTGCCGAAGAAGATTGATCCCAAGAGTCCATGGATTGGTTTAGTGCTGCAATCATGCTCTCGGCAGCCACCGCAGGCATCAGAGGAGGCGTATGTAAGTGTGCGATACAGTCTGGATGCTGAGTGAAAATCGAGTTTTTCGCCACCAGCTCCGCCGTTTCGTCAATCACCGCTTTCAATGACGCGTTTTTGTTGTCTAGATCAACGGCATAGATCGCTTGCTCAAGTACTTTCGGATCCATTCCTGAGTAAGGGGCGCTGACTTGTTCAAACACCGACTTCATTGCTGCTGTGGTGTGATTCATCACAGAGGCGAACTCTTTACTGCCATTGACACCAGTATGGATAAAGTGTTTTTTCCACTCTGGGTTCTGCTCTGCTTCAACACGTTCACCGCCCGCAGCAAGAATCGCTTCTTCCAGCACGCGCAGAGCAAAATCGATCTGCTCGAAAGAGATGATCAACGGTGGAAGGAAACGAATCACAGAACCGTCACGACCGCCTTTCTCAACCATCAGGCCGCGCTCCAGCGCCGCACGCTGAATCGCCAACGTCAGTTTGCCATCCGAAACAGGCTCACCAAATTTGTTGAGTTCACTGCCTGGCTTACGAATTTCCACACCCAGCATCAAGCCTTTACCGCGAACTTCAGCGATACAGTTCACACGTTGTTGGATTTTCTCTAGGCCATGACGCAGGTATTGACCCGCCACGTTGGCATGTTCAACCAGATTATCACGAGTAATGATTTCCAGTGCTTTCGCGCCAGAAACCATCGCAAGCTGGTTACCACGGAAGGTGCCCGTGTGCTCGCCAGGACGCCAGGTATCGTGCTGCTTGTTAATAACCAGCAAAGACATCGGCAGACCGCCGCCAATGGCTTTAGAAAGACACAATACATCTGGCACAATGCCCGCTTCTTCAAACGCAAAATTGTAGCCAGACTTGCCGACACCGCATTGAATTTCATCGAAAATCAATAGCATGCCGTATTCATCACAGAGACGACGCAGTTCGCGCAGCCAAAATGCAGGCGCAGGGATCACACCGCCTTCGCCTTGAACTGGCTCAACGATGATGGCTGCAGGCTTCATGATGCCCGCTTCATCATCATTAAGAAGACGCTCAATATAACGGATGCTTGCTTTCGCGCCCTCATCACCACCCAGACCAAACGGGCAGCGCAGGCTGTAAGGGAACGGCATAAAGTGAACATCAGACATCAAGCCAGTACGGCGGGCTTTGGTATTCAGGTTACCCATCATACCCATGGTGCCGTTGGTCATGCCGTGGTATGCACCACGGAAAGCAAACATGGTGTTGCGACCTGTCGTCTGCTTCGCCAGTTTGATAGCCGCTTCGACCGCATCCGCGCCCGACGGGCCACAAAATTGAATGACACAGTTATCACCCAGCTCTTGTGGCAAGAAACCTTTCACTGTTTTGATAAAGTTGGTTTTCGCCGTAGTCGCGATATCCAACGTTTGATATGGCAGACCCGAGTCCAACTGCTCTTTTAGCGCTTGATTAATTTCTGGATGGTTGTAACCCAGCGCCAAAGTACCCGCACCCGCCAGACAGTCAAGAAAGATCTGACCACGCGTATCCTCAACTAAACAGCCGAAACGCTTGCTTAATCGCAATTGGGATACGACGAGGGTATGAACGCACTTCAGACTCGTGTGCAGCTTGATCAAGCAGGACTTGATCCGGAGTTAAATCGTAAGTTCCCTCAACAACAGGAACTTGGGAAGAAAAAATTGTAGCGATAGCGTTAGTATCGACTTCAAAGGCGGTGCTCATACATTTTCCCTTGAAACAAAAAATGATTCTCGCCCCCTGCGCACTGTGTAGCTTTTTAGTACGAGATTGGGACATGACCAAGCCTTCCGATTGGGTCTAAAAAGACGGTTACGGAATAGCGACCATTACGACGAATGGTAGATGTCGGTGTTAAAAATCAAGGCTCGGTAATGCTTCTGTTTTGCAATACAGGGCATTTAGGAAGTATGAAGCTGATTAATGTGAGATTATTAAAAAAGTTCAACGTTGGGTTTCCCATTTACATGCCGCTGCTTAAGCAACATTAGTATCCCGTCTATCGACAAAAGGCTCTGCCGATACCTACCCTACGTAGTTTCCCAATCAGCCTGAATGGTCACTACGCGTATCCCCCAGGACTACTGCCCGAGATTGCGCGCGAATTTATCATAACTAGAAAGCAACAGGCAATCCTTTTTACCAACAAATTTCCGCTTCCTTCGACAAATTAATGTTTCAGAAGAGATAAATCGCAGAAAACAGACAAATAAAAAACCCAGCATTTCTGCTGGGTTTAATGTTTGGAGCGACACACGAGGTTCGAACTCGTGACCTCAACCTTGGCAAGGTTGCGCTCTACCAACTGAGCTAGTGTCGCATATTGTCTTTTAATGGTGCCCCGGGCCGGACTTGAACCGGCACGACTCGAAAGTCGAGGGATTTTAAATCCCTTGTGTCTACCGATTTCACCACCAGGGCACGCAAATCTTTGCGATGGAGACACCATCTATAAATACCGCTTTCGCCGTATCTTTTAATTTGGAGCGACACACGAGGTTCGAACTCGTGACCTCAACCTTGGCAAGGTTGCGCTCTACCAACTGAGCTAGTGTCGCAAATGGAGGCGCGTCCCGGAGTCGAACCGAGGTCCACGGATTTGCAATCCGCTGCATAGCCACTCTGCCAACGCGCCTTCAAACCTTAAGAGATAACTCTCTCTCGGGTACGGGATGCATTCTACGCAATCATCTCACTGAGTCAACACTATTTTTATTTTTTTGAATCGTTTGAGCAGAAAGTGTGCGAAACACAGCGAATTGCTTATTTTAAAGGCAGTTAGTCTTTAAAAAGGAGCTTTTGACTTCACCACAAATGTGCTTTAAGCGGGCCAGAATGGCTATTTTCAAACATAAAAAACGGGCTTTCGCCCGCTTTCTTAAATTCAGTGATTCTCTTCACTCAGTAAGTCATCTTTGGCCGCCATCAGGTATTGCACCATCGACCAGTAAGTTAAGAATGTCGCAATATAGAGCGCTGCATAACCGAGCCAAATCATCCAGTCATCATAGCGCCAAATCAACACCCACAAAGCAAACATCTGTGACAGTGTTTTCACTTTGCCAATCCAAGAAACGGCAACACTTGCCCTCTTACCAATCTCCGCCATCCACTCACGTAAGGCAGAAATAATAATTTCTCGCGCAATCATCGTGACTGCCGGAATCGTCACCCAAATCGTGTGGTAATGCTCGGTGATCAGGATAAGCGCTGTCGCGACTAAGACTTTGTCTGCGACCGGATCGATAAATGCGCCGAATCGAGACGTTTGGCCCAATTTTCTCGCCAGCATGCCATCGAGCCAATCGGTAAAGCCCGCCACCCAAAAGACCATCGCTGCCGCAAACGGTGCCCATGAATAAGGAAGATAGAATACAACCACGAACACCGGAATGAGAAATAATCTCATTAATGACAGGAGGTTAGGGATATTTAGACGCATATTATTATTCTCTTACACTTTGCGCGTTAATGGTGCTGGATTTTCACTATTGTTTCAATGCTTGATAGATAATTTCTGCTAAAGAATGGCTAATCCCCGGAACTTTGGCGATTTCTTCAACAGTGGCTCGTCTAAGCTCTTGTAAACCGCCCATATACTTCAGCAGTGCTTGGCGTCGTTTCGGTCCAACTCCTTCAATACCCTCTAGAGCACTGGTTTTACGCGTCTTTCCTCGCTTAGCTCTATGGCCTGCAATCGCGTGATTATGACTTTCATCACGAATATGCTGAATCAAATGCAAAGCTGGCGCGTCACTTGGCAAGTTAAACTCCTCACCTGACACGGTAATTAAGGTCTCTAAACCCGGCTTGCGCGTCACGCCTTTGGCTATTCCTATCATTTCTGGTCGTTTGGGCCAATCGCCCCAATACTGTTCAATGATCTCACGCGCACGATTTAGCTGTCCCTTACCACCGTCGATAAAGATCACATCAGGGATTTTTTCCACGTCGAGTTGCTTCGAATAACGCCGTTCTAAAGCCTGCCCCATCGCGGCATAGTCATCGCCACCGGTGATCCCGCTAATATTATAACGGCGGTACTCTTGCTTAACGGGTCCATCGGTGTTGAATACTACGCACGAAGCAATGGTGCTTTCACCCATGGTGTGTGAAATATCAAAACACTCCATTCGTTGAATGCTTTCCTTACCCAACACTTCGCGCAATGCTTTGAAACGTTGGTTGATGGTCATCTTGTGATTGATTTGTGTGGTAATAGCAGTCAACGCATTGGTATTCGCCAGTTTAAGATAGCGGTTACGCGCCCCAGTTGGATTGGCATGAAAAGCAACTTTACGCCCGGCCACCTGACTGAGCGCTTCCTGAATAGCCGACACATCCATCGCCAGATCCTTATTGAGAATAATGCGCGTCGGAACGGTTCTCGCTTCATTGTGGCTAAGGTAATACTGGCTTAAGAAGCTATCAAATACCTCTTGCGCTGTGGTGTTTTGTGGAATTTTCGGGAAATGGCTGCGACTTCCCAGCACTTTACCCTGCCGAATCATCAAAATATGGATACAAGCAATGCCGTTTTCTTGCGCAAAACCCAGTACATCCATATCATCCATACTGTCTTCAGAGACATATTGCTGCTCTTGCACTCGGCGAATCGCTTGGATCTGGTCACGAAAACGAGCAGCATCTTCGAAACGCAGTGCCACACTGGCGTCTTCCATCTTGCTAACCAGCAGTTCAAGTACTTGATTGTCTTTGCCTTGCAAAAACAGGCGAAGATAATTCACCAGCTCAGCGTACTCTTGATCGGAAATCACACTGCTCACGCAAGGCCCTGCACAGCGGCCGATCTGATACATCAAACATGGTCGAGTACGGTTAGCATAAACTGTATCTTCACACTGACGCACCGGGAAAATTTTCTGCAACAGATGCAGCGTTTCTCTTACCGCTCCGGAGTCAGGATACGGTCCAAAATATTCACCTTTGCGTTTTTTCGCACCACGATGCAGAGAGACTCGAGGATGCTTATGACCACTCACATAGATGTAAGGATAGGACTTGTCATCACGCAGCAACACGTTGTATTTAGGTAAGTATTGCTTGATGTAGTTGTGCTCAAGGATCAGCGCTTCTGTTTCTGTATGCGTGACCGTGACGTCGATCTTAGCAATATTGCTGACCAACGCGCGCGTTTTCTCACTGTCGACTTTCTTACGAAAATAACTCGAGAGGCGTTTTTTAAGATCTTTGGCTTTACCGACGTAAATCACCACAGCGTCGGCGTTATACATTCGATAAACGCCGGGCTGATGAGTCACTGTCTTAAGGAAAGATACCGAGTCGAAAGGAAGGGTCACAACTAGAGAGTCTCGGTATCCAGCATTCCATGACGGATGGCAAGGTGAGTCAATTCAACGTCACCGTTAATATCCAGCTTGTTAAACAAACGGTAGCGATAGCTGTTGACCGTTTTCGGGCTGAGGTTCAACTGCTCAGAGATGTCGGTGACTTTTTGTCCCTTAGTGATCATCATCATGATTTGCAGCTCACGCTCTGATAAATCTTTAAACGGATTTTCAGAGGCTGGCGAAAACTGGCTCAATGCCATTTGCTGTGCGATTTCCGGAGAAATATAACGCTGTCCGCTATTCACAATGCGGATTGCATTGACCATTTCATCTGGACCAGCCCCTTTTGTTAAATAGCCAGAGGCCCCGGCTTGCATCACTTTAGTTGGAAACGGATTTTCCGTATGAACAGTCAAGACGATGATTTTTACATCCGGATTAACACGCAGGATTTTTTTGGTTGCTTCCAAGCCGCCAATTCCAGGCATGTTCATATCCATCAAAACGACATCAGCATGATTCGTGCGACACCATTTTACTGCATTCTCACCGCTATCAGCTTCTCCTGCTACGTTCATTCCACGGACGTCTTCAATAATACGTCGTATCCCTGTGCGAACCAGCTCGTGATCATCTACAAGGAAAACATTAATCAAACTTGTATCTCCACACTATTTAATGGCTCTGCACCCACATAAATGTGGATATCAGTACGCTTGCCTATACTACCGCATTTCCTCAGAAATGCCTGCTAAGAATATGTGCCTAATCGCAAACTTTAGCAAGGACTTATTCAATGCCGACGCGAATATAGCGAGCCACTCTAACAATTTTGTTTTAAAAAGGAGACTGTTAGTTGTGACCAATGCTCAGTAATTTTACCTACATCATGTTTATCATAGAGTAAATGTTCAAATATCCATCAATCACGGCTTATCTGACGATAAAGTTCTGAACCTTTTGTAGACTTTGCTAACATCAGCAGAGCAATAGCATCTACAGGCAGATATTTTGACCACCACACCTGGGTTCGTTCTAACACGCCAATCTCGCGATAAATTTGCCACAACTCAACTTGAGTTGTGGCTGAGCACGCCACATGGCCCTTACCAGCTGCTGATCGAAGGTGAAAAACCGGTGTTCTTTGTGCTGCAAAGTGATCTGCCTCGTATCGAAAACTTGCTTCTGGAGGGCGGGCATCACGCGCAGCTTACTCCTCTACCGCTGAAAAACTTTGAGTACCGCCCTGTGGCGGCCTGCTATTGTGCCACCATCAAAGAGTCAACTAGCCTCGCTGCTTGGTTACAACAACACGATATTCTGGTGTTAGAGGCCGATGTTCGTCTCGCAGACCGATTTCTGATGGAGCGTTTCATTCAAGGCTCGGTGGAGTTTGTCGGCAAGCCTCAACCACAGGAGAAGTTTGTTCGCGTCAAACAGGCCAAATGCCGTAAAGGTGACTATGTGCCGACACTTTCGGTGGTGTCGCTGGACATTGAATGTTCGGAAAAAGGCATCCTCTACTCTATCGGCCTCGACAGTCCAATGGATAGCCGAGTGATCATGATTGGCCAAGCTCAAGATTCACACACGCCCATTGAGTGGGTCGATGACGAAAAGCAGTTGCTTGAGCGGCTGATTCACTGGTTTGAACAGTTCGATCCGGATGTCATCATCGGTTGGAACGTAATTGATTTTGACTTTCGTTTACTGCACAAACGGGCTGAGTGGCACAAGCTAAAGCTCACCTTGGGCCGAGGCAATCAAAGCAGCTTTTTTCGCTCTTCAACGCAAAGTCAGCAGAGCTTCATCACCATTCCCGGTCGGGTGGTGCTAGACGGCATCGATACACTCAAAACGGCCACCTACCATTTCCGTTCTTGGTCTTTGGAATCGGTCTCCCAAGAACTGCTTGGTGAAGGCAAAGCCATCCACAATGTCCACGATCGCATGGCGGAAATTAACACCATGTTTCGCGAAGACAAACCTTCGCTCGCTAAGTACAACTTACAAGACTGTGTTTTGGTGAATCGCATTTTTGCCCACACTCACTTGCTTGAGTTTGCCATCGAAACGCTCCCGTCTTACTGGCGTAGAGCTGGATCGAGTTGGCGGCTCGGTGGCCGCCTTTACTAATTTGTATTTGCCACGATTGCATCGCGCTGGTTATGTTGCGCCGAATCTTCAACCAGAGAATTGGGTAGCCAGCCCTGGCGGGTATGTGATGGATTCACTTCCCGGATTGTATGATTCGGTACTGGTGCTCGATTTTAAAAGTCTATACCCATCCATTATTCGCTCCTTCTTGATCGATCCTCTTGGCCTTATCGAAGGTTTACGACTTGAGATGGGTAAAGAGGTGTATCAAGCCGTACCCGGTTTTCGCGGGGGCAGTTTCATCGCAGCCAACATTTTCTGCCTGACTTGATCGAACAACTTTGGGCCGCTCGCGATGTGGCGAAAAAGAACAATGAGAAAGCGTTCTCCCAAGCGATTAAAATCATCATGAACTCCTTTTATGGGGTACTCGGCTCCTCGGGTTGTCGCTTCTTTGATACGCGACTTGCGTCTAGCATTACCATGCGCGGTCACGAGATCATGAAACAGACCAGCAAGTTGATTGAGGCAAAAGGTTATCAGGTGATTTACGGCGATACCGATTCTACTTTTGTTTCGCTCAATGGCGCTTATAGCCAACAAGAAGCGGATGCAATTGGCCAGTCACTGGTGCGCGACATCAATCTGTGGTGGAAACGGCATTTGCAGCAAGAATTCAACCTCACTTCGATTTTGGAGTTGGAATATGAAACCCATTATCGCAAGTTTCTCATGCCAACCATTCGGGGCGCGGAAACGGGCTCGAAAAAGCGCTACGCAGGGCTGATCAGTGAAGGAAAAAACGAAAGTATTGTATTCAAAGGGCTAGAGAGTGCACGTACAGATTGGACGCCACTGGCACAAAAGTTCCAGCAGCAGCTCTATATGATGATATTCCATGGCGAAGATCCCACTGACTATATTCGCCACACCGTAGAACAAACACAAAATGGTGATTTTGACCACGATTTGGTCTACCAAAAACGGTTAAGACGTAAATTACATGAATATCAAAAGAATGTGCCACCGCAGGTTCGGGCAGCACGTCTTGCCGATGAAATGAATACTCGTTTTGGCCGACCTTTGCAGTATCAGAACAAGGGGTTGATTGAGTATCTGATCACAGTTAATGGCCCAGAGCCAAGAGATTATCGCTCGAGTGCCATTGATTATCAGCACTATATCGACAAACAGTTGAAACCAGTGGCAAATGCGATTCTGCCGTTTATCGATATGGATTTTGACCAACTCGCTGCGCCACAGCTAGGGCTATTCTAGTCAGAAAAGACTACAGGATTTTGATATTATTTGCTTTTTTACAGTAGTGAATAAAATCAGCGTACTGTAGAGAGCGGCTATAGTACCACCCCTGCACCGAAATATGATCGCGGATAGGAATGTGGCTTAACTGCTGTTTCGATTCAACCCCTTCCACCACGACTTTTAATTTGAGCTGCTCGGCAACCGACAATAAGCTCATAAACACTTTCTTCCCTTTGTCATTATCCAACGCCAAAACAAACGATCGGTCGATTTTGATAGCGTCAACGTCAAAGCGATTGAGATAAGAGAGGGATGAAAATCCGGTACCAAAATCGTCTATCGATATCTCCACGCCTAACTGATGCAAACGGTTGAACGAGATCGCCAGCATTTGCTCGTCAACCAATAGTGTTTCTTCGGTGATTTCGATATGGACCTGTGACGCCACAGGCGCAATGATGTACTCCAACTTTTCCATATACTCTTGGTCAACCAAAAATTCGGGGGTGATATTAATACTCACTGGGATATAAATTTCATTGCGATTCCATTGCTGGATGTCAGAAACCACTTTTTTCAGCACCCATAGATCCACCTCTTTCATTAACCCCGCCACCTCGAGCCAAGGAAGAAAAGCGCCAGGATAAATCAATGTACCATCGGGCTCTGTTGCCCGAATTAACGCTTCACAACCGACCACACGACCATTTTCCGCCGATACTTGCGGTTGGTACTCTACGCAAAATTCTTTACTGCCAATGTGTTCCAATTTTTTCTCAATTTCTCGAGCACGACGCGCTCTGTCATTGGCAGTCGCAATAGGATCCTCTTTAAGTGTTTCCGCTTCTTCTTGGCGGCGCACATACACTGTGTCGAGGAAATGAATTTTGATCGCTTGGTTACTGTACAAGCGATTCAGGCTTCGTACCGCTGGATAGTAAATCGCCACTCCCGTCAGAATATTCAACAGCTGTAGCAACATACCATTGACATCTCCGGACGTCGCCAGCCATGCATTCACCAGAATCGGGGCATTAAACGGAACACTGGCGCTAGGCACAGCAATAAAACCGCTTTCAACCGCAAGCAGGCTAACAACCACATTCACCACCGGCGTGATCAAAAAGGGCAAAAACAGCCTTGGATTCAAGATAATTGGCAGACCAAAGAGCAAAATCTCATTCACATTAATCAGCCCAATAGGTATCGATGCGAGAGCGATAAGTCGGTGACTTTTTTGTTTGGAAAACAACAACAAGGCAATCACCAGTGACAATGTTGCTCCACTGCCTCCGATAAAGACGAACGTCCCCATCAGCGACAAATTCATCACGTACTGACCGGTTCCCCCTGCAACAAAAGTTGAATAGTTGAGTTGGCTGGCTTGCTGAAGCAGATCCACCATCGGCAGCAGCGAGTAATACCCGTGGATGCCTAAAAACCACAACACTGAATTGAGTGCACTGAATAGCACACCGAACTGATACGGCTCATTCGCATAGTCAAGACCCATCGACTGAAAACTGATACTCACATTCAGTAAGCTAAAAAGTAGATAATTGATGATGAGTACAATGGCCGCTGTGATTAAGGAGGGAAAAACTAAGTTGAGTGACTCCTTAACCAGTTTGCCACCGCTTTCAGAAGAGGTAATACGCAGCTGTGGCACATGTTGCAAACGGGCTAAGATCGGCACGGCATAAAGCGGCGTAATAATAGCAATGACAATATGAAACATCTGCATTGTGCGCTCTTCAGGCACAATTTGGCTGACAATCAAAAGAAACAACATGGATAACAACGCCATCGGTGGGCGAGCAAGCTTCCATTGCATTGCCAAGACGTAAGAAATTGTCGCGGTCATCAAGTAGGGAAAAAAAGTCGCGATAGCGTTATGAATGTCGTAAAGGGTGACGATCCACCAGCTTCGACCTCCGCTAAAAAACTCGCCAATGCTGGCCAAAAAAAGGGCAAACGCAGAAAGCATCAGACATGGGATCAGCCAAATCATTCCCTCTCTAACCGCCAATAAGGATAGTGAGAGCGGCTTAAGCCGTTTTTTCAAACCAGATCCGAGCCAATACAATGGCGCAGCCGCTTGCTTATGCATATGCTCACCTGAAAATTGTCTTTTACCAATTAAAGTTAGCACAAGCAGGATGAGTCGGTATCGACTCTAATGACAATGCGATCAATTAGCCGATTTTAAATTCAGTTTTCTGATAGTGCTTCACAAGCCAATCGCCAAAACTGTCTAACAAACCAATCACCGAACGCTTTTCTATCAGTTTGCCAGACAGCAAAATCATCAGACGACGGATCTCAACCGATTTTTCCGGATGATACTGCACAAAGTGCTTTCCACACTCGATCGGATCATCAAACCATTGTTGGTCTTTATGCATGATCAGCGAATAGCTGGCTCGCAGCAGCTTCTTAGCGATGATTTTCTGATTTGTCACCAACAGTTCAGGCGTATTGGCGCGGACAATTTTATTGCGATAGACCGCCAGCCAGTCTTCTACATCCATATTCCAGTGTTTGGCAATTTCCCAGCTCGGAACGTACTCACCAAAACACTCTGCTAAATCATCGCCATAAACGCAGACACAGCAATGTTTAAGCATAAAGCCCCAAGTGAACAGGCTATCAAGTGACGCAATATCTTTCACTTCAGCGGTTTTTACCGCCACGCCAATCACTTGAGGAAAGCCCTTTTGCACACGCCATTTTAGGGTATTAAGAACCGTGGCACGACTTTCCGTAAATGGGCGGTGAGTCACTACCACAAGATCCAAATTAGACAAACCTGCGATGGCTGTTTTGCGTGCCACACTGCCGTAAACATAAACACTGTGCAGATTTTCTCCGAGACCACCTTTAAGACACATCAATACATCATTGATAACTGGTTGAAATTCAGGTTGAAAAGGTGTTTTGGGATCGATTACAGGTAAGGTCATAACCAGTTTAGATTCTTGATAATTATGATGTTTAGGCAATCTTCGCCCAGTTAGCCCACGGAATCAAGCGCAATACAACGTCGCCAAAGCTAAGCGCGATTCAGCGCAAAAACCGCGTGATGAAGTAATTTTTCTTGGTACTCGCAAGTTAGCAGGAGTTGAGTATATAATTCAGCGATTTTGAGTAACTCTTAAAAAACGCAATAGGAACAGATATGCCAAAGGCAAGTGAAATTAAGAAAGGTTTTGCAATCGAATCTAACGGCAAGACTCTTCTAGTTAAAGATATTGAAGTGACAACCCCTGGTGGCCGTGGCGGTTCAAAAATCTATAAAATGCGTTGTACAGACCTAACAACTGGTGCTCGCGTAGAAGAGCGTTACAAGTCAGACGACGTGGTAGAAACCGTTGAAATGAACAAACACGCGGTTTCTTTCTCTTATATCGATGGCGATGACTACATCTTCATGGACAACGGCGACTACTCTCAGTACGTGTTCAAACACGCTGACGTTGAAGACGATCTGCTGTTCATTAACGAAGAAACTCAAGGCATCCACGTGATCCTCGTCAACGGCGACGCGGTAGGCCTAGAGCTGCCTTCTTCTGTTGAGTTGGTTATTGAAGAGACCGACCCATCGATCAAGGGCGCTTCTGCCTCTGCTCGTACCAAACCGGCTCGTCTCAGCACTGGCCTTATTGTACAGGTGCCAGAGTACATTGCGACTGGTGATCGTGTGATCATCAACACCGCAGAACGCAAATACATGAGCCGAGCGTAAGCATGACGGATCTGATCTCTTACGATGATGCGATTGATGCCGCGTACGATATCTTTCTAGAAATGGCGCCAGATAACTTGGAGCCAGCTGACGTGCTCCTGTTCACCGCACAGTTCGATGATCGTGGTGCGGCGGAGCTGGTTGATGTCGCGAGCGATTGGCCTTCCCACGTTGGCTTTGATGTTGATGACGAAGTCTACGCCGAAGTGCTGATCGGTTTAGTCAACGAAGAGAAACGATGTCTTAGACGATGTGTTCGCCAGAATGCTGATTAGCCGAGATCCCGATCAGAAATTCTGCCACATTCTGTGGAAACGCGATTAACCGCGATAAAAAAGGCTTGCCACTGGCAAGCCTTTTTATTATCTATTTTGCTATCACTTTTAAGCACTTAGCGCTGAGTATTGCTGCGAGATGGACGTGCGCTTGGCGTGTTTGCACTACCCGCTTTGTTAGTCGCGGGCTTGCGACGTGACGGATTATTGCTGCGACCTTTTGGTGTACTCACTCGCTCTTCATGACGCTTCACCGCACGACGGATTTTTTGGCTGCGGGCACGGTCACGTTTACGCGATGAGCTGTTCAGTTCAATCATCGTCTCTTTTTCTGGACGCAGTTCAACCAGTTCGCGCAGATAGTTGACGTCTTTCAGCTCCAGCTCCATCCAACCACCGCGGGGCAATTTCTTATCCAGATAGATGTCACCGTAGCGCACGCGTTTCAGACGGCTTACCGTACAATCTTGTGATTCCCACAGACGACGAACTTCACGATTACGACCTTCGTTGATCACCACATAGAAGGTGTGGTTCATTCCTTCACCGCCAGTGTAGACAACGTCTTCAAAGCGAGCGAGGCCATCTTCCAGTTGTACCCCATTGACCAAGTTGCGTACTTTGTGCTCGTTCACTTCACCAAACACTCGAACTAGGTATTCACGCTCAACTTGGCGGCTTGGATGCATCAGACGATTGGCCAATTCACCGTCGGTAGTAAACAGCAGCAGACCGGATGTGTTCGCGTCCAATCGACCGACAGAAATCCAACGTGAACCGCGGATCTTAGGTAGACGGTCAAATACAGTACGACGACCTTCTGGATCGTGACGGGTACAGAGCTCTCCTTCTGGCTTGTAATACGCCAGCACTCGACAGATCACTTCCTCTTGTGCCTTAACCGACACAACGTGACCATCGATGCGCACAACCGCATTTTCGTCTTCCAGTCGCTCACCCAGTTTCGCCACTACACCATTTACACTTACACGTCCTGATTTGATTAATGCTTCCAATTCGCGACGTGAACCGTGACCGGCTCGCGCTAAAACTTTCTGTAATTTTTCGTTCATTTATCTACCTATGTGTCGTCTTCTCAGACGTCGTAGTCATACCAAGCATAGACCAGACTTAGTTATCTACCCGAAGCTCGGAATCGGGGGCGGCAATTATACGGGAAATAAATCCGCAATGTAAGATCTCCGCACCTCGTCATCGGGCGAATCATGGAAAAATTCTCGCTAAAAATCACCCATTAGCACTGTCGATGGTGAGAGTTAACTTTATAGCAACAACTTGATGAATATTAATAAAAAAGGAGCACTCGGCTCCTTTATCTTAAACAGATTTTTCTCGTTTTGGCTTACTCAAATGGGGCTGGATCGCCCGCGCCAAGACGAGCAATAACCGCCTCACCTTCGCTAAAGTCAATTACCGTGGTTGGTTGCTCGCCCAGATAACCGCCGTTGAGAATCACATCTACGGCATGCTCGAGTTTATCGCGGATCTCATCGGGGTCCGACTCGGTGTAGTTGTTTCCCGGCAGAATCAGGGAAGTTGACATCAAAGGCTCACCCATCGCTTCCAAAAGATCGAGGGCGATACGGTTATCTGGTACACGAATACCAATCGTTTTGCGTTTGGCATTCATCAAGCGACGAGGCACTTCTTTTGTTCCTTTGAAGATAAAAGTGTACGCGCCCGGCGTGTTGTTCTTTAGTAAACGAAATGCGGTGTTGTCGACGCGTGCGTACAGCGACAACTCCGACAAATCACGGCACAAGAGGGTGAAGTTATGTCTTTCATCCAATCGGCGGATCTGACAAATTCGCTCCAGCGCTTGTTTGTTTTCCAACTGACAACCGAGTGCATAACCGGAATCGGTCGGGTAAACCACCACACCGCCATTACGGATGATTGCTACGGCTTGATTGATCAAGCGAGCCTGGGGGTTTTCAGGATGAACGTAAAAAAACTGGCTCATTGTAATTCCTCATTATCGAGCCTCTCGGCTCTATAGGACTGGAGTGTGGATGCTTGTGCTGGCTCCAAAGGAGCGGACTCTAAACCCCAATCTTTCCAAACTGGTTCTACGCCGGAGGGCAACCAGAGGTTTCTTCCCAACTCCATCCACGGGGATGGATAGTGAAAATCGCTGCCTTGGGAAGCTAATAGTTTGTATTGTATAGCATAATCAGCCAACGTGCGTCTTTCTTGTTGCGATTGTTGTGGTTGGGCCACCTCCATAGCATCCCCACCGGCCTCGACAAACGCTTGCAACAACCGTTTTAACCACTTGGCCGTGAGATCATAACGCCCCGGATGAGCCAGCACGGCCAGGCCCCCCGCGGCATGGATCGCGCCGATGGCATCAGCCATTGAACACCAATTCGGCGGCACGTAACCGGGATTGTTGCGTGTCAGGTATTTTTTAAACACCTGCTGCATATTCTTTGCAAAACCGTTATCCACCAACCATTTGGCAAAATGGGCGCGAGTCACTGGCGCACCATCGGCAATGGCTCTGACCTCTTCAAGTACTCCTTCTCGCGTTGCTTTGCCAAGGCGCTGCGCGATCATTTCCGAGCGAGCGACTCGATGCGCTTGCTGCTGAGCGATCAGTTGGCTTAATTGAACATTTTGTGGGTCGATATTCAAACCAACAATATGGATATCTTTGTTTTGCCACACGGTCGAAATTTCAATGCCGTTAATGATAGTGAGCGACAATTGATTCTGCGCCACATAACGGTGAATCTCCTCCAGCGCTTGCACAGTATCATGATCGGTGACCGCTAAAACATCCAGCTCAAAGCTGATTGCGCGGTCAATCAACTGCGCTGGTGTGAGTCGGCCATCAGAGGCAGTGGTATGGCTGTGTAGATCTATTCTCATATATTTGCTTCTTGGGGGTTGACTTTTTACCCTTGCACTAGTTAACTAGTACACAAATACAAAGTACCTGACTGTAAGGCCGACTATGTTACAAGAACTTAACCAAAAGCAAAAAGCGAAACTTGCTCTGCATGACGAGAAATCGAATGCAGCGGAGTTAGCTTGGTGGCGCATCTGGACAAGTTCTTGGTGGGCAAACGTGTACTTTTAATTCAGGACACTCATGATACGAAGCCCGCCTAAACAGCGGGCTTTTTGTTTTGTTGTATAACTCACATTCAAGCGATTAAATATTCACCAGATTGACTAAATTGTACGTTGGGCGAACGTTTGCTTTGTGCGAGTATGTACAACAGGAAGCTAGAACAGATTTGAAATAATAAGGAGGTCTTGTGAACAAGGCCATTAAGATCAAAACCTTGGGCAAGTTAGATGTGATTACGGCATCGGTCCCATACACACAAGACCCGACTCGTCTGTTCCATACCTTATGCGAAAGCAAGACGGACAGCTTGTTGCTCGAATCTGCCGAGATTGATTCGAAGCAGGATCTCAAGAGTCTGTTAATTGTCGATTCCGCCTTGCGTATTGTCTGCTACGGGCAAACCGTCACCTGCAATGCCCTCACGGATAACGGTCGTCATCTGCTGGCGCATGTACAGGGGAATATCCAACCTGAGATCAAGCAGCAGTTCGACGGACAAACACTGACGTTAACCTTCAGCGAATCCGACGACACCTTAGACGAAGATTCGCGTCTGCGCGAAGCGTCTAGCTTTGACGCACTGCGTTTAATTCAGCACAGCTTTGATTTAGGTGGTCATGACAAACATGCGCTGTTTATCGGCGGTCTGTTTGCTTACGATCTGGTGGCCAATTTTGAACCTTTGGGCCCCGCCAGCGCCACGAACCAATGTCCAGACTACGTATTTTATGTCGCAGAGACACTGCTGGTGGTCGATCACCAAACGGAAAGTTGTCACCTGCAAGCAACGCTATTTGCCAACAGTGAGCAAAAATCCGTACTTGAAACACGCATTGAGCAAATCAGTACACTCTGCGCCGATCCAAAAACTCTGCCTCAAGCGGTGAAACTTGCACAAGTGGATGCCACTCCGAGTGTCAGCGACGAAGCTTTTTGCCAAATCGTCCGCGATCTCAAACAGTACGTGGTCAAAGGCGACATCTTCCAAGTGGTGCCATCACGCCGTTTTACGCTCCCCTGCCCTTCGCCGCTGGCAGCGTATAAAGAGTTGAAGCTGAGTAACCCAAGCCCTTACATGTTCTACATGCAAGATGAGCTGTTTACCTTATTTGGCGCATCACCAGAAAGCGCACTGAAATACGAAACCGACACCAACCAAGTGGAAATATATCCGATTGCGGGGACCCGCCGTCGCGGCAAACGAGCCAATGGTGAGATTGATTTTGATCTCGACAGTCGTATCGAGCTGGAATTGCGCACCGACAAAAAAGAGAACGCCGAGCATATGATGTTGGTGGATCTTGCGCGCAATGACGTCGCACGAATCTCACAAGCGGGCACTCGCCATGTTGCCGATTTGCTCAAAGTTGACCGTTACAGCCATGTGATGCATTTGGTCTCACGCGTGGTAGGACAACTTCGCGCCGATCTGGATGCGCTGCACGCCTACCAAGCTTGCATGAACATGGGCACCCTGACTGGCGCACCAAAAATCCGCGCAATGCAGCTTATCCGCGATGTGGAGGGCGCGCGTCGTGGCAGTTACGGCGGTGCGGTCGGTTATTTAACGGGTGAAGGCACCTTGGACACCTGCATCGTGATCCGCTCAGCTTACGTCGAAAATGGCATCGCTCAAGTGCAAGCGGGTGCGGGGGTGGTGTTTGACTCCGACCCACAAGCCGAAGCCGATGAGACGCGCGGCAAGGCGCAGGCCGTTATTTCTGCCATCCAGAAAGCACATAAGGAGTAACGGACATGGCTGACATCGTATTTATCGACAACTTCGATTCGTTCACCTACAACCTAGTGGATCAGTTCCGTTCACTTGGCCACAAAGTAACCATTTACCGTAACCACATTGCTGCGAAGGTGATTGAGCAAGCCATTGCCAAGCTCGAACAACCTGTGGTGCTTCTCTCACCGGGTCCGGGTGCTCCGTCAGAAGCGGGCTCGATGCCGGAGCTGATTCAACGCGTGAAAGGCAAAGTGCCAGTCATTGGCATCTGCCTTGGTCATCAGGCCATCGTCGAGGCGTATGGCGGTATCGTTGCTGGTGCGGGCGAGATCATTCACGGCAAAGTGTCGATGATGGCGCACCAAGGTCACGCGATTTATTCTACTTTGCCTTCGCCTCTCGCGATTGCTCGCTACCACTCTTTAGTCGCGACAAAAGTGCCCGAGAGCTTGACCGTCACCGCGGAAGTGGACGGCTTGGTCATGTCGGTAGTGAATGAGCAAGACAAGGTGTGCGGCTTTCAATTTCACCCAGAATCGATCATGACCACGTACGGCGCGACACTGCTCGCCAATGCTATTGACTGGGCGCTAGCGTAAGGACAGGGAGAGACCATTATGCAAACTATCATCAACAAACTTTATGAGCAGCAGTCGCTAAGTGAGCAAGAGAGCCAGCAGCTGTTCGACACCATTATTCGCGGTGAGTTGGACCCGATTTTGATGGCATCAGCGCTCACCGCATTGAAAATCAAAGGCGAAACGCCAGATGAGATCGCTGGCGCCGCCAAAGCCTTATTGGCCAACGCTAACCCTTTCCCTCGTCCAGATTACGACTTTGCTGATATCGTCGGCACTGGTGGCGATGGGCACAACACCATCAACATCTCCACCACAGCGGCGTTTGTGGCTGCGGCGTGCGGGCTGAAAATTGCCAAACACGGCAACCGCAGTGTGTCGAGCAAATCGGGATCTTCCGATCTGCTTGACTCGTTTGGCATCAATTTGGCGATGAGCGCCGAAGATACTCGCCGAGCGATGGATGAGATTGGCGTCGCCTTTTTGTTCGCGCCGCAGTATCACAGCGGTGTCCGCCATGCGATGCCTGTGCGCCAAACCATGAAAACCCGGACGATTTTCAATATCCTCGGCCCACTGATTAATCCGGCGCGGCCCAATATCGAACTGATGGGCGTCTACAGCCAAGAGCTGGTCAAGCCGATTGCACAAACCATGTTGAAAATGGGCATGAAGCGCGCGGCGGTGGTACATGGTAGCGGGTTAGATGAAGTGGCAATCCACGGCGAAACCACGGTTGCGGAAATCAAAGATGGCAAAATCCATGAGTACACTCTCACGCCCGCCGATTTTGGCCTGCAAAAGCACCCGCTTGACGCGATTAAGGGCGGCGATCCGCAAGAAAACCGCGCCATCATCACGCACCTCTTGACAGGCAAAGGGAGCGAAGCGCAACTTGGTGCCGTCGCGGTTAACGTCGCACTGCTGATGCGCCTGTTTGGTCATGAAGATCTCAAAGCTAACACCCAGCAAGCGATTGAAGTGATGAACTCAGGTAAAGCCTACCAACTGGTTGAACAACTCGCGGCACACGTCTGAAAGGAAAAAGAGATGAGCGAAAAACTGTCCGAGCACGTATCGGTGCAAGAAGCGCAAATGGCCGAAGTGCTGGCAAAGATTGTACGCGATAAATATCAATGGGTTGCTTTACGTAAACAGCAGCAACCTTTAAATACCTTCGAAGCGGATCTCATCCCTTCCGATCGCAGCTTTTATCAAGCACTGTCCACCGGCAAAACGGTGTTCATCACTGAGTGTAAAAAAGCATCTCCATCGAAAGGACTTATTCGTCAAGAGTTTGATTTGGATTACATCGCCTCGGTGTATAACCGACATGCAGACGCCATTTCCGTCCTGACCGATGAGAAATATTTCCAAGGGAGTTTTGACTTCCTGCCGCAAGTACGCAAGCAAGTGAAACAGCCCGTACTGTGTAAAGATTTTATGGTCGATCCGTATCAGGTCATGCTGGCACGACACTACCAAGCGGATGCCATTTTGCTGATGTTGTCCGTTTTGGACGATGAGCAGTACCAAACGCTGGCAAACGTTGCCCACCGGCTCAATATGGGCGTGCTGACCGAAATCAGCAATGAGGAAGAGTTAGCCCGCGCGGTCAACTTAGGGGCAAGAGTCATTGGCATCAACAACCGAAACCTGCGTGATTTGACCACCGATCTGAATCGCACCAAATTACTCGCACCTACCCTGCGCAAACTGGCACCAAATGCGGTTGTCATCTCTGAATCGGGGATCTACACCCACCAGCAAGTGCGTGACCTGGCTCAGTTTGCCAATGGTTTCTTAATTGGCAGCTCGCTAATGGCCGAGGAAAATCTTGAACTGGCGGTGCGCAAAGTAATGCTAGGTGAGAATAAAGTGTGTGGCCTGACTCAACCCGATGACGCAGCCAAAGCGTACCATGCGGGGGCCGTGTTTGGCGGGCTGATTTTCGCTGAGCAGTCAAAACGCGTGGTGGATACCGACAGCGCACGCTTGGTTATGAGTGGCGCGCCGCTGCACTACGTCGGCGTTTTTCAAAATCAATCGCTTGAATTTGTGGCGCAAACCGCCAATTCACTCGGTATTGCCGCAGTGCAGCTGCATGGCGAAGAAGATCAACACTATGTGACGCAGTTGCGTAGCCTACTCGCCGAGCATATCGCGATTTGGAAAGCCTACGGCGTGACCGATCACGCTACGCAGCGCCTCACCCAACATGTCGACAGACATCTTCTCGATGCCCAAGTCGGCAACCAAAGCGGTGGCACAGGCAAAGCCTTCGACTGGAGCTTAATCGGCGACCCGAGCAAGGTGATGCTCGCGGGTGGCTTGAACGCAGACAATGCAAAGCAAGCGGCTTCACTCGGCTGTCTAGGATTGGATTTCAACTCCGGGGTCGAAAGCGCACCGGGTAAAAAAGATACACAGAAGTTGCAACAAGCGTTTGCTGCGATCCGCAACTACTAAAAATTGACGAGAAGGATGAACACCATGGCAAAACTGAATGCCTACTTTGGCGAATACGGCGGTCAGTACGTTCCGCAAATTCTGGTCCCAGCTTTGGAGCAGCTTGAACAGGCTTTCATTGATGCGCAAGAAGATGACGCGTTTCGCAGTGAATTTATGGGCTTGCTGCAAGAGTATGCGGGCCGCCCGACCGCGCTTACCTTAACGCGTAACCTTACCAAAGGCACCAAGACCAAACTCTATCTAAAGCGCGAAGATCTGCTACATGGCGGCGCGCACAAAACCAACCAAGTGCTCGGCCAAGCGCTGCTTGCCAAACGCATGGGCAAACACGAAATCATCGCAGAAACTGGCGCAGGCCAACACGGTGTGGCAACGGCCTTAGCCTGTGCACTGCTCGGCCTGAAATGCCGCGTTTACATGGGTGCAAAAGATGTGGAGCGCCAAAGCCCGAACGTGTTTCGAATGAAACTGATGGGCGCCGAAGTGATTCCGGTGCACTCTGGCTCTGCCACGTTAAAAGACGCCTGCAACGAAGCGCTACGCGACTGGTCCGGCAGTTATGAAACAGCGCATTACCTTCTCGGCACAGCGGCGGGTCCTCACCCATTTCCAACCATAGTGCGTGAGTTTCAGCGTATGATTGGCGAAGAGACCAAAAACCAGATCCTCGCGCGAGAAGGTCGCCTGCCTGACGCGGTGATTGCCTGTGTGGGCGGCGGCTCCAACGCCATCGGTATGTTTGCTGATTTTATCGAAGAAGAGTCCGTTCGCTTGATTGGTGTTGAGCCGGCGGGCAAAGGCATCGATACCGACCAACACGGCGCGCCGCTTAAACACGGCAAAACCGGCATCTTCTTTGGCATGAAAGCACCACTCATGCAAGACGAAAACGGCCAAGTGGAGGAGTCTTACTCTGTCTCTGCTGGCCTCGATTTCCCGTCGGTTGGCCCTCAGCATGCGCATCTCAACGCCATTGGCCGCGCAGAGTACGACAGCATTACCGACGATGAAGCACTCGATGCGTTCCAAGAGCTGGCTCGCAGCGAAGGGATCATTCCCGCCCTTGAGTCTTCTCACGCACTCGCTCATGCCCTGAAAATGGCGCGCAACAATCCTGACAAAGAGCAACTGCTGGTAGTGAACCTGTCGGGTCGCGGCGATAAAGACATCTTTACTGTACACGCAATTTTAGAAGAAAAAGGAGCGATCTGATGGACCGTTATCAAGCCATGTTCGAGCGTCTGGCAGAGAAACAACAAGGCGCATTTGTTCCGTTCGTAACGGTTTGCGATCCCAATCCTGAGCAGTCACTGCGCATCATGCAAACCTTAGTCGAAGCAGGTGCAGACGCTTTGGAGCTGGGCATTCCCTTCTCCGATCCATTGGCCGACGGCCCAACCATCCAAGGGGCGAATATCCGTGCATTGGACTCAGGCGCGACACCGGACATCTGCTTCGAACAGATTGCCCAAATCCGCGCCCAGTATCCACAGTTGCCGATTGGCCTACTGATGTACGCCAATCTGGTGTACTCGCGAGGGATTGAAGATTTCTATCAACGCTGCGCTAAGGCAGGCATTGATTCTGTATTGATTGCCGATGTGCCCACCAACGAAAGCGCCGAGTTCGTTGCCGCCGCGAAAAAATTTGGCGTGCATCCGATTTTCATCGCACCGCCCACGGCCAGTGATGAGACGCTCCAAGAGGTAGCAAAATTGGGCGGCGGCTATACCTACTTGCTCTCACGTGCAGGTGTTACCGGGGCAGAAACCAAAGCAAATATGCCTGTCGGTGACATGCTGGCGAAACTGGCCCAGTTCAACGCGCCGCCAGCCCTACTCGGATTCGGCATCTCTGAACCCGCGCAAGTCAAACAAGCGATTGATGCTGGCGCCGCGGGGGCAATTTCCGGCTCCGCTGTGGTCAAAATCATTGAAGCTAACGTATCAACCCCCGACAAGATGTTAAATAAACTCAGCGATTTTGTTTCAATAATGAAATCTGCAACGCAAAAATGACGTGTTAGACACGTCAACTTCTATGGGATCGATTTCTTATTTTCAGTAAGAAATCGATCTTTCTCTTAACATTTCCCACCGCCACTCCCACTCAGCAATAAATAGTAAATCCTCAATAAAAGCCCGCCATTTTATAGAAATGCTCAATAGCAAACGTTTGCTATTGGTCAAAAAATTGTCACTAATCAATAAAGTTGTCGTTAAACACAACATTTAAAAATGACTCATCTTGATAAATGTGAAATTAACGTGTAAAAAGCTTCTCGATATATTTATCCAAAGAACACTTTTTGTTCAGAGGGTAACACTGGAATTTTAAATTTTGTTAGCACAGAGGTTATGGAAGTGTTAAAAGAAAAGAGTTTGCTAAACAACATTGGCGTACAAGTTGTCATCGCCATGATTGCAGGTACTGCCGTTGGTGCCTTCATGGGTGACAGCGCGTCAGCTTTTGCTCCATTGGGTGCTATTTTCATCAACTTGATCAAGATGCTGGTTATCCCTCTGGTGGCGGTTGCTCTGATTTCTGGCGCGGCTGGTCTTGGGAACAGCCAATCAGCAGGAAAAGTGGGCTTGGTGACCTTAAGCTACTTTGGTATCACCTCTGCACTTGCCGTTGCGCTGGCGTTAGTGATGGGAGAAGTTTTCCAACCGGGCGCGGGTATCGACGTTTCAGGCATCGAGAGCATGTTCTCGGCCGAATACGCTTCTAAAGGTGAACTCCCTACTTTCTGGGCAACCGTTACAGGTATGATCCCAACCAACGTTTTCCAATCACTGAACGAAGCTAACATTCTACAGATCCTTGTCTTTTGCATGTTCTTTGGCATTGCAATCGCTAAGCAGCCTCAAGCAAAACGTGAACCTATCATCAACGGCGTAAACTGCATCGTTGACGCTATGGTGTGGATGATCAACAAAGTGATGATCATTGCTCCTATCGGCGTGTTTGGCCTGATGGCGGAAGCGGTCGGCACATTCGGTTTTGGCGCGCTCATGGTGGTGTTCAAACTGTTCGTGGTGTACGTTGCTGCTATCCTGATCTTCGGCTTCGTCGCTTACCCGCTGATGATCCAACTGTTTACTAAAACCTCGGCGAAGAAGTTCATTCTAGCGATGAAAAAGCCGCAAGCCGTGGCACTGTCTACAGCATCTTCCATGGCAACACTGCCTGTCACCATGGACACAGTAGAAAAAGAACTTGGCGTGCGTAACTCAACCGCCTCATTCGTTTTGCCGCTGGGTGCAACCATCAACATGTCTGGTAATGCGATTTACTACGGTTTGGTCGCTATCTTCTTTGCACAGCTGTTTAACATCGATCTTGGCATGGGCGCCTACATTGCGATCATCATTACTGCGACCCTAGGCGCCGTTGGTCAAGCGGGCGTACCTGGGCCATCTTTCCTTGTCGTGGCAGTTTTGCTGGCGGCTGGCATTCCAATCGAAGGTCTGCCACTTTTGTTCGCTCTCGACCGTATCTTCGATATGATCCGCACCGCACTGAACATCACTGGCGATGCTGCTTGTGCCGTTATCGTTGATGCGCTGATCGAAGAAGAAGCCAGCGAAGCGGAAATGCAAAAGCAAGAAGCGTAATTTGCCGATTGCAAAGAGAAAGAGTGAAGGAGTGGCATTTGCCGCTCCTTTTTATTTCGCCGCGTAGCGATAAAGACTGGCATTACTATTGCTTGAACTTCTCACTCTAAGAGATGTCAAAAGTTTTACTATTGGCCTCTTCAAGCGAACATGAGGGTTTTTGTCATGAGCTTACACAGACGCACTTACTACGGTTTGATTCATCATGGTTATAAAGCACTGCTTTTAGACCGCTTCGGCCACTTCAGCGAAGATGAATACCACCACTACCTCAACCTCACTACGGGCAAATCCACCTGTTTTGCCATGACCGATGAAGAGCTGCGAGACACCGTCGATAACTTACGTAGTGAAGGCTATTTAGCCGATATGAAACAAGTCATCAGCGAATATCAATCGGGGGCTTACTACAACTAAGCAACCACGGCGCATTCCCTTTCATACTCGCAAGCCGCCGATATGCGGTTTGCGTAACCAATTTTGTATCCATTTGTCTCGACCCCTTCACATTGGGTCAGTTTTAGATAGACTGTGGACAATTCAATAAATAGGAAATTCTTTGCCTCATGAAGCAAATTCTTGATTTTATTCCACTGATTATCTTTTTTGCCCTTTATAAGATGTACGACATCTATACCGCGACTGGTGCTCTGATTGCCGCAACCGCGGTGCAAGTGGTTATTACTTACGTGCTATACAAGAAAGTCGAAAAGATGCAGTTGATCACTTTTCTTATGGTGGCCGTTTTTGGCGGCATGACCATCTTCTTGCACGACGACAACTTCATAAAATGGAAAGTGACGATTGTTTACGTTGTGTTTGCCATTGGCTTAGCGGTTAGCCACGCTATGGGTAAATCGGCGATTAAAGGCATGCTCGGCAAAGAGCTCACATTGCCGGATCGCGTATGGAACAACATCAACTGGGCATGGGTTGCCTTCTTCTCCTTCTGTGCTGGCCTCAACGTTTACGTTGCTTACGAGCTACCACTGGATGTTTGGGTGAATTTTAAAGTGTTTGGTCTGCTGGCCGCCACACTGGGTTTCACGGTTCTAACTGGTGTTTACATCTACAAGCAGATGCCAAAAGAGGATAAAAGCCAGTCGTCGGATGTCACAAGCGATGAATAATCCAGATTATTTGCTATAATCGCCACTTATTCTTACAGCGACCCATTTGGTCGCTGTTTTGTTTGTTGCGGATGTCAAAATGAGTCAGGAATACAACTCTCCAAAGGGTCAACTACTGCTAAGAACCCTTGCAATGCCAGCAGATACCAACGCCAACGGCGATATTTTCGGTGGCTGGATCATGTCACAGCTCGATCTTGCCGGCGGCATTCTCGCCAAAGAGATCTCTTCGGGGCGAATCGTTACTGTATCGGTCTCCGATATCATCTTCAAAAAGCCAGTCAAAGTAGGAGACGTGGTGTGCTGCTATGGCGAGTGCACCAAAATTGGTCGCACTTCAATGTCGATTAATCTCGAATTGTGGGTCAAACCAATCCGAGACCATGGCGTGGAAGAGCGTTTCATGGTGTGCAACGCCACCTTCAACTACGTAGCGATTGACGGCGAAGGCAAACCGCGCCCGGTGCGCGAATCATAAGAATTGTCGCATCGTTTCACAAAACGCCGAATTTCTTTGTCTGCAACGAGAAAACTGCGGTAGATTAAGCGCAAATTCACCTTGAAATACGGAAGGAATCAACCATGTGGTACGTTATTTTTTCTCAGGATGTCGAGAATTCATTGGAAAAGCGCTTGAGCGTTTCGCCCGCAACATCTTGCTCGTTTACAACAGCTTCAAGATGAAGGACGCTTACTTACCGCAGGTCCAATGCCAGCCATTGACTCTGAGAACCCAGGTGAAGCAGGATTTACTGGCTCGACCGTCATCGCTGAGTTTGCTTCACTGCAAGAAGCACAATCTTGGGCAGATGCTGATCCGTACATCGAAGCCGGCGTTTATGCTAATGTCGTAGTCAAACCATTCAAAAAAGTCTTCTAAATGTTTAAGAAAATTATCTGCGCTGCTCTCGTTTTCTCTGCGTTAGCAGGCTGCTCTTCAAATGATGAGCGAGAACGTCAATTGGAGCTGATGGCTTCAAATCGTGCTGGCATGCTGTCGGCGGGTCTACCGCTAGAACATGGCCCACTCAAAGTTATGCGTATTTCAGCCAACAAAAGCGTGATTGAGATGATGATGATTTACAACAGTGACGCACAAGGGGCTAAGCCGACCGAGCAAGTGTTGGCAAATAGCATTCAAAGTTACTGCAACAGCGACGAAATTCGCAGCCAATTAGAGTTAGGCTTAGCCTATCGTATCAAGATCCGTAACTCCCGCGGTCAATTGGTCGCAGACCAACTGGTTACTGCGCAAACCTGCGCAGCAAAATAAGCTTTACACCAACGGAAACTGACAGGGGTTGACTAAGTCAACCCCTTTTCTTTTTAGCTCTATACTTCTGTCAGCGATCTGCGCAATGTTTTTGCTGCCGCAACGAGGTTTGCTAGTGCCGCTTCGGTTTCAGGCCAGCTGCGCGTTTTCAAACCGCAATCTGGGTTGACCCACAAACGCTCGAGCGGAATTTTCTGCGCCGCTTTTTGGATTAAATCCACAATCCACTCCTCTGTCGGAATGTTCGGTGAGTGAATGTCATACACACCCGGGCCAATTTCATTGGGATAGTTAAACTCTTCAAACGCTTTAAGCAGCTCCATATTTGAACGCGAGGTTTCAATGGTGATGACATCGGCATCCAGTGCTGCGACCGATTCAATGATTTCGTTGAACTCGCTGTAGCACATGTGGGTATGGATCTGCGTTTCTGGCTTGGCACTGCCCGCCGCAATGCGAAATGACTCTACCGCCCAGTCAAGATAGGCTTGATGATCGCGCTTCTTCAATGGCAGTCCTTCGCGAATCGCTGGCTCATCAATCTGAATGATGTTGATCCCTGCTTGCTGTAGGTCTGTGACCTCGTCACGCAGTGCCAGTGCGAGTTGTTGGGCGATCGCTTTACGTGAGATGTCCTCACGGGGGAAAGTCCAACACAAAATCGTCACCGGACCGGTGAGCATACCCTTCATATGTTTTGAAGTCAGTGATTGCGCGTACTTGGACCACTCAACCGTAATGGGTTGCTCTCGTTCGATGTCCGCGACCACGATGGCTGGTTTCACGCAGCGCGAAACCGTAGCTTTGTACCCAGCCAAACTGAGTGGTTTGAAAGCCAGCCAAGTTTTCAGCAAAATATTCCACCATGTCGTTGCGCTCCGCTTCACCATGCACCAACACGTCTAGATCCAACGCCTCCTGTCGTTTCACGGCATCGGCAATGTGCTCTTTCAACGCCTGTGTGTACTCGACCTGCGACAACTGGCCTGCGCGGTAGGCACTGCGCTGAACCCGGATCTCGGCCGTTTGCGGAAAAGATCCTATTGTGGTGGTTGGCAACAGCGGCAGTTTTAGTACTTCGGCCTGATGTGCGGCTCGCTGCGCATAAGGGGCACTGCGCTTGGCAAACGCGGGCGAAATCGCATTCACACGGGCTTGTACCTGCGGCTTATGAACATGACTTGCTGACTTTCGCGCTTGAATTGGTTGGCTATACACAGCGCATTGCGCAATCGCGTCCTCGTTTCCGTCCAAGGCGCGGCCAAGCAGTACCACTTCCGACACTTTCTGCTTGGCAAACGCCAACCAACTGCGTACTTCTTCATTTAAGGCTGGCTCAAGATCTAAATCCACCGGACTGTGCAGCAGTGAGCAGGAACTCGCAACCCACAAACGTTCACCAAGCTGCGCTTTCACAGGCAGCAAGCGTTGGTATTGCGTCGCCAGATCAGAGCGCCACACGTTGCGACCATTGACCACACCGACCGACAGCACCCAATGCGCTGGCAATAGCTCAAGCACCTCATCCAGTTGTTCAGGGGCCGCGGCAAGGTCGATATGTAGCCCGTCCACGTCAAGTGCCACTACTCGATCTAAACAGTCGCTCACAGCATCGAAATAAGTCGTCAGCAGCACTTTGACCTCACCACGGATCACTTGATAAGCCAACTTGAAGGCATCCAACCAGGGCTTTTCCAGCTCAAGTGCCAGAATCGGCTCGTCAATTTGTACCCATGTTACTCCTTGTTTTGCCAGTTTGGCCAAAATCGCCTGATAAGCGCTAAGCAGACGGGGAAGTAGCGTCAGACGCTCGAAACCTTGTTCCACCTCTTTACCCAAATAGAGGTAGCTTAGCGGGCCAAGCAGCACGGGTTTAACCTTATGCCCAGCTTGAATCGCTTCATTGACCTCTTCAAACAGCTGTGGCCAGCTCACCTCAAACGTATCATCGCGGCTAAATTCCGGAACGATATAGTGATAGTTAGTATTAAACCATTTGGTCATGTCCGATGCTGCTGCGCCATGACAGCCACAGGCGGACTGCGATTGACCGCGGCCAACACGAAACAAGGTATCGAGATCAGGAAAACCATGACGATGACGTTTCGGCACATGGCCAAGCAGTAGTGTGGTGGTCAGCACATGGTCATACCAAGCAAAATCACCAACGGTGGCGTAGCTCAGCCCTGCTTCTTTTTGCACTTGCCAGTTCTGCTGACGTAGCTGAGCGCCTACTTGCTTCAGCTCGGTTTGGTCAATCTCTCCGCGCCAGTACTTTTCTTGCGCAAACTTGAGTTCTCGTTTTTCACCAATACGCGGGTAGCCGAGGATGTGCGTTGTGGTCGTCATGGTCTTATTCCTTTTTCTATGCTTGGTCTATTCGTTGTTCGATAATTTGCTTTGCATCCCGTCAGGATGTCCAGATGGCTAAACTATCTCGTCAATCCCACCATGGAACAAGCGCCAAATATTCAACTTGTTTATTAAAAAAATTCATGACCCAACTAAACGTCGACACAAAACAAATAGACGTCTAGATGTTTACAGCTCCAAAAAATCCAGGTAAGTTACAAAGACTCATGCACACAGCAAGGAAGATGAGAGAGATTCATGATCGAGTTGAAACACTTAAAAACCCTGACATCGCTACGCGATACTGGCTCACTCACCGCAACGGCAACGGCGCTGCACCTCACTCAATCCGCCCTCTCCCATCAGATCAAGGATCTTGAGGCAAGGATAGGTGGTCAGTTATTTTTGCGTAAAACACGTCCAGTAAAATTTACTTCCGAAGGGGAGATTTTACTGCGCGTCGCCGACGAGGTTTTGCCCAAACTTGCCCGAGCCGAAAACGAGCTTGCTAGCCTAAAAGAGGATGTGAATGGCCGTTTACATATGGCGATCGAGTGCCACTCCTGTTTTCAATGGCTGATGCCTGCTTTGAAAGAGTATCAACTAACGTGGCCGAGCGTGACTCTCGATTTCTCATCGGGTTTTGGTTTTGAACCTTTACCTGCACTGATGGCGGGCGAATTGGATTTGGTGATCACTTCAGATATTCAACCGCGCGGTGAAATCCACTATGAGCCTCTGTTTGATTTTGAGATGCGACTTATCACCGCCACCAATCACCCATTGGCAAATAAAACACGCATAGAAACCAAGCGATCTGGCGGATCAAACCATGCTGACTTACCCGGTGCAAAAGCAGCGCTTAGACGTGGTCAAACACTTTCTGGCCCCCGCTGGCGTAGAGCCGGCGAAATGGAAGCAAGCAGATAACACATTGATGTTGGTGCAGATGGTGTCGGCGGGTCTGGGAGTGGCTGCGTTGCCAAACTGGGCGATTAGCGAATTTTCCCGACAAGGGCTCATTACCAGCATCCCGCTGGGCAAGGGCTTGTGGCGTCGCTTGTTTGCCGCAACGCGCAATAGCGACAAAGAGAAGCGCTATCTGCAAGCTTTCTTTGCCACCGCACGCCAGCAATGCAAAAGCCACCTTGATGGTATCAAGATGGCTTAGAAAATCGCTCAGCGTGAGTAAGATTTAAACTGGTTGGTCAGTGGATCGTATTGATAACCAAGCACATCAAGCTTGACGATCACCTGTTCAACATCCATTTCATACGTGCTTATCAGATCGTCAAAACTGTCACATTCTAGGCGCAACTTTTCATTGACGATCCCCAGCAGAATAATACTGTCTAAGCGCTCTACATTGCTCAGATCCATCGCTACGCTCCTTTTTGAGTACTTCAAGTAATAAGCGTAGCCACAAATCCGTAGATAAAAAGTGAAGCAGGTCTAAATCGCGCTATCAGACAGGGAGACTAAACAGCATATGCATGCAACTTGCTGATGCCAACAGCATCAACCACGCCGTGGCTAATTGAATTTTGTGCGCGGCTTTGCCTGAGAAAATGTGCCAACACCACATGACTACACCTACGATCATCAGCACGAGGCTTGCGAGCATCAATGGAGTAACTTGCTCTAACTGCTCAGCACCAAACCCAGAAGCGACGCCCAGAAGAGCCAGCGCCGTCAACATTGCCGCAATAATGCCGCTAAAGGGTAAAATTCGATGAAATGCCTGCAAGCGTGAGCGAGCAATCACCAACAGCAAATGAGCAAAAATCGCGCCCAGCAATACCGTTAAAATCATCGTTACCAGAGCGCCGCCCCAGTGACCTTGTTTTGCGGCTTGCAAAGCAACAAAAGAGAGGGCTAAACCGTCGGCCAGATACAGTACCCAAAGCGGCCCTTCTTGACGCGTTTTGCCTGTCTGCACTTTGGAATAAAAGTAGAAAATGGCAAATACCACTAAAAACGCCGCGATTTCCAGCGAGGAAACCGCCATCCACATCAGCCCCAGAGCGGGCAACACTTTGTGAATGCGACCACGCTGCCCCGGGCAAATGTCGCCTTTCACCAGCACGAGAGTGAGAACCAATTGGGCACCAAGCAGCATGGGTGCGAATGAAGAGAGTAGAAACTGGATCATGATTGTTTAATTTGAATGCAAACCGAGCTCGGATGATACCGAAAGCCATTCACAACGGCAATCGATAGCATCGAGCTAATATCTCACTGCCCTGACGATGAAAAACTTCTCTGCATCAGATACTTTAGTGCGGTATGCATTTCCACCAAGCCTTTGTAATGCCCTTGGTCATCGACCAAAATCCAGGGAAACGCTTTGGTCTGGTTGATCACACTCGGTAAAGCGCTGAGCTGCGTTTGCCAATGCACCTCTTCAAACGCGGTTACCATCACTTGATTTATGCGTTTGTTCCACAACGAGGCCTCTTTCATGCTTTCGGTATCCGTGCCCATATGTGGGGTTAAATGCAGATTCATTGCTTCACGATCCACAAAACCAACGCACTCTTTTTCATCAACTACCGGCAATACATTGAGATCCTCCTTCGCCAGGTACTCATAGGCCAAGGAAATAGGTTCTCCTGGATCAAGATGTGGCGTTGCCGGTGTGGCCAGTTCAGCAATCACCCCTTTCGCACCAAACTTATTGCGGTAATGCTGCAAAAGTTGTGGGTCAAATGCCCCCTCTTGTAGGCTTTGTAACGAATAAGCTTTGGAGAACAAAAATCCCTGCACACTATCGACACCAATACTGCTGATAATTTCCAGCTCTTCTTCCGTTTCTACGCCTTCAGCAATCACCTTAAGACCCAGTTGATGAGATAACTCAGTCAACGAACGCACAATGCGGTATTGATTCGAGCAACATTTAATGTCGCTGACAAATATGCGGTCAATCTTCAATAGATCAAAATGGCACGCTTTGAGATAACTGAGTGAGGAGTAACCCGTGCCAAAATCATCTACCGCTAAGGTAACGCCTGCGTTCCGCAGTACCGTCAACGCGTGATGATGACGTTCTTCACTTGCAAAATAGGCACTTTCCGTAATTTCTAACGTCACACTCTGCGGCGCAACGCCACTTTCATCAATCAGCAAAGCGCTTTGATCGAGAATAGCATCCACGCTCACTGAAGAGTGAACTGAACGATTGAACGAAATGCCCACCTGTTCCCCAAACAGTGCTTGCAGTTTCGGTAAATCACACAGTGCTTGTCTCGCCACCTGTTGGTCTAAGGTTTCAATCATTTCCAAGTCTTCAGCAATCGTGATGAGCTCTTGTACCGACGCTTCTGCACTGAGCGCCGGAGGAAAACGGCACAGCGCTTCGAACTTTTCGACTCGCCATTGGTGAATGTTGACAATCGGCTGGTAGTGAACCTCAAGCTCTGCCGCTTTCACGCAGCGAACCAGCAGATCTTCTAAGCGTTTTTTCTTGTCAATCTGCTCATGCATTTGGTGATCATAAAAACTGATGTGATTTTTCTGCCCGGAGTGCATTTCGAGCAGCGCTTGATTGGCATGCGAAAATAAAGTGCGCGAGGTTTTTGCATCCAGTCCCAACACGGAGACCCCCGTTCGGCCAGAAGTCAGCGGTTGTGCCAGCAGTAAATCGGCCGCTTTGAATGCGTGGAAAAACAGTTTGATCGCTCGGCGGATGGCGCGGATCTTTTGCATCTGCTGCGGATGATGAAACTCAATACACACAGCAAACTTATTGTGCCCGATGTAGCCGCTCAGTACCGCATTGGTCTGTTGCTGCAAATAGTTGGCAAACGCTCTTTTGATATCCGGCAGATCTTGCTCAGCAAAATTGGGCTGAATGGCCAACAAAATACATCCTGTGTCTGGATCCTCACTACGCTTTCGACATAATCCATCCAATAACGAGAGAAAGCGATCTTTGGCTGGCAATTGAGTGAGCAGATCCACTCCGCCGTGCTCATTATCATTAATTCGCTCAAAATGGGCCGACAGATCGGTGCTAAGGCCAAGATAAAATTTACGCCCGTTGCTGACGCTGACGCGCTGAATGGTTAACTCTTGCGGCAAGTTTTCACCAGAGGCGGTACGTGTCAGTATGGTTCCGGTCCAATAACCATGCTCTGACAAATTTTGCCACAGCGCCTGATAGTAGCTGTCGGAATGTTTATCGGCGTTAAAAATGTTGGTTTTTAAACCTGCGAGTTCACTGCGCTGATAACCCGTAACGCGCTCAAAATAGCGATTGCAGGCAATAATACGCGTCTCTTCATCGGTCACTAAAATGCCATGATGCGCATTTTCAAATACCGAGTAGAGTACCTGCGCCACCTCTTCCTGACTGGTGACAGTAAACAGCGGTGTCAAGGTTCCCTGCAGTTCACGGGCAGAAATTTTTTCAACATACAGTTCAACCAAACTAAAAGCGTGGTTAGGTAGCAAAATCGGGCAGCGTAAAAACTGTTCCTTGCCCGAGGTAAGGACTTGCTTGAAGGTCTCAATCACCCGCTTTTTTTGTTCTGTGGCAACAGACTGAATCAATCGGCTCAAAGGTACTGGGGTTGCGTCAAAGCCAAACCAAACACAACACTCGGCCTCACAATGAAAGGTTTGCTCTGAGGTGTCGATCCGCCAGTCAATGATGTGATTCCAAGGCTTGGTCGGTTGAGACATCGGCACAATTGCCGATGATTTTTGCGTGAGGTCATCCATACAGCAAGCTTCATCCTCAATATAATTATTGTTTCATAAGTATATTCTAACCACGCTGACACAACCTTGACTCGGCTTGCAAATTCTCTCCAGTGACGCTGGATGATGGTAAACACACGTGAAATCTGGGGTCATGTTGAGGTGGATACTGATCAAACGAGCCGCTATAATTCGCGCTCGCGAAATCTGAGGTTATTTTATGTACAGCGATATCACACCAATTCATCAATATAAAAAATACTGGGCGGAGTGCTTCGGTACCGCTCCATTTTTACCCACCAGTAAAAAGGAGATGGACGCTCTGGGTTGGGATAGCTGTGACATCATCATTGTCACGGGTGATGCGTATGTCGACCATCCAAGCTTTGGTATGGCGATCATCGGGCGTTTGCTGGAAGCGCAAGGATTTCGCGTGGGCATCATTGCTCAGCCGCAATGGCAAGATAAAACCGACTTTATGGCGCTTGGTAAACCAAACCTGTTTTTTGGCGTGACCGCGGGCAACATGGATTCGATGATCAACCGCTACACTGCTGACAAAAAACTGCGCCACGATGATGCTTATACGCCAAACAACGAAGGCGGCAAGCGCCCAGATCGAGCAACCTTAGTTTACTCGCAGCGCTGTCGTGAAGCTTACAAAGATGTACCGATTGTACTCGGCGGGATTGAAGCCAGCCTGCGCCGCGTCGCGCACTATGATTATTGGTCTGACAAAGTTCGCCGCTCAGTGCTGCTCGACGCCAAAGCCGATATTTTGCTATTTGGTAACGCCGAACGCGCTCTGGTGGAAGTGGCGCATCGTCTGGCAAACGGTGAATCCATTACCCAGATGACCAACATTCGCGGCACCGCAGTCAACCTCGCTGCGGAGCCAGAAGGCTACACCATCATTGACTCTTCTCGAATTGAAAAACCGCGTAAGGAGGCGTTTATTCCGCCAAACCCTTACGAGGTCGAAACGCAGTGCGAAAGCAAAAAAGACGAAGAACCCAAAGCGCAGCCGATTACGATTCGTCCGTCGCGTCATGATGCTGCCACCACAGCGGTGCGTCTGCCGAACTACGAAAAGCTGCAAAACGATCGCATCTTATACGCGCACGCTAGCCGTATTTTGCACTTAGAAACCAACCCTTATTCTGGCCGTGCGCTTATCCAGCGCCATGGCGATCGTGAACTGTGGGTCAACCAAGCGCCGATCCCACTCTCAACCGAAGAGATGGACTACGTATTTGGGCTGTCGTACGCCCGTGTGCCACATCCAAAATATGGCAACGCAAAAATCCCTGCGTATGACATGATCAAAACGTCAGTCAACATCATGCGCGGCTGTTTTGGTGGCTGTTCTTTCTGCTCAATCACCGAGCACGAAGGGCGCATTATCCAAAACCGTTCGCAAGAGTCGATTTTGAACGAACTGGAAGAGATCCGCGATAAAGTTCCGGGCTTTACCGGCACCATTTCTGACCTTGGCGGCCCAACGGCCAACATGTACCGCTTGGGTTGTAGCGATCCGAAAGCGGAGATCAACTGTCGCCGTCCGTCGTGCGTCTTCCCGGGTATTTGTCACAAGCTCAATACCGATCACAAACACACTATTGATCTCTATCGTGCGGCACGCCAAGTCGACGGGATTAAGAAAGTGATGATCGCCTCCGGTGTGCGTTACGATTTGGCGATTGAGTCACCTGAGTACGTCAAAGAGCTGGTAACGCACCACGTCGGTGGCTACCTGAAGATTGCCCCTGAGCACACCGAAAAAGGCCCACTGAACCTGATGATGAAACCGGGAATGGGCACCTATGATCGCTTTAAAGAGATGTTCGAGAAGTACAGTAAAGAAGCAGGGAAAAAGCAGTATCTGATCCCGTACTTTATTTCCGCGCACCCCGGTACCACTGATGAAGATATGCTGAACTTGGCGCTGTGGCTGAAAAAACACGACTACGAGTGTGACCAAGTGCAGAACTTCTACCCATCGCCGATGTGTAACGCCACGTCGATGTACTACTCCGAAACCAACCCGCTTAAGCGCGTTAAGTACAAACAGCGTGAAGAAGTGACGGTGGCCAAAGGGGAGCGTCAGCGCCGTTTGCACAAAGCGCTGCTGCGCTATCATGATCCAGCGAACTGGCCAATGATCCGCGAAGCCTTGATCAATATGGGTAAAAAATATTTGATTGGTGACAAGCCGGGTTGTCTGGTGCCAGCGGAAGATATGGATTCCAGAACGCCAGCACAGCGTCGTAAATCGGGCCGCCACGGTTCAAACCGCTTTGCCACTAAGCACACCAGCACACAACCGGGATTCCCGGGAGACAAAGCGGCGCATGGCAACAAACCACGCCCAGCGTCGAACACCACCAGTGGTAACGCGCGCAGCGAAGGTGGGCAGAAAAAGCATGGCGCTCAGAAACCAGCGGGCGGACAAAATCGAGGCCGCTCTACAGGAAATGGGCAAAACAGACAGCGCGCAGCGCAGCGCTAATCGACGCACATGCTCAGTCGCCATCCCACTCGGATGGCGATTTTGCTCCTCAAGCCAATAACTTAACCCTTACTCACCGCTATGAAACTCAACAATAGCCCCATCACGCAACATCGCTTCGCAGATCGCACCTTTTTCCTTAAACGAGACGATCTGCTGCATTCACACTTTTGCGGCAACAAAGCGCGCAAGTTCAGCGCATTGATCACCTTGGAACAACCTCAAGTACGCACACTGATCAGTTACGGATCCGCCCAAGCGAACTCACTCTACTCTTTGGCGGCGCTGGCACGCATCAAAGGTTGGCAACTGGAGTTTTATGTCGACCATCTGCCCAACTGGCTTAAGCAGCGGCCGATGGGGAATTATCGCGGTGCGCTGGAGCTGGGCGCGGACATCATTGAAGTGGGCACACTCGCTGCGGGAATGCATCCGAGCGAATACATAGAAAAAGTACGCCAGCCAAACGAAACGTGTTATCTGGTCCCCGAAGGCGGGCGTTTTACCTTGGCCGAACAAGGCATTAAAGAGCTGGCCCGCGAAATACTCGACTGGACACGCTTTACCAGCCAGCACTCATTCGTCGTGGCATTGCCCTCTGGCACTGGCACCACCGCACTCTATCTGCACAAATACCTCAAGCCGCATGGCATCGAAGTGCTGACCTGTGCTTGCGTTGGCGGAGAGCGCTACCTGATTGAGCAGTTTGCTCAGCTTGGAGAGCAAGACTATCCGACCATCCTGACTGCACCGCGTAAACACCACTTCGGCAAGCTCTATCACGAAGACTACCGCACTTGGCAAGCGCTTTTAGACCAAACCGACATCGAGTTCGATCTGCTTTACGATCCCCTCATGTGGCAATGTTTAAGCCCTTGGCTAGCCAATCGTCGAGACAAAACGCTCATTTACCTGCATCAAGGTGGACTACTCGGCAATGAAACTATGCTGCCCCGCTATCAACGCAAATGGGGCGATAAATAAATTTCACCGCGTTTGGAAAATGACACGAATGTTACAGTCAATTGATGTATGCTTTACAGTAACTTAACGATTGATTGGGAGGCAGCGTTCGTTGAAAGCGAGAATATTACAGCAGTGGTTCCCGGGGTTACTTCAGCTTAAACAGTACCAGCGCGATTGGTTCACCGCCGATCTGCGCGCGGCACTTTCTGTCGTCGCGGTCGCACTGCCCGTTGCCATCGCCTATGCGCAGTTGACTGGCGTCTCCGCCATTGTTGGCCTCTATTCATGCGTATTACCTATGCTGATTTATGCCTTGATGGGCACATCAAGACAGTTGATTGTCGGCCCTGATGCGGCCACCTGCGCCGTGATTGCCGCGGTCGTCACCCCACTGGCCGCAGGCGATTCCACCAAACACTGGCAATTGGTGATGACCATGACCGCGATGACGGGCATCTGGTGTGTTTTGGCCAGTCGCCTTAAACTCGGCATTCTCGCGGATTTTCTCTCTCGGCCGATATTGCTTGGCCTGCTTAACGGCGTCGCGCTGACCATCATCGTCGGCCAGTTTGCTAAAGTTCTCGGTCTCAAGTTTGAGCAGCGCTACCTTTTGGAACGGCTGTGGGAAGCACCACAATTGCTGAGCGAACTTCATTGGCCAACGCTGGCAATGAGTGCAACCACCCTCTTTTTGTACCTGCTGACCAAACGTTTTCGCCCGGGTTGGCCTGCGGCGATGTTGGCCATTGTCGTCACGACCTCAGCGGTGTGGTTGCTCCATTTGGAAAGCATGGGGGTGAGCGTGGTTGGCGTAACGCAAGGTGGTTTCCCTGATTTTCAAACTCCACAATTTGATATCGGCGTGAGCCGCGAAACTGGTGGTGCCAGCGCTGAACTTAGCCATGGTCAGCTTTGTCAGCATGATGCTCACCGCGCGCAGCTTTGCGGCCAAAAATGGCTACGACATTGATGCGGATAAAGAGTTTCGCGCCTTGGGTTTTGCCAATATTGCTTCAGCGTTCTCACAAGGTTTTGCTATCAGCGGCGCAGACTCACGCACCGCCGTTAATGATGCCAATGGAGGAAAATCGCAACTGGTGTCAATCATCGCCGCCACCGTCATTGCCATCATCGCCGTGTTTGCCTACCAGCCACTGCAATATATTCCCATTGCCGCTTTAGGTGTCGTGTTAGTGATCGCTTCGCTGTCGCTGCTCGATCTCAAAGGCATTTGGGCATTGAGAAAGCGGGACAAAGACGCGTTTTATCTCGCCAGCGTCACTTTTATTGCGGTGTTAATAGTCGGTGTGATCCCTGGTATCACCTTGGCGGTGTTACTCGGCTTATTCCAGTTTTTGCGCATTGTGATGCGCCCAAGTGACCAGGAGCTCGGCCTAGACGAAGAAGGCACTATCCGCACCATCGACAGCACGGGCAAAGCCAACCCGATTCCGGGTATGGTGATCTACCGTTTCAACTCGCCACTGACCTACTTCAACGCGCCCTACTTTAAACGCCGGCTGCTAGAGTGCACGGAGAAAAGCACTGGCGATGTGGGCTGTGTGGTGGTAGACGCCGTTTCCTGTTTTACCCACCTCGATTTGAGTGTGATGGCGATGCTCTCGGATGTGCATACCACATTGAAGCAGCGCGGCATCCGTTTAGTGCTGGCCGGACGCAAGCGCAGCATGCGAAACTGGTGTGAGCTCACGGGTATCAGCACCAGTGAAGGCGGGATCCTGCTGCGTGCCGACCTCTATTTAGCGGTGAAACTGAGTGGCTGTTACCTTAGCGCAGTGGGCGACGGTCAAGTGCCCGCGATCCAAAAAGAACCCGACCCCGAGGCGCCCGCCAAGCCGATTCCCGAAGTGGCTTAAACGGCTACCACTAAGCAGTTTGCTGTTTTGACGGCCTGATAAGCACAAAACAGCAAACTGGGACACTTTTTCTTCGCCCACTTCATCAATACTGATCCCACTTCAATTTGTGGGATCAACCATGTTATTTCGTTACCCCATCACACTGCGCTTGGTGATCAAACTCAGTCTCAAACGAGTGGCCCTGACTTGGCTCATCGTCTTGGCAGAGAATGTCTTGATGATGTTGTTGCCACTTTTTATCGGTTTTGCCATTGATGGTCTGCTTGAGCAAAACTTGCGTCCGCTGCTGACACTCGGATTTATCCTCTTTGCGCTGGTGGTGATCAGCGTGGCGCGGCGTGTCTACGACACCAGAGTATACGGAGCAATCAGAGTCAGGTTGGCCAAGTTGGTCGCGCGCAATTTGCGCGCCGTGCCCATTTCCGTGAAAGATGCGCGCCTGACCATGTCTCGGGAAACTGGTGGACTTTCTAGAGCAACATCTGCCCGCCGTGATTACCGCGCTGGTGCAGTTGCTGGCAACTTTAGTCATTCTCGCCAGCTTTCATTTCACTCTCGCCCTGTGCGTTCTGGCCGCGGGGCTAGCCATGCTATTGCTTTACACTTTGTTTCATCGCACCTTTACTCGTCTCAACGCCACACTCAATGATCAACTTGAGCAGCAAGTCGGCGTGCTGGGTGGCCGTTCGTTCGCCGCTATCCGGGCGCACTTTGAGCGGTTGAAACAGTGCGAAATTAAACTCTCTGATACTGAAGCGCTGGTGTATGGGCTGATTTTTATCGCGCTCTTTAGCTCGGTGGTCGCTAACTTGTGGCTGGTGAGTCACCTTCCCGCGCCCACCGCGGGCCAAGTATTTGCTGTCGTCACCTACTCACTGGAATTTGTCGAAACCGCAGTCATGCTGCCAATCACGCTGCAAACCCTCTCGCGATTAGAAGAGATCAGTCAGCGGCTCAATCAGCCAGCGAGCAACTTAGCCACACTGGAGCATACCAAATGAAAAAAGTTCTTGTTCTGCTGGCTGGTGCGAGCAGCATTATCGCTGCGCTGGTAGCGCTAGAAGCACTTGAGCCGCAACCTGTCGCATTTAAAGAAAAGCCGCAGCCGTTGCCAACCACCACGGTAATGGAAGTGGTGCCAACTGATTACGCCCCTCGGCTTATATTGCTTGCCACCACCACGGCTCGCTGGCCAATTGAACTTAAAGCCACCAGCAGCGCACAGCTGACTTGGTTGCATCCAAAGGCAGAACCCGGAATGCGGGTTGAAAAAGGCACAGAACTGGCAAAACTCGACACTCACGCGCTAGCCGCCGATTTAGCCGAGGCGAATAGCCAGTTCAAACAAGCGCAGCTCAACTTACAACAGGTTGAACACGAACAAACCGTGGCACTAAAAATGTTATCTGCCACGCCAAGTTCCGCATTTGCCCGTCGCGAGCCTCAAGTCGCCGCGGCGAAAGCTTTGCTTGCTCAGACAAAACAAAGAGTGACCAGTGCAATGGAGCGACTGAGCCAAGCCAGCATGATCGCCCCCTTTGACGCGGTGATCCTCAAACGTTCGGTGAGCCCAAACCAGTGGCTGGAGGCAGGCCAAACTGCGTTTAGCTTAGCGGCCAGCGACTCACTCGACGTCACCGTCCTAGTCTCTGAGCGTCATTGGCAGCAACTGCAAGCGGAATTATCCAGCGCCCACGTTAAGGTGCAAGATCGCGCCGGACAAACGTGGCCCGCTTATCTGCGTTATGTGTTGCCAGAGGTTGATGCCCTTACTCGCCAAAGGCAAGTGGTGTTTGCCGTTACTGAGCCTTATCAAGGTAGCGCGAACTTACGCCCAAACCAACCAGTCAATGTCATCGTCCAGCTTGCCAAACAGGCCGATATTACCGCTCTACCACTTAGTGCCATCACTCGAGATGGTGATGTCTGGACGCTAGACGAACAGCAACGCCTGCAAAAAGAGCGGGTGACTCTGGTCTCACAAACACCAGAGCATGTGTACGTACGTTTTGTTGAGAACAGTAATAAAACCCGCCGCGTCGTGCTCTATCCGCTGCTTTCTATGCTCGAGGGTCAACAAGTTTTACCACAATCACACACTGCTTATGTCTTACACGAGGAGGCGATGCGATGAACTGGCTAACAAAGTGGTTTATTCACCACCCGGTTGGGGCAAACTTGCTGATGTTCGCCATTCTAATCAGTGGCTTGTTGGCTTATGGTCAGTTGCGTGTCGAGTCTTTCCCCCAAATCGCGCCATCTTCAATCGCCATTTCGGTGAGCTATCCCGGCGGCAGTGCGCAGCAGATTGACGACAGTGTCACGCAGCGTATTGAAGAAGCCATCAGCGGCATTGCTGGCATCAAGCAAGTCACCAGTCAATCCGTTGCTGGAATGGCCAATATCATCGTACGTAAAACCAGCAGTGCAGACCTTAACCAACTGCTCGATGACGTGCGTAATCGTGTCAACGCCATCAGCACCTTACCGACACTGGCGGAAAAGCCGCAAGTCACGCGCAATGAGTTCACCAATTTGGCCGCTTTTGTCGTCATCTCCGGCCCTCGCAGCGATGATGCGCTGCAACCCATCGCTCGTCAGGTTGAACAAGCACTAAAAAGGCATCCCGATATTTCCAGCGTCGCCAATTGGGGACGGCGTAAACCTCAGTTGGTGATTGAGCCCGATCCGGCCCGATTGCACGCACTGGGACTTAGCTTGGAAGATCTGGCGACAACCATAGAGCGGATGTCTCTACAGACTCGCAGCGGTGAGCTGGTGAGCGAACGTGGCAGGGTGCTGCTTCGAGGAGACTGGATCGCCGATGATTTGCAAAAACTCAGCCGCCTAACCATCGTTTCTCAGACCGAAGGACGTGTCACTCTCGGTGACATCGCCAAGTTAAACCGTGGCTATGAAGCAAGCGGTGCCATTGTGCGCAACAATGGTGAAAATGCGATTGCCCTGCTAGTCAGCACCAGTCAAACAGACAACCTGCTGGACGTCAGCGCGGCGATAGCAGAGACCTTAGCTGCGCAGCGAAAATCGCTGCCCGCCGACATCCAGCTCAGCACCATCGCCGACATGGCGCCCTACATTGAAGATCAACTGCAGCGCTTAGGCAACAGTGCTTGGCAGGGATTATTGATTGTCATCGTCGTGCTTGGCCTCTTTCTTGACTTAAGACTAGCCTTTTGGGTCGCGGCAGGCATTCCCGTCGCACTTGCAGGTACCTTGGCGGCGATGCACATTGCCGATTACAGCCTCAATGACATTACTCTATTTGGCTTTATTCTGGTGTTGGGTATTCTGGTCGATGACGCGGTGGTGGTCGGTGAAGCGATTTATGACAAACGCAGCAAACAACTAAACGCTCGTAAAGCCGCTTGGCAGGGCGTGCACTCGGTCTCGGTGGCAACGGTATTTGGCGTGCTCACCACCATGGCTGCGTTTTCGCCGATGTTGTGGATCAACAATGACTTGGCTCGCCTCCTCGCTGGCTTTTCGGCCGTGGTGATCTTTGCTCTGTTCTTCTCCCTGCTGGAAAGCAAGTTTATTTTGCCATCGCATCTGGCGCAGTTGTCAGCGACAAAAAAGAGCCAAGGACGATTCGCTAAGCTGCAAAGGGCGGTGCAACAAAGGCTGAACTGGTTTATTGCTCGCGTCTATTTACCGCTGCTCAAGGCCGTGCTGCGCCACAAACTTGCCGCCTTGTTTGGCTTTATCTCCGCAGTGGTGCTGGCGTATGGGATGTGGGCAAACGGCGCCATTCGCAGCGCTGTTTTTCCCGATATTCCTGGCCGATACATCACCGCCAAGGTGGTGTTGCAACAAGGCGCGCCCTTGCCACTTCAAAAGCAGGCGCTGATACAACTCGAACAAGCCATAACTCAGGTTGAAGAGCACCTGTTAGCAAAAGGAAGCTTAACCACGCGGCCAGTCGTCAATTTACTGGCTTGGTCGGACGGCCATGGCGAAATAGAAGTGACGGCGCAACTGAGCAGTGAGGCGCTTGGCACCTTACCCGCATCATCGCTGACCGAGCTTTGGCGCCAAGCTACCGGCTCCATTGAAGGTGCTTATTCTCAGCAATTCAGCAGCGCAGAAACGCCCGCTGGGGAGATTTTTCTCTCCATCTCTGCCACTGAGCGAGAGCTCGCCAAGCAAGTCGCTCGCCAGTTGGCGAAAACGCTGCGAAGTTTACCCGGCGTCAATGACGTGTATGACGACGGACAAGACGGGCAACCGCAAGTGCGTTTGCTGCTTAACGCATATGGCCAACAGTTAGGTGTAACGCAGGAACAGCTGGCGCGCCTAGCGGGAGACGCGTTTGGCGAGCGAGAAATCCACCGTTTGCTGGAACAAGGCCAAGAAACGCAAGTGCTGCTACGCTATCCATCCGACGAGCGCAAAACCATAGCGCAGCTTGAGCAAACTCGCTTGCCACTCGCTCAAGGTCAAAGTGTTTTACTCGCTGATATTGCCGATTTTCATTACCAACAGCCGCCGCAAATCCTCTATCGACGCGATCGCGACCCTGTGGTCAATCTGTTTTGGCAGCAAAACAGAGCCATTCAAGCTCCCGAACAAACGCTGATGCAACTGCAAGATTCAATTGCTGCGCTCAATCAGCAGTATCCGCAAGTCACGATCCGCGCAGGCGGTGAACTTGAAGAGATAGGCGAAGTTTCTGACGGATTCCGCTCGGCAATGCTGCTGACGTTGCTGCTGATCTATGTTCTATTGGCGCTACCGCTGCAATCATACTGGCAACCGCTATTAATTATGGCGGTGATCCCATTTGGCTTTGCTGGTGCTATCTTTGGACATTATTTGCTGGACTTGCCAATCAGCCTGCTGTCGCTGTTCGGCATGATGGCGATGAGCGGCATTGTCATCAACGACTCGTTGGTTTTGATCACCTATTTCAACCGCGAGTATCGAGCGGGCGCCACGCTGACACAGGCGTTAATCAATGCAGGAGCTCGCCGGTTTCGGGCGATTTTTCTCACCACCTTAACCACGGTATGCGGCTTATTGCCACTGTTAAGCGAAAGTGCCGAACAAGCGCAATATCTCAAACCTGCTGCCGTGTCGTTGGTCTTTGGTGAACTGTTTGCCACCGCAGTCACCCTATTGTTAGTCCCACTTTTACTCGCGTTAACTCACTCTAAGCCGAAAGAAACGACGCTTGAGACTACGCGTTTAGAACCAAACTTAAACTCAGGTGAAAGCGCAAAGAATGGCGCTATTTAAGTGATATGGAGAATTGACCATGAAAGTCCTGACCAAAATTCTGCTTAGTACCTTGCTGCTCTGTTTGAGCGTGAGTTTTCCTTTACACGCCAAAGAGCAGAGAATTCGCTTTCAAAGTGGCGACAATATCCTCGCTGGCTACTATTTATCGGCCGAAAAGCCAACCGACAGCAAAGGGGTGATTCTTTTTGTGCATGGTGATGGAGCGCTCAGCTATGACGCCTATGGCTATTATGAGCCAATTTGGCAGCGACTGATTGACAATGGCTATGCGGTTTTTAGCTGGGATAAACCGGGCGTTGGCGACTCGACGGGCAATTGGCTTAACCAGTCAATGCAGGATCGCCAACAAGAAGTTCACGACGCCATCGCGTTTGTCAAAAACCATTTCCGTCACCAAACCAAAAGCCTTGGCTTGATGGGCTTTAGCCAAGCAGGATGGGTGGTACCGGCCGTTGCAAAAAGCAATGATGAGGTGGATTTTTTCATCGGCGTCGGCTTTGCCATCAATTGGATGCAGCAAAGCTGGTACTTGACGAAAACACGCTTAGAAGCAAACGGGGCCAACGAAAGTGACATCGCCAAGGCCTATCAGCACCATTTGCAAGAGATTGCTTTTTGGCAAGCCAATCCCACCTACGCCGATTATAAAACGCAGTACGCCAACCAGCCGGACTTGATGAGTAAAGAAACGCTTTCACTTTGCCAAACTGAACGCCTTTGCGGATGCGAGCAATGATTACCATAATCTGACAAAACCCGGGCTCATCTTACTGGGAGAGCAGGACCTCAATGTGGATATCAACCACACTCATCGGCGACTAAGCAAACTATTTGAAGGGAAAAGCAGCCTGACCATCAAGCGAATTGCTAACGCAACACACAGTTTACTTAAGCATCCCACATTCAATACCCAGACCCCAGACCTTTGGTTTCTCATCAAGCTCAGTTGGTATGGCGACGAGGCGTATGCCCGAGAATTTTTCGACACTCTTGACACTTGGCTTAGCCAGGTTGCTCAAGCTCAATAACCTAGGCACGTGAATAGCGAGCCGCAGCAAGGAGGCTACTTTTGTATTGTGTTGACCTTATCAAGTTAACGGACGATAGTAAGTCGGTTGCCAAATTGGAGCCCCTATCGATGTCTGCATCACGCCAATCGCCGTTCAACCTTGTGCCAGAAATTGCCCTACTCCAGCCATTACCAGAACACTGGCAAAAACGCTTTGCCGATGCTCTAACGCTGATGCATCAAGATTGGCAGCAACCCCGCTCTTGGCAAGAAATAGCCACCGCCAGCGCGATTTCCCCGTCGCATTTTCATCGCCAATTTACCGAGCTTTTTCACGAGACTCCGGGCCAATATCTTGCGCGGCTACGGCTGCAACATGCCGTGAACCTGCTGCTGAGCCAAGAGCAGCACAGTGTGACAGAGGTTGCCCATGAGTGTGGTTTTTCTTCTTCGCAAGCGCTGGCCAAAGCCTTAAAAAGAGAGCTCGCTATCAGCGCCAAAACCATCCGCCAAATGGCAGATCACGCCACTCCGCATGAAACAGCAGAGCTCATCGCCAAACTCGCCCACCCTAGCCCGCAACATTCGCTCGAAACAGAGCTGGTACAAGCGATGCCAACCGAATTGGTCTGGTATCCTGCGCGCGGGATGAAAAAGCTCACACTTGCTAACCCTGACTGGGATAACGTCATAGGTATCTATGGAGAGAAATCGCGACGCTTGCTCAGCGCAACACCCATCGCGCAGTTAGACAACCCTTGGCAGCTGATTGAAACCTTTATCGGCGATTGGCAAGCCCAGCAGAGCCAGCACGACTTCACCTTGCCTGAAGGATACTACCTTTGCGCTGAAGTTTATCTTGTCTCTGATGTCGCCTATAGCGCTGCCTTAGATGCCCTTTTTGCGATCGCAGCACGTAAACAACTGGAGATCGATCAGAATGCGTTTTTGCTGGAGTTCGTACGCGATGTCGAACTGACACCCACGGGCGGTGCGACCTTCTCTTTTCAGCTTCCCGTCGTTACGCCAAATCATGACGAAGAGTAACCTCTCTATCGTTTAGATCCTGCGAGACTCAGTCTACCGCTGACAACGATCTTTGTGGCTGAGATGGAATCACTTCGCTCTCACGCGACAGGCGATGAATTAACGCTTCGCGGCGCAGATCCAGAATTTCATCGATGAGTTTTTCCTTCGCATGGATGCCAAAATGCTCGGCATAATTCTTCACTTTCGTCACTTCCTCAGGATGTAAGCGATAGACATCCTGCTTGAGTTTTGCAACGGCTTCACTTTTGATCAAACCACGCTGTTGCAAAAGCTTGATAATGGTGGAATCGGATGGATTGAATTTCTTACGCATGGCACTTCACATTATTTGGGGCTTATCAACCGCCTCGATAAACTCGCCGCACAAGTTAACCACTTAATATGACAGTAGAATTTCACACCAAAAAGTAAGCACAACTCTCATTTTAAATATCGCACTCCGCCCAAGCTCGTCATAATCTGCTAAAGCTAATCTTCAGTTAGGCTCAACAAGGTCGTCAATCGTTGTTGAGCTGGTTCGCCTAGACCGTCGGGAAGACAACCAGAAGGAAAGAAAAATACAATGTGTACACGCATTCTCAACAATATGGATAACAAACAAGTCGCTGTGGCTCGCAACATGGATTGGGAGTTTCACCTTGATGCCACACTAATGCTTACCCCAGCGGGCGACTGCGCAGTCGGCATGAGTAAAGCGGAAAGAAAAAAAGAAGGGATAACAAAAAAGCAAGTGCTTAAGTGGCAGGCAAAATATGCGAGCATAGCCACCTTACTAGGCGATGACGAAGATGGCTTTGGTTTTTGCGATGGCATGAATGAAAAAGGTTTTGTCGCCAACGTGTTATACGACACCAACTGCACCTTTCACCAAGGGTCACTTAGCGACGAGCAAAAAGGCTTGAGTGTTCTACGCTGGGGGCAATTTATGCTGGATTGTTTCGCGTCTGTTCGAGAAGCGGTGAGCTATTTCTCGTTCCCAGAACCGGGTATGGAGATCTGCTTTTTCGGCGGCAGCGTTCCCGGTGATCCCAACGCCCCCGCACAGGTTCATGCAGCGATTTCTGACCGACACGGTGATTCCGCTATTTTGGAAATTCATCAGGGCAAACTAACCATCTATCATCACCGTGACTATACGGTCATGACCAACGAGCCGGATTATCAGACCCAGCTCAACCTAGATACGTACTGGCGTTATCAATGGAACAAAACCAAAAGCGCGAATCAAAACCCAGTCTTTACCACGCCGGGAGGCCATACCTCGGTACAAAGATTTGAACGCGCTAGCTACTATCGGTTGCTGCAAAACGAGAATTTAACTCAGGTTGATCGTGTTGCTCAAGTCGCGGCCATGATTTCCCCATGTAAAGTCCCACAAGGGTTTGAAGCGCTGCATCCTAACAATCTTGAAGAGCAATTGGAGAAAAAGGCTGGCATCACCTTCAACTCTTTCACCTTATGGACCAACATCAGCGACTGTAAAAATAAGCGCTACTACTTACAAAGTAACGACACTATTCAAACTGTCTGGGTGGAGTTTCCTAAATCGCTTGAACAAGCACAGTCGATCTGTCTGGATGCCACCTTTAGAGCGGCGCAAGTGATGGGCGATGTCACCAAGAAGATGCACCCTGTGACACAACACCCTCTTCACACGGCATAGTCAAACTTATCCATAGCAAGGCAATACTGATTTTTGCCTGAGGCTTTGGCACGATAGAGCGCTTCATCGGCATGAAGCAGAGCACTACGATGGTACTCTGGCTGATGAAGTGCCAAACCGATACTGACCGTCACAGGTTGTCCAATCGCAAAATCATATTGGGCAATACTGTCTAGCAATCTCTGCGCCTTCTCTTTGGCAATTTGCTCATGGCTTGCATCGATGGACACCAGAAACTCCTCACCTCCCCAACGGCCAACCAAATCGCCCGGCTCCACCACTTTTTCTAGGCAGCGAGCAAGATTGGACAACACCGAGTCTCCGACATCATGCCCCAATCGGTCATTAATCTTTTTAAAGTCATCCACATCAATCATCGCAATCCAACGAGTCTGCTGTACGTTGTGCAAAAAATCATCCAAGCATCGGCGGTTTGCCAGCCCTGTCAGAGGGTCTTTAGTGGCTAACTCGTGCAATTTTTGGTTTGATTTGCGCAAGGACTCCAATAACTGACGACGGCTATGATCGTAAAAAAAACCGACAAAAAACAAAAAGGCAAATACTGTAGTGAAATGAATAAAACTGATCGTCTCAAAATAGGCCGGCTGCCAAGAGTCCATCGTCGTTAATATATAGGATGCAGTGATAAGGTAAGTTATGCTGCTAAACCAAGCGCCCAACTTGTAGCCCAGAATCAGCATAGACACCATTGGGGTGATAAAAATGAATGCAAGTGAAAATTCGTGGTGCCCTTCCTGAACAATGATAGACATGCTCGAAAGGGTCATGTTTAACTGCATGATAAACGCTGCAATTTTTGGCGCTCGACACTCTTTCATCAGCAGCAAACTGATCACACACGAGACCATACCAATCGCCAAAGTGTTACGCATTGGCGTGTTGGGTATGACAAAGATATTGTAGTGAAGAAAGAATAAGTTGGTGAAACCGAGAATCATCAAGGCAATCACCAGAAAAGAGTAATCTTTATAGCGTTCGTCATCGACTCGCAGCGCCAGCCATTTTGCGATCCACGCACTCAACATGTGTCTTCCTTAATCTAAACCAACCCATAGAATTACTCGATAGATTAGCGCTGTATATTGACAATAATAATAACGAATTATAGTGAATGATGAAGAGTATGCAATTGACATCATTCAATAGGTTAAATGCGGCTAATTTTCTATTGTTTTAGGATGCATCCGCCTTATTGCATCTTTTCGAGATTGGCAGAATCCAAGCCTCCACTGATCGCCTCACCTTTAGCTGCGTATATACCTCTAATGACTAATAATATCTGCGATTGAGAGCGAAACTTGAGTAAAAAAATCGGCCTTTACTGGTTTACCAACGACTTACGAGTAAACGATAACCCGCTACTTGAGCAAGCCGCGCAGCAAGTGGATCGCTTGATCTGTTTGTACTGTTATCCCTCGATTACGCCATTTTTGGCGCACTACGCCCAGCAAACACAATGGGGCGAAGCCAAAAAAAGGTTTCTCAACCAAACCTTGGCTGACTTAGATCATTCGCTCAGTACGCTAGGCCAAAAGCTTTGGGTGACGCCACTTTTGCCCTATCAAGCGCTGCGCCATCTACTGACTCAAGTCGAGATTACGGATATTTATGTGGATGCAATGGCGGGCTCAGATGAGCGCCAAGCTATCGCGCGCATTCATCAGGAATTTCCGTCTGTGCACATCCATCAGCAAGCTCTGCACAGCTTATTGAGTGAGCCGCAGTTGCCGTTTGCACTTGAGGCGCTACCGAGCACCTTTACCCAATTTCGTAAGCAAGTAGAAACGCTCTCCCTCTCTGCGCCGATGGGTTATCCGCGTGTTTTGCCACCCATTGAGCAAGGCTGGCAGTTGCCTTTGATGGGCATTGTTGCCGAGCCGAATCACAGCGCCTTTATCGGTGGTGAGCAAGCAGGGCTGACGCATTGCAAAAACTATTTCTCCTCCATGCTCCCCAGTCGCTATAAAGAGACGCGCAATGGGTTAGACGGCATGGATTATTCCACTAAGTTTTCGCCTTGGCTCGCGCTCGGCGCGGTTTCGCCAAAAACCATTTATGCCATGTTGCAGCGTTATGAAGCTCTACATGGCGCGAACGATTCCACCTACTGGATTTTCTTTGAGTTACTGTGGCGTGAGTATTTTTACTGGTACGCGCGGCGCTATGGCGCAAAACTGTTTCGCTTCTCTGGGATTGGCGAGAAAAAACCGCTCACCAGTTTCTATGCGCAGCGCTTTTTACAGTGGAAGCACGGAGAAACGCCCTTTCCTATTGTGAATGCCTGCATACGGCAACTGAATCAAACGGGTTACATGTCCAACCGTGGTCGACAGTTAGTCGCCAGCTGCCTAGTCCACGAACTAGGCTTAGATTGGCGCTATGGTGCCGCTTATTTTGAAACCCAGTTAGTGGATTACGATGTCGGATCCAACTGGGGCAACTGGCAATATTCGGCGGGAGTCGGAGCCGACCCACGCGGCTCGCGGCAATTCAACCTCGAAAAACAGGCGCACACTTACGATCCAAAGGGCGAGTTCGTTGCCAAATGGTGCGGAAACGGCTTGTGACAAGCGAAATGCTCTCGAAAATTTGGCGCTCGACAGTGTCGATATGGTTGACTGGCCAATCGCCGCCAGCGCGTCTCATCTTATCCATCATCCCCAAAAAAAGGAAAGCTCATCATGAATATCGTGATCATCGGTGGCAGCGGCGGTATTGGTTTGGCGATGGTGCAAGAAGTGTTGAACCGTTTTAGTGAGGCCAACGTGCATGCGACATACCACAGTACTACGCCGACGTGGCAGCACCCGCGGCTGACTTGGCATGCACTCGATGCCACGCAAGAAGCGCAGGTACAAGCGCTGAGTGGGCAATTTAGCCGAGTCGACTGGCTTATCAACTGTGTCGGCGTACTGCATACAGCAAGTAAAGGACCAGAAAAGAACCTCAATGCCTTAGATGCGGATTTTTTCCTCTACAACCTGACCCACAATGCCTTGCCTAGCCTACTGCTTGCCAAGCATTTCACCGCCAAACTGAAGCAGAGTGAGGCGGCCAAGTTTGCCACACTTTCCGCCAAGGTCGGCAGTATCAGTGATAACCGACTCGGCGGTTGGTACAGCTATCGCGCATCGAAAGCGGCGCTCAATATGCTGCTGAAAACGTTAGCGATTGAATGGCAACGCTCACTGAGAAAAGGGGTGGTGTTGGCACTGCATCCAGGCACGACCGACACCAAACTCTCTGCGCCGTTTCACAGCAATGTCGCCCCAGAGAAACTGTTCAGCCCCGCCCGTGTTGCGCACGATTTGATTGGTTTGATTGCAACGGCGACGCCTGAACAAAGCGGCGGATTTTATGCCTACGATGGTCAGACGCTGCCTTGGTAACTTGGGTAGCGAGCGAGCTGTATCGTTAATTAAGCTCGATACAATTGATCCCACCAATTAATGCAATCGAGGCAAGTGATTGGACATGCCCGCCCAATCCTTGCAAAGATACGCAGGTGAAACCACAACATGCGCGATTAAAAGCCCATTTCGCCTCTGTTGTGGCGAATCTGCTCTTCACTCGTTGCTTGTCATTTTTTTAAATAGAGCAAGGTCTATCTGCTTTCTAAAAAACCAAAAATACAGGTTTGGGGGACGCCCCCCAACCATTTCGTTTGCTATGAGGAGAATGAAATGCAATACCTCGCAAAGTTAAAAGTAAGGACGCGTTTGGCTCTAGGTTTTGGCACCTTAGTCGCTCTAATGGGCGTACTGACCATTATTGGTATTCAAAAAGTCAATTTTATCGATATGAGCTTAGAGGAGGTGACCGACATCAACTCCGTGAAACAGCGCTACGCCATCAACTATCGAGGCAGTGTTCATGACCGAGCGATTGCGATTCGTGATGTGGCGATGGCCCGAAGCACAAGGGAAATTAGCCAGTTTGAAGACGATATACGCCATTTGGAAACCTTTTATCAGCAATCTGAGCAAAACATGCAACGTATGATGTCCGACGGCGTTCCGTTTTCAGCGAAGGAACGGGACATTCTGCGACGAATTGATGAAATACAAGCCAAGACTCTGCCCCTAGTGCAAGAGGTCATCGCGAAGAAAACAAGTGGCGTTGATGTTAGCCCGCTTCTGCTGGATAAGGTTCGGCCAAGTTTCGCCAACTGGTTAACGGCGATCAATGAATTTATTGATTATCAAGAATCTCTCAATCAGCAACTTACGCCAATAGCGCGAGCACAAGCCAATGGATTTCAAAGCCTGATGCTGGCTTTAAGCGGTATCGCGGTCGTGATCTCCGCACTGGTGGCCTTTATGATCGAACGCAGCTTTCGTCTTTCCTTAGGCAGTGAACCGTATGTGGCACAGAATGCCATTCAATTAATGGCCAGCGGCGAACTCACTCAGCACTATGAACCCAGTGAACGCGGTAGCATTCTCCATTCTCTGTCACTGATGTCCGACAAACTGAGCTCGATTGTGCTCAATATCCGCCGCGCATCAGAGCAGTTGGCAACCCAGGTAGAAGCCGTTTCTAGCGGATCTAGCTCGGTGTTTGATTCAGCGCAGCAGCAGGCTATTCTGACGCAGAATATGGCAACTCAGTTAGAAACCATGCACGCGAGTATTGATGACATCGCCAAAGTGGTCAGCCTTACAGAGCAAAACTCGGTCAACACATCGGACAATGCGCGCGATGGTCGCGTTCGCATAGCGGCGGTTGCTGAACAAATGCTTTCTGTCACCACAGCGGTCAATGACACCGTGGCTCAGGTCAAACAGCTTGAGGCAAAAACGCGCGATATCGGTGGAATCGTCAATATGATCAGCGGTATTTCAGAGCAAACCAACTTGCTTGCTCTGAACGCGGCGATCGAAGCGGCACGTGCAGGCGAATCCGGACGCGGTTTTGCCGTGGTAGCCGATGAAGTGAGAAACCTAGCCAAACGCACTGGCGAAGCGACAACACAAATTGAAGCGATGCTCAAAGAAGTGCAGGCCCAGACTGTGGCGAGCGTGACCGCCATGGAGAACACCCAACCTAAAGTCGAGAGTTGCCAGAAAAATACTGCGGAAGCAAGCCAACTGCTGGTGAGCATTGAGCAGCAGTCTCAGGACTCACTCAATCGAGTGCGTGACGTTGTCATTGCGACCGATGAGCAAGTGGGAGTGGTTCGCGAGTTAGTCGTCGCCATGCAACAAATCTCCAGTATGTCGAACGAGTCCATCCGCTTAATGGAGAACAACCAAGTCGCCAGCCAGAACTTGAATGCCCTTTCCAACCATCTCAAACAGGAAGTGGCCTTCTTCAAAGTGTAACGAGATTCCGCAGCCAATTTAGGAATAAACCGCTTCATACAATACACCAAGAAGCTTAAGCAGCCGAGTCTGGTGCTTTTGAACACCCGTTATGAAGCTTTGGCCGCCAAATTCGAGTGTGTCGATACCTTCGAATTTTAAGAATACCCAACGTGCCGTCGGTTTAGTTGTCGTCTTGTTCTTTACCATGCTAGGAAAGAATTCTTCGGTCGTAGTGAGACTCTCTCGGATTTTGTGCTCTAGGCCTGCGTAAACGAGTAGACTAAGCGTCATGATCATCAGTAATGCCTCGATTCGCTAAGGTTTCTTCAGGAAAATTGATGATGTTAAGAACTCAGGGCTTTTCAAAAAGCGAAAGCCGCGCTCAACCTTCTGCAGAGGCTTGTAATGATCAAGCAATGCAGCCATTGTGAGATCGAGGCCTTCAGTATCGTTAGTGGCGAGAATAAACATCCCCACTTTAAGCTTGGCCAGTTTTACTTTTTCTAGATCGGTATAAGGCGTAGCATCTATCAAATAGTGGTATCCCGTTGGCTTTTCGTCTTTCTTCGGCCGACCACGACCTGAATAGATTGGCTCCTTAACGATGGTTGATTGTGCAAAGCCAAGCAAATGACACTGGCTGGCGAAGTCGCCCATTGCTTGCTCGGCATCCACTGCGCAAGCAAACTTCTTTTTCATTAGTTGGCCCAGCGCTCTCTGCTCTTTGATGATATTTTTGTCTAAATTCTTATAAAACGTTACCTGTTCTCGGTTGGTTGCTTGTTCACTATGAATCAACAGCCACTTCTGAGATACCGAGCCATAATCAGCGTCAACCCAGCAACCCGAGTAACCATTGCCGATACGGCTCAACTGCTCTGGCTCAAGGTTCATTAAGGCTTCTTTGGCTGATTTAATGGTCATTGGAACACGCGTAATAAACTTCTGTTGTTGCTCATCAAGTGAACGAATGCTTTCTTCGGTGTATAGAGCGGCATCGGCGATGAAGTAGCGACTGTTTTGAGCTGCCTTCAGGCAATGAATATGCCGTTTAGTGACCTCTGAGAATGCCTTAGCATCGTTGGTGTTGCCACTAAGCGCTTGCATGTAAACAGGTAGGCCTGCTTGGTTTTCACAAATCAGCTCAAGGACCACTTGGTTTAGCTCTGGACGGTGGTCTCGGCTGTAGCCTTTTACCAGCTTGATGGCATTAAGATCTTCGTCTTGGGCGTATTAACCATCGACATGGAAGCTAGTGATATCAAGGTGGACAGAGTCTGTTTTAAGTCCTAGCTTATCAACGGCATGCTCCGCAATCGCTTGATAAAGTGCGGAGACATCTGCTTCATATAAAGCATCTAAAGTACGTCCGAGTACATCGTCAGTTAAATGGTGCGCTTCAATGTCTTTAGCGAGCAACTTGGCAACAGGCTTTGTCTCGAAGAAGTAAGAGAACATATGCAGCGTTCTACTGTGAAAGCCAAGGCCATTAAGAATCATTGCTAAGACAGCATCGCCATGTGAAACATTGTGATCCGAGTACTTAGGAATGACGCGATCAATAATGTCTGGTAAACCGATTTCATGACAGAAAGCAGCAATTAGCCCTAAGTGGTCTAGGCGTTTAATGACAGGTTGAGCAGCAGACATAATAAAGTGACCGTTAAATAACAGTAATAGATCAAAACTGGGGATCGCGGTCAAGAGGTCTGTCGCACTAACATTTGTAAACGATCACTGGATCACATTGTTTTAATTCTGAAATTGGCTGCGGAATGACGGATGTAACGAGAACGGCTTGACCTGTAAAAAACGTAAAAAGCTCAGTATGTTGTCATGCTGAGCTTTTTTTCGCGCCTTACGCTGCCAGCATTTCCTCAATTGATTACTGACGAATTGTTACGCAAGAGCTACTATTTACAAAGCAATGGCAATATTCAAGCTGTTTGGGCTGCGTTTCCTAAAAAACAGCTAGTCTGTTTGGAAGCGACTTCTAGAGCAAAGCAAAGGATGAGTGATATCACAAAAAATTGGCACAGTTGTGAACAACTCAATTTATACAGCGTACTCAAACTTCGCCATCGCAAGACAACACTGATTTTTACCTGAAGCTTTGGCACGATACTGAGCTTCATCAGCATGTAGCAGTGCGCTACGATGTTGACCTGGTTGATGAATCGCCAAGCCGATACTGACGGTTACAGGCAACTCAATAGAAAAATCAAAAGAGGTGATACCATCAAGTAAACATTGTACTTTTTTCTGCGCAACTTGTTCGCTTTCAGCTTCAATCGAGAAGAGAAACTCTTCCCCACCCCAGCGGCCAACAAGGTCCCCTAACTCTGCCACTTGTTCCAAACAGCGCGCGAGATTAAATAATACCGAATCCCCTACATCGTGACCCAATAGGTCATTGATCTGTTTGAAGTCATCCACATCAATCATAGCGATCCAGCGAGTTCGTTGTACATTGCGCAAAAAATCATCCAAACAGCGACGATTCGCCAAGCCTGTCAGTGGATCTTTTGTCGCCAACTCTTGCAATGTTTGGTTAGATTGACGCAAAGAAGCCAATAATTGATGGCGACTACGATCGTAAAAGAAACCGACAAAAAACAAAAAGGCAAACACTGCGGTAAAGTGGATAAAACTGATGGTGTCAAAGTAAGCCGGTCCCCAAGCCTCCATGGATAAAAACGTGTAAGAAGCGATAACAACAAACGTAATGCTGCTAAACCATGCGCCTAATTTGTAACCTAGGATGAACATCGACACCACTGGCGTAATAAACATAAAGGCGAGAGAAAACGCACTGTGCCCAGCCGCCAGCACTAAGGCAAAGCCCGACAGCGTAATATTTAACTGCATGATAAATGCCGCGACTTTCGGTGCACGACACCCTTTCATCAGTAGCAAACTGAGTAGACACGAGGAGGTCGCGATCGCGAGAATACTTCGCATCATTTGATCAGGAATAGCAAAGATGTTGTACAAGAGGAAAAACAAATTGGTGACAGTCAACGCCACCAACGCCATCACTAAGAAGCAGTAATCCTTGTAACGTTCATCATCGACGCGCAGCGCAAGCCATTTTGCGATCCACGCACTCAACATGCATCTTCCTTAGTTTGAGCCAACTTATAAAATTTCATCTTAAGTTATCACTTAATTTCCACTCTTCGGTTTTGTGCTCGGCCAGTTTCACTGGCATTCGTGGTGATGGGGCGCTTTTCACCGTAAGAAACGCTTTGTAATTGCACAGGTGTTTGAGCATATTGCTTTAAGTAAGCTTCCACACTTTCAGCACGACGTAGCCCTAGGGCAAAGTTGTACTCTTCACTACCAATATCATCGGTATGCCCTTCTACCGTCAGCGTATTATTGGTTCTTAGCCGTGCCAAAAGCTGGTTGAGTAAATAGCGTGAAGCTGAAGTTAATTCGGCACTGTTAAACGAGAAGTAGACGCGCGCCAACGCTTCTTTTGATTCCCCTTGCCAAGATTTAGCGTGGCTCAAAAGATATTCAGCACAATTGCCTTGCACTCCGGCAGCAATCATCTGTTGTTCGATAAAAGTGGCACTGGCATGGTGCTCTCCACTTTGTTCAATAAGCGGAAAAGCCGAGTGGTTAAGTAGAACGCGCCGACCCGGTGCGATTTGCACTTTCTGCTCAAACTCAAGGTCGATGCCGTTGCAGTAATGATGAAACGCGCTTTGATCTTGGTTGGGCGATGCATAGACCGAGGCAGCCGCAAAGCAAAGTAGTGATAAAGCAAGCGATAGCTGACGTTTGGTTGTGTTCATTATGGAAACTCCTTTGCTGAAGGGGGCAAATAGTGGCCGAGAAAATCCGTTAATCGATAGGATTGGCGCACACCTTGGCGGCCAACCACCATGACTTGTGGGGTTTGAGTGGGTAGGTACTTTGCACTGTAAAAGCCTTGGTCATCGTGAATATATTCTGCTTCACCACGAAATGGGCGTTGCTCTTGAGCTAAATCAATAATGTAAACCGTCTCGTAACCACGAATTTTCTCTTCAAACAGCAGATGATTAAATACATTAACTTGCTGTTGTTGCAGCTGATCATCACTATTAATAAAGAGCAATAAATTGTCTGCCCAGCTTGGCAGGGTGAATACGCTGATTAGCAAAAATAGGATAATGTGTTTCATAGCGCTAAATGGCCTATTTCTTCGGTGATCAACTCAAGGATTTTGTTTTTGATATCGTCTCTGTTTTTTGCCGAAAAAACATTCTCTTCACCAACGCAGTTTTTCATCTGCGGGTAAGCTGTAATATTGTACGCAAAACCAACCGCTACCATCCTAGCTTTGACTTTCTCTTCACCAATAATTTGAGCATTCAAGGTCTCCAATATCTTCGTACACATGCCTGCAGCTATCAAATTATTAGTGTTAGTGATAAAAGAATCTTCACCATCTGACAAAATGATAATCAAGCGTCTTGGATTTACACCAGTCAACGCAAATTGTGCACCTCGGATAATACCAGCATAAGAAGCAGTTCCGCTAATAGAACTCCCTCGCACAACAAATGTATTGATATCACTTTTTAAAGAATTAAAATTGTCAGTAAGAGGAATATTAAAAAAGGTAGAATATCCAGATGCCGAACCATACGTAGTTAGCCTTTCAACTGAATGGGAAATATGAGACAAATTAAAGATGTTGTCAACGACTGTGTTTTTAGAAACATCACTATTCTTACCTGGTTGATAATAACTATTACATCTCTTGTTTGAACATATTATGTGATCATAATGTTTGAAAGAACCATTGGGTTGTTTTTCAACCGTAAAATAGTCAAATCCAACAACTGACAATTTATTTTTTTTGACCGTGTTTTTATTAAACTTTTCCAGTTCATCGGCAATCTCAGTAATGATCTCTTTCATCATAATATAGCGTATTGGATTAGCCGAATTTTGTGAGCCGTTTTTATCCCAACGCCATGCCATAGAACCAGAAAAATCAGCAACGAGTACTACATCGACCGTTTCAGCATGAAATTTTCTTGCTGATGAATGACCACCCACCGAATAATTTTCGCCGAACCCAATAATGGCATCATTGCCAGGAAACCACGTTGGCTGGCTAATTTTTGCTGACACTTGATATTCAAAAAAACGGCGATTGCTGTTCTTACAATCCGCATTATCTTCACAGTTGATTTTTTTAATTTGAATATCATTGTTATTAATCGTGGCGGAGGGGAAATAGTACTCTAAATAATTTTTTGCCAGAGCTGCATTATCGGAGCCTTGCCCAGCGACAGCAAGACTCGCGACCTCAACGGCCTCTAATAGGCGCGCTTTATCTTGTACCGCCCGAGCGCCATCGGTACCTAGAGTGAATACCCCAAACAACAAAGGAATAAACAGCGCAAAAAGAATCGCGGCATGACCAGATTGGCGGTGTAAACGACAATATTGCTTCATCTTTATCTCCCCATGCTGATTGAGCGGCTGCTGACGCGAGAGAATTCTTTGCCAATTAAATTGCCATACCAACTCGGTGTCTCATAACACAGTGTCACTTCGTAAAGTGTTGCATGTCGACCAAAGGTCGTAACAAAGTCCAGCGGTTGCAGTGACTGGTTGTCATTGCAATTGATGCCTTGAGTAAAAGGTGCACGCACGTTTTTATTTTCTCGCACCATACGCACTTGAAAACCAAATTTTTCCGCATCGAAATTGCCTGACGTTCTTTTTAACGAAGCCAGCACAATGTCATACAATTGAGTGGCTTCTGCACCAATCGGTTTTCCTGGTTCAAAAGGAAAATGATCCTCGCCATAAATTTCTGTGCGCTCTTTCATAATGCTGGCGGCAGAATAAGAAAGCCGTTCTAATTTCCCTTTATAAGCAAGCTTGACCACCACATCCGCGCTAAAAACCAACAGCAAGGCAAAAAAAACGCCGACGATAGCAAATTCGACGGTAAAATTGCCCTGTTGTAACTTAGAGGGTGAATTTTTCACGCTGATACTCCTGAATCACCATCGCCTCACGGGCAAACACCGTTTTATCATTCAAAAAGAAATTAAAAATCGGCGTGTAATCATAACTAATGCTATAGACAGCAATCGCCATATCTTTTGCATCACTGCAGTTCAGCTGATCGCCGTTCTCACCCAGGCAAATCTTTTCGTAATTGTGTAAATCGTCTAATTTTTTGACATATTGGATGCTAGTTTTGAAGTTGTTGGCGTCCACTACATAGCGCCATAGGCTATTTTGCTGCTGCAAAATGGTCTTGAACTGCGCTTGATAATCATCGCCATCAATTTTTTTTGTTTCCCTTGCCGCGGTGGCAATCGCTAAATCACCCAAACTCGAGACATAAGAGAGAAAGCTCATCTCAACCCAAGCCATACACATCAGCCAAAAGGCAAAGAAACCACCAACAAATTCAATCGTGGCAACACCCGATTGCTTTGATCCGCTCGCTGGCGATTGCTTAGAAAACAAACGACGCATCTTTTGGCTCCTCAGCGGGAATAACAACCTCTGTGTTATTGTTATTTGGCTGCAACAGATGTTTTTTTGAATTAGCCGCTGCCTCTGCTGGCGTGTGATTCATTAATTGCACGTCACGCAGGTTGAGATAGGCCAGATATAGTTCCTCATCGTTATATTGCTGACCATAAAAAGAGCGTAAGTGTTCATAACTGCCTATTTTGGCCATGATTAAGGCTAAATTCGCGGTGACCATATCATCCGCTTGGCCATTGAGATAAATTGGTAACAAACGCGCTGCAGCACTTTGATAATCCTGTTCCAAGATATCAATCAGCGCCAAATTATTTTTGACCGTTACATCATCAAACATCAGTTCTCGGGCACGATTAAAGCCTTCACGTGCTTTTCGCCACTCCCCTTGCTGCGCATAAATAATGCTGATCGAATTAAAAGCTTTGGCACTGCTCGGGTTCACTTCCAGAGCGGATGACAGTGAACGTTGCGCTTGTTTCTATCTGCCCCAGTTGATATTGAGCTCGACCTTGAAGAAAAAAAAGTTCATCACGCGGCAAAGTTGTGCTGCCACTGAGTAAAGGAGTCAGTACAAATAAGGTCGATTCCGGATCGTTACCATCGAAATAAGCCTGAGCCAATTTTAAACGTGTTTGTGGGTTTTCTTGCTGCTGGAGTTGAGCCTTATACAACTCAATCAAACCCGCTTGATTATTGGTTTTGATCAGCAAAGACTCCTGATCAAAGTCCAAAGGCTTATCGCGATTTTGCGCTTGGCTTCCTTCGTTGTTGGATGTTTGATATAAACCACTGCAGCCCGAAAGTGATAAGGCACACAACAGCCATAGAGCACTAGGTATTTTACTCGACTTTCTATTAGGCATTGATCATCATCCTCATTACACCAGGGGCAGCAATTAAAATCACAATCGGCACCATAATAAAGACAATCAGAGGAATAGACATTTTTGCCGCCAATTTGCCAATTTTTTCCTCGATCTGCAGCATTTGAACCTCTCGAATATCCGCCGATAGGGTGGTCAAAACACTGTAAATTGAGCTGCCATACTGCAGACTTTGCTTTAACGTCATGACGAAACTACGCATTTCATTCGAGGGCACCCTAGCGTAAAGTTCATCGAGCGCAGTCTCTAGACCGACTAAACGTGCTCTATCATCGGTTTTCACCAATAAATAGCTGATATCTTTATCAAATCCTTTCATCTCTTTGGCAAGATAACTGATCGCCGCTTCAATCGTCATACCGGTTTGCACACATACCGCCATTAAATCCAGCAGATACGGCAGTTTATTCGAAATTTTATGGCTCAGGTTTTTTGCCCGAATCGCCAAATAGCTATCAGGTAAAATCAGGCTGATCACCAACCATAGCGCCATAAATAGCATTAGATTGTTTGCTAGCCATGCTACTTTCAATGATAAAAAATAAATTCCCGCTGCGCCTAACAGCAATAGCGAATATTTAAGGGGCATAAAATAGGTGGCAAAATTGGCATTATAAAAACCCGCCGCTAGCATCTTTTGCTGCTGCAGATGCTTGTCAGAGGAAAATAGTCGATTGAGCGTTGCCGATAGGCGTTCAAGTAAGCTGACTTTTACGGTAGTCTGCTCTGCGGTTTGGTGCAGATAATAATCTTTCCAGAATTGCTTTTTTTTCTCTTTGCGCAGCGAAGCAAGCAGTAGCAATACACCGATCAGTACGAGAAACGATGGGAAAAAGCGGACCGGCTTGCCCAATGGTGGGCAGAGAAATATTAGCGAACACTCTTCATTAACCCCCATACAATCGCGATACCAATTGCTTCGCTGATCAGTACGTAGTAAAGGATAGGGCGACCGGCTGGATCAAACATCACAAACTCGTAATTTTCAGGGCTAAGGTATTGCAGCATAAATAAGAAGAAAAACGGAATAGCGGCAACAATTTTGGCTGACGTTCGAGCTTCCGAGGTCAAAGCAAATTTCTTTTTTTCAATCGAACGAGCATTAAATAATAAGCGATTGAGGCGCAGAATCACTTCTTTCAGCTGACCGCCACGCTGCATATTGGCGCGCAGAGTAATGACAAAAAAATGAAAAGAAGGATAAGGAAAGCGCAGGCAAGCTTTACGAAATACATCATCGGGTGACTCACCAAGCTGTAAACGCTTACCCATGATCTTGAACTCTCTACCGACATCGCTATTGAGAGTGTTACCGACATACATGATCGCGTGAGTAATACTTTCACCCGATGAGACGGCACTGCTGAGCATATTTAAGGCATCAGGAAAACTGTCCTCAAATTGCGTCTGTTCACGCTTTTGCAGCCAAAAATAGGCAAAGGTTAATCCTGCAACTACGACAATGACGACGACCATCAGGTCAGAGCCACGAACAAAGCGCTGATTAAACTCAACGCCGAGAAAAATCAGTAAGGCAATAAAACCAAGCACCTTTAACAGCGCCAGTTTCCCTAGCTGTTTACTCAGGTTTTTCCAACTCTGATCTAGGCGGTCTTTTAATGTGCGATCGGAGAGTGATTTCATATCAATTGCTTGGTGCTCAGCAATCATGGAGTCAACATGCACCGTTTTAGCAAACTCAGCAAGATAATCATATCGGGCACTTTTCCTTTGCTGTATACCTAGCAGCAGCAACAGGATGCCGACCATTAGCAGCAGCAACCACATCATGCCGATTTCTCCTCTAACGAACGAAAGGCTTGAGCGAGTTTCTCTTCCAATCCAAAAAAGCGTGCTTTTTCATACAGAACCGAGCGCTGCATTAAGCCAGAGGTAATAAAACTGCCATTGACTTTGCCATCTTCACTTTGGCGCAAATTGGGTTGAAAACGGAAAATTTCTTCCAATACGACGCTCGAACCTTCCAGACCAATCACTTCAGTGATGCTCATCACTTTACGGCTACCATCATGCAGGCGACTGATCTGAATAATCAAATCCACGGCGCTGACTATCGTGCGGCGGATCGCTTCCAAAGGAAGACTACTCGTTGCCATCATCACCATAGACTCAACACGAGCCAGTGCGTCTCTTGGTGTATTGGCATGCAGAGTCGACATCGAACCATCGTGACCGGTGTTCATTGCTTGTAACATTTCAAACGCTTCTGCGCCTCGACACTCACCGACAATGATTCGGTCGGGTCGCATCCGCAGTGAGTTGATCACCAAATCACGTTGATTAATCATCCCGGTATTTTCAATCCCTGCGGTACGTGTTTCCAAACGAACAACGTGTGGCTGCTGTAAGCGCAGCTCGGCGGCATCTTCGATGGTGATAATCCGTTCATTTTCTGAAATGAATTGCGAGAGCGCGTTGAGCATGGTGGTTTTACCTGAACCGGTACCACCGGAAATCAATATGTTGAGACGGCATCTCGCTGCTACCATCAGCACTTGTGCCATCTCTGGGCTCATGGCACCAAATTCACATAACTTGGTAAAGTCGATACTCTGTTTTTTGAATTTACGGATCGAAATGGCGGTTCCATCAATGGCAATCGGCGGAATAACAATGTTAACTCGGCTGCCATCTTGCAAACGCGCATCACAAGTGGGTGAGGATTCATCAACCCGCCGACCGACTCGTGAGGCAATTCGCTTAGCGATATCAAGTAACTGGCGTTCGTCAATAAAGTCGATCTGTGCCTTTTCCACCAAACCGCCACGTTCAATAAAGACGTTATGATGACCGTTGATCATGATGTCACTGATGGTGTCATCATCCATCAAGGTTTGTAGCGGCCCTAACCCTATCAGTTCATCCACCAAGTTTTTGACAAACTCAGCGCGGATGATTTTAGGCACGCTTAACCGCTCACGTTCAATTAATAGCCCTACTGCCCCATCCAACTGCTTGGCCAGTTGATCTTTGGTCATCTGCGCGATCGCTTCGGGCTCGAGAGCATCGAAAATTTGCTTGCGAATACCAATATATATCGCTTTTGCACCGATCATGAGCGAGACAACCTCTGCTTAAGGGAAGCAAAGAAACTGGGCGTGCTATTTATCGTTTCACCAAGGATCATGGCACTCAGATTCTTCAGTGGCTCCGCGGCCTTTAACTTGGACGTCACCACTCTTTGATCTTCCAAAACGGTACGATTGATGGTTTCACAAAAAGGAATTTCAATATCAATAGCTTGTTTTAAAATGGTTTCCGCATCTTGTTTACTGGCGGATTGCAACTTAAGTGGCAAGGTGTGATTGAACACCGTCAGTAAACGTAGAGCGCGATTGCTGTTGCATTTATTGATGCGCTCTTTTAAGCGAGCGGCTTCACGTACGGAAGAGACGGTCGGTTCAATCACCACCACCACCACATCCGCCTGAGCGACGAATTTATCCGCTTCAATAGCGAAACCAACCGAAGCAGAGAGATCTTCAAGAATGAAATTCACATCCTCTGATAACTGATCGACGACAGCGTTGCTGTAATCAAGCAGGGATAGACTGTCGAGCTGTTCTGAGGTTAAGGCTAAAATCGACAGCATGTTGTTGTGCTTATAGACCATGCTCTGCGCGGAAGCAGTGTCGAGAGAAGAGGAGAGCGAGCCCTTCTGAATTCGTCGTTTTTCCATTTTGCGAATACCAAGCAAAATATCTAAATTGCCACCATGAAAATGCTGCTCAACGATCAAACAGGAAGTTTTTCGTACACTGGAGAGCTGATGAGCCACTTCAGCAGTGATCAAACTGGTCCCCACTCCTCCTTTACTGCCGAGTATCGTGATGTACTTGGCTCTGCGTTTCTGGCCTGGCCCGCGGTGGCTGCTGCGTTGGCGGTTATCGTAGACACTCTTAACAAAATCAATCAGCTCTTGCTTGGTCACAGGCCAAAAGACGTAGTAAAAGCCCATGCTTTTTAAATTACGAATGGTCGAAATGGCATCTTCACTACCGACAATGATCACAGAAGCATGATTGGGCAGTAGGTGACTGATTCGTTCCGCGTCTTGGCTGATATTGAGGCTGTTATTGAGTTCCACAATCACAATTTCGATATCGGATTGACGAACATGCTCTGCTATCGCTTCATCGCTATTTTTAACAGTGACAGGCGGCACTACCCCTTCAAAGCGATAGGCTTCCATAACCAACTCTTGGCATTCACTGGTTTGATAAAACAGGACTGTCGTGATCTTCTGTTGTTCAATCACTTCACTAGACTGTTTTTTACTTAATCGATCAACTAAATCAAACATAATAAGCGCTATTCCCCTACCGCCATCTCTGGAGATGCAATTGGATGATTTGTTAACATTTTTTGTGGGTTGACCATAGATTGCCAACGCAACGACTCGCTCACGCAGCCATTACTTTCTTGGCTAAACTGGCTAATATTTACCGCATCACATAAGGGTACGACGACACGATGAGCGACGATTTCAATTTTAAAATCGAAATGTTGGCCAAAGCCTGCCGGCATTTTTTCTACCCGAACACTTTCTGGGGCGACGCCCAGTTTGCGCAGCTGTTTTTCCGCTTTTAGTGCAAAGCGTTCGCCAGCCTTGGTACTCCAATACAGCACACTGTTTTTCGTTACTAGTTGGTTATGCTGTTGAGCCAAAAATTGCTCCAAAGAGCGTTGTGCTTGAGTCACTTGTTTCGCATCGGTTTGCAAAGACAAACTGCTGTGCACGGGGTAGACATCTATTGCCGGGCCGGGCTTGTCTGGCAAACCTGAGCTGCAACCTACTAGCGCAGTACTGAGTAAAAGCACACTCAAAGTTGGATTTTTCATTGTTTAAACCCTCCCGTCGCTAGGATTTGTTGGCTAAGCTGCTGTTCGATGGCTGGACGCTCTTTAGGCAATGCAAAGAAGCGTTCCAAAGTTGAGCTGCGCTGCATGGTGGGCAGTTGAATACTCGATGGCTCAATCGGCTGAACCAAATTTACCGTCGCAATGATCACCAGTTCCGTTTTATTGCGGGTGGTTTCGGTATGACGAAACAGAGCGCCCAGAAACAGGAACATCGCCAATAAAAGGAATTTTACGCAGCGATTCTGCTTCTTCTTTATTAAGCAAGCCGCCCAAAACAAAGCTTTGACCATCGCCGAGTTCAACGGTGGTGCGAGCGCGGCGCGTTTTTAGCGCAGGTAAATTATAAGTTGAGTTGGCATATTGGGTATCGAGCGAACTGACTTCAGGCATTAAAGACAGCCTGATTTTGTCATCACGTTGCACTTTGGCCATCATCTCTAAACGTACACCAAACTCTTTATATAAAACATTGGTGCCGCCATCGACGATGGTGACAACGGGCAATTCCCCCCGACAAGGAAACTGGCCGTTTCACCCGAAATCACCGACAAATTTGGCTCGGCAAGCACTTGCCCGACGTTGTCATCGCCAATGGCGCTGATTAACGTGATGATATCGCTGCTACTAAACTGTCTCAATGGATTAACGAACACACCACTGCTTTGTCCACTGGTGCCAAGTTGGATGCCGAACTTCTCCATAAAGGTTTGCGAGACTTCAGCAATGGATAATTTGACATTGATTTGCTTAGTGCTGGCGACTTCAATGTTATTGACCACACCTTCAAAACGGCGCTTTTGCATAAAGTCCATTTTGTAACTGTTATCACCAATTTTCCATTCTACATCGGTATCGGTTGAGGATTTTCCGAGCAGCTCACCCACCAGCAGATTAATTTCATCGCGCTCTTTTTCAGTTGCAACCGTACCACTGAGCACCACCTGTTGGCCTAGATTGTAAATCGAGACTTCAGCGTGCGGATATTTAACAGCAATTTGTTGCTGGATATGCACCATGCTGGTATTAACAACCAAACGGCGACTGGCTAGGGTTTCACTGTTTTCGCCAAAGACCAGTAGGCTAGTATTACCCACTTGTTTGCCGAAAATCACCACGGTTTTGCGGTCAATGACCTGATAATCGGCGACTTTCGGATCCGAAACAAACACCGACTGGATTTCTTTATCCAAACGTAAGGTTTGCGCATCCCCTTCTGCTAAGTTGAGGATCCGCTGCGCCGCGGCGGGCAGGGCAATCACACTGAGCAAAACCGCGAATAAGCCATACACATAACGTTGTCTCATTTTCTCTATCCTTAACGTGTTGTCGCGCTGCCAGCACGAAACTCCTGAATCGCTTTATAATCGGTTAATACATCGCCTGCGTTGGCGGAAAGGTCGCTAGCTAAACTGTTGCCGGTCGAAAGATGGATCTCTAATTGGGCAATATGGCGGGCGATGGTTAACGTTGCGACTTGCTTACGGGTTAGCTCAACAATCACATTGGCTTGGCTGGTCAACTCTTCGTTACGCCCAGAGCTAGATGTAGTTGGCTGTTGATTGACTTGCAACACTTTGACACCCATTAGCACTGGGGTAAGCGAAACGGTTTCAAAACTGCGCACCGTTTCTTCGGTCGCCAGATTCTGCTTTAAAGAAGAAAGGGCAAGAATATCGACCAAAGAACCAGGGCGAATTACACCGCCAATCACCGATTGAGGATTAACCTGAATGGCAAATGGCACATGGTTAGGGGTTAAAATCAGATCCAAATACGCCGGCTGTTCAGGGGTTATCAACCACTCGGGCCAAACCACTTCGCCAGCAGCCAAATCTCTCTCGATACGTAGATCGGCCACAAAAGTGAGTTCAATATCTTGATTCACGCCCAAACTGAGCGCTTGCGCCTCATCGATACGTCGCAGTTCAAGATCAGTACGGCTGACTAACTGGCCTTTTTGTAGCGGCTCTTTTGCCAGCCACACTTGATATTGCTTGATGGGCGTGTTGGGTGTGGCCTCTTCAATTGGCGCAGTCGCGATCGGTGTTGAAGGCGTCAGTAATCCATAACCACCAATACCAATGACCATCAGCGCCACTGCAATTAAAAGCTTGGAGTTCATATCACCGTCCCAAGTGAGAAATATGGCTTATCTTAATGTCGTTTAAACATCGCCATTATGGATGCGTCAGAGCAAACTATGGCGTTGATTATTTTAATAAGCAGTTTGTGGCTACATTGCCGTTGGATATCAACGTTATTAAACGGAAAATTTTTCAGGTGTTATTTGAAAATTATAAAAATCCTTTTTGTTCAACGCTCAGCAATCACTTAATGACGCTCAAAGCGCAGAAACGACAATGGCTAAGCCGCCGACCAAACAGATCGGCACCCCATAAGGAATACCACGCTGGCGCACTTTGGTTAAATCCGTCATTAAGCCGTAAAGCAAATAACCTAGCGCCATTACCCCGCCAACCATGGCGATGCCAACTAACGTCAGTGGCATATAAGCGGGATCAATACCGAGGCTAATGACCGCCAAAAGTTTTGTATCACCAGCGCCAAGCACACCGAGCTGAAAAAGCAACAGCCCACCGAGCACAATTGCCAAGGTATAAGGCCAAATCTGCCAATTAGGCTGGTTGAACCAGCCTAATAACACTAGCACAGCCAACACCACTACTGCACGATTATCGATGAAACGAGATTTGATGTCGTTTATGGCAATCAGGAGTAGCAGGGGGAGATTGAGAAAAACTAACAAAGTTATTGTTTAGGCGCAGCGGCATCAGCACCATTTATCGCTGTTGTAATCTTAGTCATAGCCGCAGTCAAAGAAGTTTTTAGATCCGTATTAAACATCGCTAAAACAATTGCCGAAACCGCCACACCAATAATCGCGTATTCAATTGCGGTGACACCGCGTTGGTCTTTGGCAAACGACTCTAACAGCAGACGAGTTTTTACATAAGCTTTCGTTAACATGATTTTTCCTTTTCATAATTAAATATTTTTTGAAAAAGTCTTACCTTAAACCAGACTTCGTTCGGGATCGTAACAAAAAAACTCTTGATGTCCATCGAAAATATAATAATTTCTTATTCAACCATGCACAAATTACAACAAGTCTCAAATCCGAGATTTATTGCACGAACATTTCTAATCAAAGCCAAATAACAGCACTAACAGCCTATTTTTATTGACATTTCCATATATTGAACAATTTAACCAAGTTGCATTGACATTCTAAAATATCATCGAAAATTGTCACTTTTTTAATTTTTCCGACACTTTCAATAAATGCAGGCTATGATCGCACTACACTGGCCTGTCAGCATCAGAGGAATAGTGCCACTCCCCCCAAAAAAGGGCGCTGCATCCCGGTACGACCGATAACAAACTCTCTGTGCTGTTTCACAACAATGTCCCTGCGGGTAACCCCTTTAGTCCAGCCGAGTGGTAGAGAATTTGGTTGCTTTGATTGCATCGGCGACACCAGTACAGAGCGGACGCTTTTATACCTATGTTGGCAGTGAGATCCTTTGGTAACCTGCTGCCGAGAGCGATATGTTAAGCAATTTTATCTCGGTAGAGTAGGGCTAACCCCGGCTTTGCGCTTAAATACACGAGAGAAATAGAGGGGATCAGAGTAACCAACAATTCTTCCGATATGGTTAATTGAATAGTGAATGGTGACCAACAATTGTTTTGCCCGGCTAACTCGCTGATCGTCTCGCCATTGGGTAATGGTCATTTTCATCTCATCGCGAAACAGATGCCCTAAGCGCGATGGCGACAAGCAGGTGTGCGCAGCAATATCTTCAAGAGTGAAGTCTTGGTTGAGATTTTGCGTCATGTAGTTGATCGCTTGAACAATACGCGGATCGAGCGGTTTATTCACTACATCAGGCTGCACCGTTTTACAGCGAATTAGCAATTGCTCCAATAGATTAATCGCGAGATCATCTCGATATGGCATATCCGATTTTGCGGTGTATTCGATGTCAACAAACAGACTTTCAATGTGTTCAATAAATATCCTGCGTCGATAAGCCACCAGTAACGTACACCCCGTTACGCTCCTCCTGCCAATTTAACCAATCATGCCAAAACGCACGCGGGCGGAAATAGATCCAACGGTGAAACCAAGAGGCATTATCGTCCTTTCGATGGTAGTAATGGGCAGCGCTTGGGGGAAGAGAAGCAGATCTCCTGCTTTAGCGTGGAACTGCTGTTCACCAGAGAAAACCGTTCCTTCCCCTTTACTGGTGATGTTGATGATGTATCCTTTCATGCCATTAGGCCGATCGATGATGTAATCGAGCTCATCACCTTCGATAATAGGTGTGAGACCGGCAACTAAATGAGCATCAAAATTATATCCCGGCTTAAGGGGATCTGTGTTCTGCATAGACCAGCTATCATTGAAGTTTTCCCTAGTGTATGTTGCACTGGGCAGCATTGCGATTTTCGACATCACATTTTATCCAACACAATCCACTGAGTGGCAGAAAATGCTTCGCGAAACAGATCGGGCTTAATGGAATGGCGAATCGATTCACTAGGAAGACCATGACGACAGCGCTGCCAATCCAGTTTTTCCGAATGTGACGGTTTATCGTTTTCCACGCTATCCAGCGGCACTATCTCATGTCTAATGTCTAAACGTGTAGGAATACTATTGCGCGCCAAATACTCAATCACCAGCGCCTGGTCGTGAAAAAAGTAATTCATATTGAGTGAGAGTTTGTCAGCATGGTGCAACTGACACCACTGTTCAATGCGATCAGGGCGATGAGGAAATTTCCACTGAACTTGGGAGATATCCAGCAGTTCACCGTTATTCATCAGTTCCAGTTTACCTTGGTATTGCACTTGTTCTCGATATATCAACTCGAACATCACCGAACACTCGGCCTTCACGCGCAGCGTCCAGTGGTGGTAGTGAATCGCGAAGTGGCTGTGAATAGGCAAATCGTGGGCAAGTTTAGATTGGTTAAGCGGCATAATGTCCTCTTCAACCGCGTCCTCACAGCCATATGTCTAGTGGCTGTGAGGGCGCTTTAGCGGTTAAACCCCAACAGCAAGTCGGTAGTACAAGCTGTTGATTTTGAGATCTTGCTTGAACTGGCGTGTTACCTTGGCGTCCTTTACCCATCTGCTTGATGATGTGCGCCATCGCAGACGTTTTCCAGTCCCCCTCTCCACCATAGCCAAAACCTTTCGCCATCAGGCGTTGCGTGGCTAGCCCTGGGAGAGAGCCCAAACCGGTTAGGTTTTCAAAGGTGTTAGTAAATGCGCTTGCACCTACGTCGATTAAAAAACGTTCCATACCCATTTCTAGGCGTGCTTCGTGCTGCATTAGTTTTAGTAGCGCAGTATCTGTCAGCAATTCAGGTGTCATTACATAGGTTGAGGCGTATTCATCCAGCAAACGGGCAACATCGGCATCCGATACCGACCGAACAGCTTCCGTCAGTTCACCCAAACCGTAAGCATTTACTTCGTAGCCAAATTGGATTTGCGCGGAGACTTTATTTCCCTCTGTCACCGTAACTTGCCGCATGTTGTCGCCAAAACGGGCCACTTTCAGGTTTTGCCCTGCATGAATACCAATCGCTGCGCGGCACCAGTCATCAATCTCTGCATGAACATTGGGGTTTTGCCAATGGCCGACCACCACTTTCCGAACGATTCCCATGCGTGTGCCGATAAAGCCAAACTCACGGCAGCCATGCGCACTTTGGTGAGTGTTCATATAGTTCATGTCGATGTCACTCCAAGGCAGAGCGGCATTGAACTGGGTATGTAGATGTAAGAGGGGCTTGTTCAGTTGTGAGAGCCCCGCTATCCACATTTTTGCTGGCGAAAAAGTATGCATCCACAACACCAAACCGATACAGTTGGGGCCGTTATTGGCCGCTCGACAGATTTGCAGGATCTCATCCGGCGATTTCACCGTTCCTTGATCCAACATCGGAACTGAAATTGTGCTGCTCTGATTAAAGCTTGCGACGATTTGCGCGCTGTCTTGCGCCACATTTTCCAATACTTTAGGCCCGTACAAGGTTTGAAAACCGGTGACAAACCAAACACTTTTTTCGTTGAAGACTTTCATGACTTACCCTTTATTCTTTTCAGATTGACCGTAATAAGCATTGGCTCCGTGTTTGCGTAAGTAACGCTTATCAAGCAATGCTTGATTGATGTATTGCGCTGCAGGATTGATCTGCAGAGTTTGCAGCGCCATTCCGGCCACCACCTCTGTCACCACGGCGTTGTGTACCGCTTGATAGGCATCTTTCCCCCAGCAAAACGGCGCATGTTCTTTCACCAATATTCCGGGAATTGACGTTGGATCCCTGTCGCCAATGGTTTCCACGATAACTAACCCGGTATTAAGTTCATAATCGCGAGCGATCTCGTTGTTCGACAGCGGACGCGTACATGGAATGCTGCCGTAGAAATAATCAGCGTGAGTGGTTCCTAACGCAGGAATCTCCTTGCCAGCTTGTGCCCAAGCCGTGGCTCGTGGAGAATGCGTATGCACCACCCCACCGATCTTGGCGTAGGTGCGATACAGAACCAAATGCGTTGCGGTATCTGAAGGCGGGTTCAGATCCCCTTCAACCACATTGCCTTGCAAATCGACCACCACCATGTTTTCTGCGCTTAGATCTTCGTAAGCAACACCGCTTGGCTTAATCACCACTAAACCCGACTCACGATCGATAGCGGAAACGTTGCCCCAAGTGAATGTCACTAACTTGTGACGTTCGAGATCTAAGTTCGCTTGCCACACATCATGACGAAGCTTTTTCAGGCGCTCTTCTTGGCTCAGTACCGACTTAGCTGCGCCCGTTGCTAACTCACCCATGGCTATACTCCTGAGACAGTTTTACTTCAGAGATTTGTTCTAGGTGTTGGCCCAGTTCACGGTAAGCAGAGTAACGTTGTTCACGTAGCGCTTTTGCTGCTGCATTCGGCTTATAAACTTGGCTGATCGGGCTAGCCATCGCTTTCGCGCCGTGAGCGGTTGATTCAACCAGAGCGGCGAACATCGCTGGTGCGGTTGAACCTAAGTTCAAATCGGTGACTGCGCCTTTGAGTCGCTGGTTGGCGTAAGGTGTGCGGCGGCCATTGTGCCAGTCCATCGCTAATGGTGAGTTGTCGTTGAATCCATATTGCTGCGCAGAACTCGCAAGCATTGGAATCATCGCTTTATCCAACTGCTCCATCACTTTTGCCGCGTCGGTATTGGTTTTCGCTAATGCTTGAATTGGCCACATCAGCACGCGTTTATACCAAGCATAAACATCACCAAATGCCGACTGACCGGCTTCCAGAGCCATCAAACCTGGTAGCGCGCTGCCTTTGACCTGACCACAAATACCGTGAATAGTACGGTCGCCAACTTGGTCTGCATCAAACATTAAAATGTCACATGTTGATGTACCTATCACTTTCACCAAATCATGCTCGCCTGCCCCAGCGCCTACCGCACCCATATGGCAGTCAAACTCACCGACCGCAATCGCTATTCCTGACGGTAAGCCCAGTTTTTCGCCCACTCTGGAGTGAGATAGCCCGCAACATCTTCAGCAGTGTAAACCTCATCAAACATACGCTCACGAATACCATCAAGAGTTGGCGAAATGGCAGAGAGGAATTTTTGATCCGGCAGGCCACCCCAGCTGTCATGCCACATCGCTTTGTGACCAGCCGCACAGATACCGTGGCGGAGCTTGCTTGGGTGTTCGTTGCCAGACAGCAGCGCTGGGATCCAGTCACACAGTTCCACCCAGCTGTGAGCGGCTTTCGCCACTTGTTCGTCTTGCTCACTCACCCAAGCCGCTTTTGCCCAGAACCATTCTGATGAGTAGAGCCCGCCAATAAATTTGGTGTAGTCGATGAACTCGCCACCGTGAGCCAGCTCATTAATCAAATCCGCTTTGGATACTGAAGTGTGGTCTTTCCACAAAATGAACATCGCGTTCGGGTTTTCTGCAAATTCGGGTAACAACGCTAAGACATTACCTTGTGCATCAACGGGGGCTGGCGTAGAGCCCGTTGTATCAACACCGATACCTACGACAGACTGAGCGATGTCCGCTGGAACTTGTTCAAGCGCTTCACGTATCGCTTGAGTCATTGCTTCGATGTATTCTTTCGGGTGATGGCGAAACTGAGACTGTTCAGGGTCGCTGTATCGTCCTTCCATCCAACGAGGGTAGTAAGCAACACCAGATGCCACTTCTTCTCCGTTGATTACGTTGACAAATAGTGCACGTACTGAATCTGACCCAAAATCCAGACCAATAACATGTGCAGGGTGTGTCGCTAAATGCTTCATAACAACTCCGGGTAGGGTGATATTTCTTTTTTGTTATACCCCGCATGGATGATTCAGCCATGACCTTGCCTGCTAGATACATGGACAAATTAGTCACAGCTTCATTTCTGTGTTTTGGTTTTAATAAGTGCTCATACCTTTATAAGTCGAGAGAAAATCATCAAACAATCGATTCCTCTCACCAAAAACATCTCTACAAATGCACTAAAACGTAATAAGTGCGATCGCTATCATGTTCACCTCCGCTAAATACATGGACAAAAACGCCACAATCCTCTGCTGTGATTTTCATCACTTCAACTTAAAACAAAATCTTCAAATATGTGCCTGAAACACCCCCTACCCAGTGGATGGAATAACAATGAAATTAAAAACCTTACTAACAACTGCGGCCTTATCTGGGCTAACTCTCTTAAGTGCTTCTGCCAGCGCATTCTTTGGTTCAAGCGATGAGCTTTGATTAGGTTATCTAGTCAAACAACCTGAGGAGCCTTGGTTTCAAACCGAATGGTCATTTGCTGAAAAAGCAGGCAAGGACCTTGGGTTTGAAGTGGTAAAGATGGCGGTACCAGATGGTGAAAAAACTCTGAATGCGATTGACACACTTGCGGCTCAAGGCGCGAAAGGTTTCGTGATCTGCACACCGGATCCCAAGTTAGGCCCTGCGATCATGGCAAAAGCCAAAAGTTATGATCTAAAAGTCGTGACAGTAGATGATCAGTTTCTCAACGCCAAAGGTGAACCGATGCTGGAAGTCCCTTTAGTAATGATGGCCGCAACGGCCATTGGTGAACGCCAAGGTTCCGAGCTTTATAAAGAAATGCAAAAGCGTCGTTGGGATGTTGCAACAACTGGCGTGATGGCGATTACCGCTGACGAACTTGACACTGCTCGTCATCGTGTTGATGGCGCTATCTCTGCACTCAAACAAGCTGGGTTCCCGGCCACTCAAATCTATCGTGTACCCACCAAATCAAACGACATCCCCGGGGCATTGGATGCCGCTAACTCGCTGCTGGTCCAATACCCAAAAGTTAAGCAATGGCTCGTGGTAGGCATGAACGATAACACCGTCCTGGGTGGCGTGCGTGCCACTGAAGGACAAGGTTTTGGCGCAGAGCGCATGACCAGTGGAAATCTCTTCCTGCACGATATCCAAATCGGCATAAAGAACCCACAAGATGCGATTCGCGCTGGCATTACACTCTGTTCAGAAGATCGCAAGGCCCACGGGATCGTGCCAATTATGTCGGTATAAGAAAACACCAATATTAGTGCTCGCCCGTGGCATCTTAAATTTCGCAGCCTCATTGATTTCGCTTGGGAAAAAGAGAACGCCACTAAACAAAAGCAGGCACTCAATGTCAAGGCTTCGTCTCTCGAGCAACCAATCGGAAAATTATCAGGCGGCAACCAACAGAAAGTGATTCTTGGACGTTGGTTGTCCACCGCGATGAGCGTGATCCTACTTGATGAACCAACCCGAGGCATCGATGTGGGCGCGAAGTCTGAAATTTACGAATTAATTTTTAAGCTGGCGGAAAACGGCGTCACCGTTTTGGTGGTTTCCAGCGACTTACCAGAAGTGTTGGGCATCTCTGATCACATCCTTGTCATGAAAGACGGGGCGGTGACGGGAGAACTGCAACGCGATCAATTTAACGAACAAACTGCGCTTCGTCTGGCGATGATCAACAAAGAGTCAGCAGCAGCTTGACACTGAGGAACACTATTATGTCTTTATCTAGCCCTACCAAATCGATGGCATCTGAGGCGAAATCCCGCGAACTCAACTTCTCAAAAATTTGGGACAAATTTGGAATGCTGATGGTATTTGCTGGTTTATTCTTGCTGTGCTGTCTGTTCGTGCCTTACTTTGCCACTTTCATCAACATGAAAGGCCTTGGCTTGGCCATTTCAATGAGTGGCATGGTAGCGTGTGCAATGCTGTTTTGCTTAGCTTGCGGCGACCTTGACCTATCGGTTGCTTCTATTATCGCCTGTTCAGGCGTGGTTACCGCAGTGGCGATCAACGCCACCAGCAGTGTCGTGCTCGGTATTGGTGCTGGCCTACTTTCAGGGGTTCTATTTGGTCTTCTAAACGGCTTCGTGATTGCCAAACTGCAAATCAACGCGCTGATCACGACACTGGCCACGATGCAAATTGCCCGTGGTCTAGGCTATATCATCTCGGACGGTAAAGCGGTAGGTATCACTGAAGAGAGCTTCTTCACCCTTGGCAACTCTTCTATTCTGGGTATCCCGACTCCAATCTGGTTAACACTGATCACTTTCGGGGTGTTTGCCTTCCTTCTCAACCGCACCGTATATGAGCGGCACGCCTAGCTGGGGTCAACGTAGTAAAAACCAAGAGGATAATCTTCACCATCTCGGGATTCATCTCCGCACTAGCGGGCGTGATTCTCGCCGCACGGATGACAAGTGGCCAACCAATGACGTCGGTCGGTTTCGAACTCGTCGTGATCTCTGCTTGTGTACTTGGCGGCGTATCACTTAAAGGCGGTATTGGCAAGGTGTCTTATGTTGTCGCAGGCGTGCTAATTCTCGGTACAGTTGAAAACGCGATGAACCTGTTGAACATGTCACCGTTTCGCTCAATACGTAGTACGCGGTATCATTTTGCTCGCAGCGGTCATTTTCGACCGCTACAAACAGAAAAAGCAGTAATCTTTACCTAGCCCTCCCTAAGCAGAAGATGCTATTCCTGCACGGAAAGTCGGCATCTTCTGCAATCTGCCACCCAGATTACAGAGTACAACTCACACCTGCTTGAGGTGCCGTTTACCTGCTCAAAAATAGCTCTCGGACAGCGAGGCTTGCTTTGGAGAGAGTGATACTAAGGACTTCATCCAGTATTCGTTAGTCGCGTGCTTGAGGTATAATCTTCACCACTTATGACAGCCCAACTGCTTGGGCATTCTTACCACGGAGGTTATTTTGTCCAAACCCACAGCGTTATGGCTAGGTCTTGTTGCGTTACTTCATGCTTACCCTATTGCAGCTAGCGATGGTTCAGCCATGACCAAGGAACAACTCGGGCAGATGTTGTTTTTTGATGTCAATCTCTCGCAAAATCGAACGCAATCTTGCGCTACTTGCCACAATCCGAACCATGCTTTTATTGACAACAGAGAGTCAGAGCTGGAGGGAATGGTCTCAAAAGGTGACGATGGGGTGTCGTTTGGTGACCGCAATACACCAACTGCCTCTTACGCCAACAAAATCCCTCGCATAACCCGTAATAACGCGGGCGAATTTAAAGGTGGGCTATTCCTTGATGGCAGAGAGCGCGATTTGGCTGGCCAAGCTGGTGGCCCTCCTTTAAATCCACTTGAAATGGGCATGCCCAACAAACAAGCCGTGATCGAACGGCTCAAGGAAAACCGTGTCTACGTACAAGGGTTCACTGCTTTATTTGGTGACGCGATATGGTCAGACACCGACGCCGCCTACCTTGCAATGACAGAAAGCATTGCCGCGTTTGAAAAAACGGAATTTTTTTCGCCCTTTGACTCTAAATATGACCGTTATCTGCGTGATGAAGTCAAGTTGACTCAACAAGAGTCGTTGGGTGAGGCGCTGTTCTTTTCTCAGCAGTTTACCAATTGCAACGCATGCCACCAGCTAAAAGCTTTTCCGAACAGCCAAGGGGAAACATTTAGCAACTATGAGTACCATAACTTAGGGGTTCCGGTGAATACGGCGGTGCGTAAGGTTAACGGCCTAGGCACGAAGCACATTGACAAAGGGCTGCTTGAACACCCGCGCATCAACGATGAAGCGCAAGCTGGCAAGTTTAAAGTGCCGACACTGCGCAACGTCGCCGTGACTGGCCCTTATATGCACAACGGCGTGTTTAAAGACTTGCGTACTGTGGTGCTGTTTTACGACAAATATAATAACTCAACCCGCACGACTAACCCGGAAACAGGCCAGCCTTGGCGAGCGCCTGAGGTTGATAAAAACTTGGCGCTCACCGAAGCAAAATTTCAATCGCGCGCTTTGACCGATAAGCAAGTAGACGCGTTAGTCGCCTTTATGAAGACACTCACCGACCAACGCTACGAACACCTGCTCGAAGAAAAATAAGCAGCGGCTCGCATCCATCGCCCGATGGATGCGAGCCTACGTTATGCGCGTCGCAAGGCGCGAGCGGTTGAAGCCTTACATTGTGCGAATTAACACTATGCCACACAGAATGTGATGATTTTCACGCTTTAGCGCTCACTCACTCTTTTCTAGGAATTTTTCTTAGCCGATCTAAGCCCTCCTCTCATGTGATTCAAAAGTGGACTCTCTACAATCGCCAGCAGTTAAAAGAAAGCGAGCACGCACGTGCATCACCCTAATCCAAGAGAGTTCACGATGTTAAAATTCCTTGAACAAGTCCGGAAACCTACCCTCGATCTTCCTGTCGAAGTACGTAGAAAAATGTGGTTCAAGCCATTTATCCAATCTTACCTAGTGGTATTTATTGGTTACTTGACCATGTACCTGGTCCGTAAAAACTTCAACGTCGCGCAAAACGACATGATCTCCACTTACGGTTTGTCGATGACCGATCTCGGTTTAATTGGTCTGGGTTTTTCGATTACTTACGGTATCGGTAAAACCGTCGTTTCCTACTATGCTGACGGCAAAAACACCAAGCAGTTCCTTCCTTTCATGCTGATCCTTTCTGGTCTTGCCATGCTTGGTTTCAGCTTCAGTATGGGCGGCGGCAGCGCGAGCTTGTTCTTGATGGTGGCTTTCTATGCACTCAGTGGTTTCTTCCAAAGTACGGGTGGCCCTTCTAGTTACTCAACCATCACCAAGTGGACACCACGCAACAAACGTGGTTCTTACCTAGGTCTTTGGAACATGTCGCACAACGTGGGGGGCGCTGGTGCTGCCGGTGTCGCTCTGTTTGGTGCTAACTACCTGTTCGACGGTCACGTGATCGGTATGTTTGTCTTCCCTTCTGTCATTGCGATCATCGTGGGTTTCATCGGCATGCGCTTTGGTAGTGACTCTCCTGAAGCTTACGGTCTGGGTAAAGTAGAAGAACTTTTCGATGAAGCAGTGAGTGAAGAAGACACCGCCGCTGAAGAAAACCAGATGACCAAAAAAGAAATCTTTGTTGAATACGTTCTTAAAAACAAAGTGATCTGGCTACTTTGCTTTGCCAACATCTTCCTTTACATCGTGCGTATCGGTATCGACCAATGGTCAACGGTTTACGCTTACCAAGAACTTGGTCTATCAAAAGAAGCGGCAATCTCTGGTTTTACCCTATTCGAAGTGGGCGCGCTTGTGGGTACTTTGATGTGGGGTTACCTATCTGACCTTGCAAATGGTCGCCGTGCTTTAGTGGCGTGTGTCTCTCTTGCATTGATCATCGTATCCCTTGAGTTCTACCAACACGCGACAAGCGAGTTCATGTACCTAGCATCGCTGTTTGTGCTTGGTTTCCTCGTGTTTGGTCCTCAACTGCTTATCGGTGTTGCGGCAGTTGGCTTTGTTCCGAAGAAAGCCATCAGTGTGGCCGATGGCGTAAAAGGCACATTCGCTTACCTAATTGGTGACAGCTTTGCCAAACTGGGTCTGGGTATGATTGCAGACGGTACGCCAATCTTTGGCCTAACCGGTTGGAAAGGCACCTTCGCGGCACTGGATACCTCAGCGATGATTTGTATTGTCCTTCTTGCCTTCGTTGCTATCGCAGAAGAGAAAAAGATTCGACATAACAAGAAGAAACTTGAACTCGCGGCCAGCCAGTCTTAATTCATCAGTGCGCTTTGCCAGTCAAAGCGCACGAGATCATTAAATAAACTTGGTCAATTTAGTATCATCGCGGGTTTTTATTGAGTTCTTTAAGAACTCATTTTCGTTTGTTTATTGCTGAAGTTTGGTATTTAAGATGATTAACGTAGCGCTTGTGGATGACCATGTCATTGTTCGTTCTGGATTTGCTCAGTTGTTGAGCCTTGAAACAGACATGAATGTTGTCGGTGAATTTAGCTCGGTAGCCGAAGCTCGAGTGGGATTACCTGCATGCAAGCCAGATGTGGTTATCCTAGATATCTCGATGGCAGACGAAAGTGGGCTTACCCTACTCTCCGAAATCCCTTCTGGCATTGCGTGTGTCATGCTAAGTGTTCACGATTCTGCCGCGATGGTTGAGAAATCACTGAAACTGGGCGCGAAAGGTTATCTAAGTAAACGCTGTAGCCCTGATGAGTTAATCCAAGCCGTAAGAACCAGTGCTGCTGGCGGTTGTTACCTAACGCCCGATATTGCGTTAAAGCTGGCAACACCGAGTGGCAAGGCCGCGACGCAGACTCAACTGACTCGCCGTGAAAACGAAGTGTGCCAATTGCTGGCTCGCGGTTTGGATGTGAAGTCCATCGCCACTGAGCTTGGCTTAAGCCATAAGACGGTTCACGTTCACCGTGCAAACGCGATGGATAAGCTCGGCGTGAAGAACAACGTTGAACTCGCCAAACTGTTCTCGCAAGAGTCGTTTTAATGCGTAGCTACCTCATCACCTCCATTTGCGGTTTATTCATGGCAGGATGTTCATGGTTCTGTCTGTGGGTGATCGCGTATTACTTTGTCAACGATGCTGAGCTTGCGATAATGCTCTTCCCCTTCGCGTTGCGTTTGGGATTAACACTGCATACGCGTAAAAAATACTGGGCCACGATTTATCTCGCCGAATGGGGATTGACCGTCGCACTCGCTCTACTTCTTGAACAACCTCAATGGTTGATGGTGTTGGTTGCTAGCGTATTAAGTATTCCAGTGGTTTACCTTGCTAAGCGCTATTACAAAGGCGACCAGAATCAGCACTTAGCGGTTATGGCTGTCGTGTTGATCGTAACGTCTTGCATTAATGTGCTCGCGGTTGGCTACCATGTTCAATCGGTCTATATGGCGTGGTTGGCAAGTATTGCCGGCGGTTTGTTGGTTCTGCCAATGTGTTACTTGCTTTGGAACTATCTCTTCCAAAGCCCTTGGTCGCCATTGACCTCAAATTTGTTAGCTAACGACGTTCAATTCAAAGTTCGTCATATCTTGCTTTATAGCGTGTTATTGATCGCCAGCATTTTGATTCAAACCAGCTTGCCGGATGAGCTAAAACGCTTCGCCCCTTTTTGTATGGCCATCCCAATCATTGTGCTTGCGCTGCGCTATGGCTGGCAGGGTGCGCTGCTTGCGACCATGTTAAACAGTATTGCCTTGATTGCTGCGCGAAGTGGCGTGTCGAATCTAGAAATTACTGACCTGCTGCTCTCTCTTTCTGCACAAACCTTAACCGGCATCATGCTCGGTTTAGCGGTGCAAAAACAGAAAGACCTTAATCAAAAGCTTCGGGGTGAATTATCGAGAAACCAAACCTTGTCTCGCCAACTTATTCAAGCAGAAGAGTCGGTGCGGCGCGACGTGGCAAGAGAGCTGCACGATGAGATTGGTCAGAACATCACGGCGATTCGAACCCAAGCAAGCATCATTAAGCGAGTCGATAACGCAGAAATGAATACACGCTGTGCCGAGATGATCGAGAATTTGTCGCTCAATGTTTATGACACGACCAAGCACCTGCTGAGCAAACTGCGCCCGAAAATGCTCGACGATCTGGATTTGAAAGATTCTGTTCACCAGTTAACCCGTGAAATGGAGTTCGATAATCATGGCACACGCGTTGTGCTTGATTGGCAAGGCGACTACGAGTCTCTGGGCGACACACTAAAAGTCACTCTGTTCCGTTTGTGCCAAGAAGCGTTAAACAACGCAGCGAAATACGCAAATGCGACGTCTATCGTTATCGAGCTCTCTATAGACGAGCACATTTCGTTGCACATCGCTGACAACGGCATTGGGTTTAAAACCGAAGAGTGCATGAAAGGCATGGGCGTTCGCGGCATGCAAGAACGCGTGCAAGCCCTTGGCGGGAAAATGTATATCTACTCTTTGAACGATCACGTCGATGGCACGCAAATCGCCATCACATTACCTAAGGTGTAACGAGCATGTTTGGATTATTTCAGTCTCCGAGCTATGACCGAGATCCCCTTAGCAAAGAGCAAGTGGATGAACGCTACCGTTATTGGCGTCTGCACATCATGCTGGGGATGTATCTTGGCTACGCGGGCTTTTACTTCACGCGAAAAACGTTCAACTATGCCGCACCCGCGATGATTGCTGATCTAGGTTTAGACAAAGCCGATATCGGTATGATTGGGACGCTGTTCTACATCACCTACGGTTTATCAAAGTTTATCTCCGGCACCATTTCTGACCGTTCCAACCCCCGCTTTTTCATGGGCGTCGGTTTAATCGCCACCGGCTTAATCAATATCGCGTTTGGCTTCTCCAGCTCTTTGGTTGCACTCGCAGTTCTGTGGGTAATGAACGCTTGGTTCCAAGGTTGGGGCTGGCCTTCATGTTCTAAGCTACTTACCACTTGGTATTCACGCTCAGAACGTGGCTTCTTGTGGGCAATTTGGAACACCGCTCATAACGTCGGTGGGGCTTTAATTCCCCTACTCGTTGGATTTCTTACGTTCCACTATAGCTGGCGGGAAGGCTTTATCGTTCCGGGAGTCATTGGCGTCATTCTCGGTGTGGTTGTGTGTTGGCGCTTGCGCGATAAACCAACCACTCAAGGTCTACCAACCGTTGGGCAATGGCGCAACGATCCATTAGAACTCGCCCAAGAGAACCACGGACAAGGGCTGAGTTACAAAGAGATCCTCAAACAATACGTGTTCAACAACAAGTACATTTGGTTGCTCGCATTTAGTTATGTTCTGGTTTACATCGTGCGTACCGCAATCAACGACTGGGGTAACTTGTACCTGACAGAACAGCACCACTACAGCCTAATTAATGCCAATGCTGCAGTATCGATGTTTGAAATTGGTGGTTTTGTCGGCTCTCTGGTGGCGGGTTGGGGCTCGGATAAACTGTTCGGCGGTAACCGAGGTCCGATGAACCTGTTATTTGCCGCAGGTATTTTCCTCTCTGTCGCAGCGCTGTGGTTGATGCCGTTAACCAACTTTACGTTTCAAGCGGCGGGGTTGTTCTCGATTGGCTTTTTCGTGTTTGGCCCACAAATGTTGATCGGCATGGCTGCGGCGGAATGTTCGCATAAAGATTCCGCTGGCGCAGCCACTGGCTTTGTGGGTTTGTTTGCTTACATGGGCGCTGCGCTTTCTGGCTACCCGCTCGCATTGATTCTTAAAGAATACAGTTGGACTGGATTCTTCATCACCATCTCAGTATGCGCTGCCGTCATTGGCTTGCTGTTATTGCCGTTCTTGCAGGCTCAACCTTCGAGAAAGCCGCTCGCTCCCAAACTTAGGCTGTAGACATCTCATTGTAGAAGCGACTTCTACCTCTCTTGGGGTGAGTTAAGCGCTCACCCGTCCAATCACCACTATTTTTTGCTTCCGATTCCGTTCGGAGGGTTTTCTACGGGTAAAATTCATGAATTCGAATACTATTTCATCAAAATGCTTCTTCAAAATGGACAATAAGATCCAAAACTACGACTGGGGAAGCCGCACTGCGATCCAAGATTTGTTTGGCTTTGCTAACCAAGCGCAGCAACCTCAAGCTGAAGTTTGGATGGGTACGCATCCCAATGGTTGTTCTATGGTAAAGCAAGGAAGTACCCATGTTTCGCTGTCGGAACTGATCAAACAAGATCCGTCAGCCTTTCTATCGCAAAGCACGGCAAAGACCTTTGGTGACCTACCTTTCCTTTTCAAGATCCTTGCGGCGGATAAAGCCTTGTCTATCCAAGTGCACCCCAACAAACAAGATGCGGAGCTTGGTTACGCCAAAGAACAAGAGCTGGGTGTGCCACTGAGTGCATTCAATCGTAATTACAAAGATGCCAACCACAAGCCTGAGCTGGTTTACGCACTAACGGAATACCAAGCAATGAACGGCTTTCGTCCGTTTGATGAAATCATCGCTCAGTTTCGCCTGTGTGACATTCCTGAGATTAACGGCTACCTAGAGCAGTTTGAACGTAACCCTAGCCAAGACGGCTTGTGCCACTTCTTCGTTGAGATCCTTTCTATGAAGGAAGCACGTAAGCTCAATGCAGTCGATCACCTATTAAGTTACGCCGCAATGAACCAAGCACGCCCAGTGTGCGAATTGATTTTAGATCTGGCTGAGCAGTACCCAAATGATGTGGGTTTGTTTGCCCCGTTACTGCTGAATGTTATTACGCTTAAACCGGGTGAAGCCATGTTCCTAAGTGCAAGAAACGCCTCACGCCTACATCAAAGGCACGGGGCTGGAAATTATGGCGAATTCAGATAACGTACTTCGCGCCGGTTTAACACCAAAACACATGGATGTGGAAGAACTGGTTAAGTGTACCGACTTCGTTCCAAAGCCAATCAACACCCTATTAACCCAAGCAGAAATCAGCGGCTGCGAACATCACTTCCCTGCTCCTGTGCAAGATTTTCAGTTCTCCGTCTTCCAAGCGCCAAAAGATCAACAAGTCGAGATGAGCAGTGCGGAAATCTTAATGCCCATCGATGCGGACGTAGCACTTCTCGCACAAAGCGGCGAAACATTAGTACTTGGTAAAGGGCAATCGGCTTTCATTCCTGCGTATGTGGGAACATACAGGTTAAGTGGTGAAGGTCGTGTCGCTCGCGCGTTTAATGGCTAAGTCGATTTCCAATTAAAATAAACTGCGGTTGGCATTCATCGGGTGATGGATGCCAGCCTATATTTGTGCGTCATTCTCTTAAGAAGAATCAATAGGTTAATATCACGCAAACGGCTGTACCACGTAGAAGAAAGAGAACAGATAGTGCAAAATAGTCTCTTTCAATGCACTGGCTGTCCGCTCTATGAACATCACCGACCAATATTACACCGAGAACGCTCAATCTTTCTTCGAGTCGACCGTAAGCGTCGATGTTGAGAAACTGTATGACCAGTTTCTGCCGCACCTTAATCCAAACGGTGCCATTCTCGATGCGGGGTGTGGTTCTGGCCGTGATGCCAAACATTTCAAAGCGCTAGGCTTTAAAGTGACAGCGTTCGATGCCAATCAAGCCTTGGTTGAACTCGCTTCTCGCCATTTAGAACAACAGGTCATCCATGCCAAGTTTGACACCTTCCGTGCTGAGCCCAACAGCTTTGATGGCATTTGGGCTTGCGCCTCTTTGCTGCATCTACCAGACGAAGAGTTAGCCGCAACCTTTTTCACACTAAGCCAATTGTTAAAACCGCAGGGTCTCTTTTACTGCTCATTCAAATATGGCCAAGCAGCTCAAGTAAGGAAACGGACGTTTTTTTACCGATATGGATGAGCATAAGCTACACGCGACACTCACGACATCGCCTTTAACGATAAAACAAACTTGGGTAACGTCAGACGTAAGACCGGGTCGAGAATCGGAACAGTGGCTCAACGCCATCCTTATTAGACGATAGTTAGGAAATCGTAGATGTCACTTCAATCGCTTACTATCAAAGACAGCTTATTAACCACTGGCGGTGAAGACCCTCTGCTGCCGCAGTTGATCCATGCTATCAACCACGCAACCGAAATCGAGATTGCGGTGTCCTTTATTCAACCCTCTGGCCTAGATTTGCTGCTGCCAAGCATTCACGAGGCGATTGAACGTAAAAAGTCACACCAGCAGCCCTTAAAACTGCGCATCCTAACGTCAGATTACCTGCACATCACTCATCCTATTGCGTTGCGCTCTCTGATCGAATTAGAAGGGGATGAGATAGAAATTAAGATTTTTGAAGCCAATAACCGCAGTTTCCATCTCAAATCGTACATCTTTGTCCGCAGCGACGAAGCTCGGTCCATTTACCAAGGAACCGCGTTTGTTGGCTCTAACAACATCAGTAAAACCGCACTCACCGACGCCCATGAATGGTGTCTGCGTTTAGATTATCAGCAGCCAGACAGCTCCCCTCAAGCGGTGCAGTTTCACAATATCCGAACCCAATTTGACAAACTGTTTCATCATCCATCTGCCATATTGCTGACGGATGAATGGATTGACAGCTACATCAAAAGAAGAACACCACCCAAGCTTTCAGCCGTCGGTGATACGACGCTACTCGATGACGAAGAATATTCGCCCAACTCGGCACAGTTGGAAGCATTGCAGCGACTCAGCGAGACTCGTCAAAATGGCAATGTGCGTGGTTTGGTCGTGATGGGCACTGGCATGGGGAAAACTTGGTTATCTGCGTTTGATGCCAAACAACTGGAAGCAAAGCGAGTTTTGTTCGTTGCTCACCGCGAAGAAATTCTGACTCAAGCACTGATGACTTTCGCGAAACTTTGGCCGCAAAAATCCGCAGGGTACTATCACGGTAAGAGCAAAGAAAAAAACAAAGAGATGCTGTTTGCCTCAGTGCAAACTTTGGGTAAAGCAGCACACCTCAAACACTTTGCTCCCGACCATTTTGATTACATCGTGGTAGATGAGTTTCATCATGCCAGCGCCAAAACCTATCTCAATATTCTCAGTTACTTCGAGCCTAAATTTTTACTTGGGCTAACAGCAACTCCAGAACGGACAGACCAAGCGAACATCCTCTCGCTTTGCCACGACAACTTAGTATTTGAACGTAACTTAGTGCATGGTATCGATGATGAAATTCTGGTGCCTTTTCACTACTACGGCATTTGGGATGACTCGGTCGATTACCAAGAGATCCCATGGCGAAATGGTAAGTTTGACCCCACCGCTCTTGACGCCCAGTTTGCAACCACACGACGTGCCAAACATATTTTTATACATTGGCAAAACAGGCAACAAACTCGCACCTTGGCGTTTTGTGTATCCCAAAAGCACGCAGATTTTATGGCGCAGCAGTTCAATCAAACTTTTGCAACTAGGGGCTTGAAGGCGCTTTCCGTGCACAGTGATTCCTCCGTTCGTCGTAATGAAGCGTTGAGCATGCTCGACAAAGGAGAAATTCAAGTTCTCTTCTCGGTTGATCTGTTCAATGAAGGGACGGATTTGCCCTCAATCGATACCGTGTTAATGCTGCGCCCTACTGAATCCAACATCGTTTTCATTCAGCAATTGGGCCGAGGACTTCGTCGTCACAAAGGCAAATCGCACTTGGTAGTATTGGATTTTATTGGTAACCATCGCTCGTTTTTGAACAAGAAAGAAATTTTAGGGATCAGCGCATCAAGCTCACTTGAACAACTGAGCGGAAAGACACAAACACGGCCCGAGTTAGGCAAAGGTTGTTTTACCAACATTGACCCGCAAATCATCGACTTTTGGCAAACGCTGACCAAGCAGCTTCGCTATTCTGCTCAAGAAGAATTTGAACATTTGACCAATCATTTGGGCCATCGACCTCGTGCAGTCGAGTTCTACCGAGCGGGTTACGACCTTGCCAAAGTGAACAAGCAGCACGGCAGTTGGCTAGAGCTGATCGCCAGTATGGACAAGGATCCGGAGTTAGATTACCTCGTTCGCGAACATCGTGACTTCTTTGCCAATGCCATCCAAAAAGCAAGCATGACCAAGAGTTTTAAAGCGATATTACTTGAAGCCTACCTCGAGCTAGATGGGTTCAGAGATGCCCCGAGTATCGAAGTGCTCGCGAGTAAAAGTTGGCATGTGCTCTCTCGTTATCCCAGGCTAAAGGCATCCGATCTGTCAGAGGACAACCTACTCCTAAGCGCAGACTCTCCGGCATGGTTAAAATATTGGCGCAGTAACCCGATCAAGGCATTTTTAGGTGAAAACAAAACTAAGAGTCGTGCTTGGTTCAAGCTTGTCAACGGAAAGCTCAAAGCTGACTTAGATGTTGCCCCACTCCACCAGCAAGCGTTCCATGACTTTGTCAAAGAGCTCGTGGACCTACAACTTGCTCAATATTCAGACAGGCCACCTAAACAGACACATCAAGCGGTAGCGCAACCGACCACTCAAGCAGAGGCTGCCAATGAAGGAACCTTGTTGCCCTACTACCCAAACCTCAAGATTGCTTGTGGTCATTTCAAGACAGGCTCTCATGATGAGGTTGAACACATGCCCGTCGACATGGCTAACCTTAATCCTCAAAAACATTTCTTAGCCAGAGCCTCAGGCAATTCCATGAACGGGGGCAAAACACCCATATTAGATGGCGATTTGCTGTTACTCGAGTTTGTTACGCCGATTTCCGCTGGCTCCATCACAGGCAACACCATGGCAATCGAAATCCAAGATAGCTCGGGCGAGAATCAGTACCTACTACGTGTCGTGCAGAAAGATGCACAAGGCCGCTACTGGCTAAAAGCCAATAACCCAGATTACGAGTTAATGCCTGCCAATGACTCGATGAAGACATTTGCGAGGCTGAAAAAGGTTATGACGCAGTAACTTCATTCATTATCGTATGCATAAGAGAAACAGCGGCAGGTATTACTTGAAACCGTGGATTTGTTGAACGAGCTTGCAAGAGCTCGGACTTTAACGTGTTGCTTTAAGTATTTACAGACGTAAAAAAAGACGCCCTAGGACGTCTTTTTTCTTGAATGTGGCGGTGAGTGAGGACTCACGACTGAGAGGGCAATACATTGAAACGAAAAGGATTTCTGAGTTCTGCGCAATTGGGATATTAATTAAAATATTATTAATTAATATTTATTATTATCAATGACTTAATATTGCCATTCAGCAAAAGCATCAGACATTTGCTCACATTTGGCAAGCACAAACCATCGCTTTACCGTGATTCATCTCTCGAAATTATTGAGTGCCGCAAAGTACCGCCAACCAACACTTTCTAATCGCGTATAATCGGGAAAAACACCGGGAATCGCCATGAACAAAGCACTGTTTTCTGAGCTCATCTCACGAGTCCGAGTTGGCAAACAATTACCAGAAGCTATCTATCTTCATAAGGATGCCTTCAGCGCTCTCCCACCAGAAACTGGCTAAGTTTATTCCTGCGGTTGCTAAAGCCCTTAACCTGCCAGATGACCAATGGAACCTTGTAAAACTCTTTAAACGAGAGTTTCGGCTCTCTCTACTGCATTACCCTGATTTTTATCGTGATTCTTACCCTGCGCTCAAACAAAGCCTCAACGTCGACCTTGCCAAATTGAGTCATAAGCTCACTTGCTACGAAGATTCTGATAACCCTCCCATCTTGCATCGAAAAGAAACCATGGTCTTGCCCACCAATGAATACTATTCACATTTTGTTTCCCTAACCCGTGAGGGAGAAAATGCAGGGTTGTATGAAAACACTCGAATCATCGGATTTAAACGCTCTTGGGAAAATGTGATCGCTCGGCATGGTTACGAGCTCGTCGATGGCCGTTTATTTCGCACCTCTACATTTCATGCAGAAACGAAAGCAGATATCGATCGCTATAAAACTGCCCTTGTCCGTCACGAACTCTCCGCACCGATGAAAAACCTAGCAAAGCACGGTTACTTCGAAGGCGCTTACTCCATTTTTGATTACGGCTGCGGACGTGGTGATGATTTACGAGAGCTAGAAGCACACGGGCTAGACGCACTTGGGTGGGACCCGAACTTTCAGCCAGACAATGACAAAGTGAGTTCAGACATCGTCAACCTAGGTTTCGTCCTCAACGTGATTGAAGATAAAGACGAACGTTTGGACGCATTATTAGGTGCATGGGAGCTCGCGAATAAGGTTCTTGTTGTCTCCGTGATGCTGGCCACCGAAAGTTATATAGCCCAGTTCAAACCCTATAAAGATGGCGTGATCACCTCTCGCAACACCTTCCAAAAGTATTACGTTCAGTCAGAGATAAAAGCGTATCTTGAACGCAGTTTGCAAGAGGATGCCATTACCGTTGCCCCGGGCATTTTTTATATCTTCAAAGATAAACTTGAAGAGCAACAGTACTTACAGCGCAAGTACAAACGCCACCATAAATGGCAACAGCTCACCTCTCCTGAACCTGTCGAGGCAAAAGACAAAGCAAAGCTCCTGATCACCCAAAACCAAGTTCTGTTCGATGCATTTTGGAATTCATGTTTAGAGCTTGGGCGCATACCTGCCAATGAAGAGTTTGAACAATCAGACAAAATTCGAGCGCTTATAGGCTCACACAAGAAAGTGTTTGGGCTACTGCGAGAAATGTTTGATACCCATGAGTTTGAAAAAGCAGAAAAGCGCCGCAAAGAAGATTTGCTGCTTTACTTTGCTATGGGGCTATTTGAGAAGCGAAAACCTTACACACAGCAACCAGAATCACTCAAGCGTGACATCAAAGCTCTGTTTGATGATTACAAAACGGCGCTTAACCTCGCAGCGGAGCTGCTGTTTGCGATTGCCGATGCGGAACTCATCAACACACAATGTAGAAAAGCCCACCAACATTTACCTGCAAGCTTACTGAATGAAGGACATTCGCTCGTTTCTGCATCGTGATTACATCGATGACTTACCACTCTTACTGCGTGTATACGTCGGCGCTGGCTTACAAATGTATGGAGAGCTGAATGACAAGATCGACCTGATCAAAATCCATATCACATCAGGCAAGCTCACCTTAACCGCTTACGACGATTTCGAGAAATCCGTGCCGTTTTTAGTCGAGCGCATCAAAATCAAAATGGCAGAGCAAGACATAGACTTCTTTGATTATGTGGATGAAAAACGCAGACCGCCTTTGTTAAACAAACACCTTTACCTGCCAAGTGAACACAACAACTACAAAAAGCAGCTGAGTTTTGACAAACGAATAGCCAAGTTGATGGAGTTTGAACCAACTGAAGAAACTCAGATGACGCGAACGGAGTTTGAGGTACTTTTGGGCAAACATCATAAGGAAATCAGAGGGTTTACAGTAAGCACGACGACATCCACTTAAACCTTCAGAAAAAACCAGTCCTGCCATAGAAATCTCACCTGCATCCTTGTAGAATGTCACACTTATTTTGGCATACCTATGTAAGAATTCGCATAGACAGTACCAACATATAACAAAACCCAAGATTAGTTTGTCAAAATTTGACATACCAAAATAAGTTGACTTAGCTAAACCCTATGGACTTTGTCATAAAACAACAAACTCAAAGGTATAGTATGCACAATCAAGATTCTGGCTACTGCTACTCATTCCCTGCGGTTAGGGGAATTCAAGCAGGACGCCCATTTTACATAGCGACCTGCCCTCTCAGAATTATTCCTAAGATCTTTAGCTATAACGAAGATGATGTTCCACCTGAACTTCGAGCACAAAGGACACTGAACAAAACTCGTATTCCAGAGATGGTTAAGTACTTGCTTGATAATCCAAAAGACTACGTTTTTTCGGCGTTAACCGCTTCTGTTGGTATTGATATCACATTCGAAGATCATGAAGGCGCACCAAATCTTGGCATTTTGAAAATACCTATGGATGCTCAAATTCTGATCAATGATGGCCAACACAGGCGTAAGGCCATTGAAGAGGCTCTACGTGAAAATCCAGACTTGGGGCAAGACAACATCCCAGTGCTGTTTTTTGTTGATGAAGGCTTGCTACGCAGTCAACAAATGTTTGCCGATCTCAACAAGTACGCAGTGAAACCAAGTCCTTCCCTAGGCGTCTTATACGATCTTAGAGATGAAAGCTCTGAACTTGCTAGAAGGTTAGCGACAAAGTGCACGCCTTTTGTGGGTTTAACCGAAATGGAAAAATCAAACATTAGCCCTAAGTCAAATAAGCTTTTCACTTTGAGTAGTATTAAACAATCGACTAGAGCTCTTCTTGGTAAAGGGGCTAAAGATGGCTTCAGTGACGATGAGAAAGCACTTGCCGAATCCTTTTGGCAAATCGTTGCAGAAAACATGCCTGACTGGCAGATGGTGATATCTAAACAAGTCTCTCCTGCACAACTTAGACAAGAATATATTCACGCGCACGGGGTCGGTTTGCACGCCATCGGCGTCATGGGAAATTGTCTACTTTGTGAAGCTCCTGACCAATGGGCGGAAAAGCTCAAAAAGCTACGAGAAATAAATTGGTTAAAAACCAATCCGGAATGGATCAGACGTAGTATGAATCTTGGAAAAGTGAGTAAATCGACATTGAATATTCAACTCACGGCCAACTACTTAAAAATTTGCCTTGGGCTAGCACTTACCCCTGAAGAAAAAGCTCTAGAGAAGCAGTTATCATGATAAACGAGCTAAAATTGGCGGAAGACCTTGCGGATTACGCAGACTTCATTAATACAGAAGACTTTGCCAACAACAAACTGAGTCACTACATCGCAGACGTTCAACGCGTCTATTGTGCTGACAAACGTCCTTGGGTTATTGGCTATAGCGGCGGTAAAGACTCATCTGCCGTTATGTCATTAGTCTATATGGCATTACTTGGACTAAAGCCAGAGGATCGCCACAAACCCATTTTTGTGGTCTCTTCAGATACGCTTGTTGAAACACCAGTGGTAGTAAACCACATTAAAGACTCGTTAATCGCTATTGAAAAAGGCGCAAAGCGCGATCAACTACCGATCACATGTCACAAAGTGGTTCCTGAAAGTAACCAAACTTTTTGGGCGAACCTTTTAGGAAAGGGCTACCCGGCCCCCACACGTTCTTTCCGTTGGTGTACAGAAACGTATGAAAATTGATCCGGTCAGCGACTTTATTAAATCCAAAGTGTCCCAATACGATGAAGTGATCGTTGTACTAGGCTCCCGTAGTCAAGAAAGTGCATCACGTGCGCAAGTCATTGCAAAACATAAGATTGACGGCTCACGGCTCGCGCGCCATACAACATTATCAAATGCATTTATCTATACGCCGATTGACACATGGGGTGTTGATGATGTTTGGAAAATACTACGCCTTTGTCACCTAGAAACGAAAGAAACCCCTTACGGTACTAAAAATATCTGGATCGATAAGTATGACCTAGAGTGGGAAAATCCATGGGGAGGCAAAAACCTAGTCCTTTGGAATTTATACAAAGACTCTTCAGGTCAAGGCGAATGTCCTATGGTCATTGATGAGACAACCCCATCTTGCGGTAACTCTCGCTTTGGTTGCTGGACTTGTACCGTCGTGACCAAAGACCGCGCGATGGAAAGCCTTATCCAAAATGGCGAAGAGTGGATGTCACCACTACTTGAGTTCCGCAACAAGTTATCCATGACGACAGAACCGGCGAATAAAGAAGAATTTAGAAACTACAAACGCCGTACCGGAAAAGTGAGCTATCAATACGCCAAAGAGGGAGAAGATATTGCGTCTGAGCGCAAGCATGTTCCAGGTCCATATTGGCTTAAATACCGCCAGCAATGGCTGAGAGAGCTACTTGAACTAGACAAAAAATTCAAAAGTGAAGGCCGCGAGATCGAATTAATTACCGCGCCTGAACTGCACGCAATTCGCCAAGAATGGATTCACGATCCAAATGAACCTGATTGGGATGATTCGCTACCCACAATCTTTAGAGAAGTCTACGGTTACGATCTCGATTGGGTATATGACGATAACGCGAGTTTCGGAAAAGGCGACGCTCAGCTTATCCATGAGCTATGCCAAGACTTCGACGTTGAACCCGAAATGATTATGAAGCTTATTGAGCTTGAAGTTTCTACTGAAGGTTTGAGTAGACGAAACGGCATCTCCAATAAAATCGCCTCATTGCTGAAACAAGATTGGGGAAGTTTAGAAGAGATCAAACAAAAGCATGCATCGCTACAAAGTAAAGCTGATTTTGATGTTCATAGGCAAGAGATTGAACGTTACAACCAGCAGCTTGCCGATCTCGATAAACAGCTTCAAAAAGAGTTTTAACAACCAATATGTTGATTACAAAGTTAACTTTAAATAATTTCCGAGTGTTTCGCGGTGTACATGAGATTGACTTACGCCCGGCACCAGCACGCCTAAGCAAAAACGGACCTATAGTAGGTACAGAGAGACCTATCATTCTCTTTGGTGGTCTAAATGGTGCTGGCAAAACATCTATTCTTACTGCGATTCGCTTAGCTCTATTTGGCCGCCTGTCATTCAGTCAAAACCTTACCAGTAACGATTATGTGGAAGCGCTGGCGGAGCTTATCCATAAAGGCGTCGGTCTTGGTGGTCTACAAAATAGTGCATCCATAGAACTAGAATTTAAGTACAGTCAAAATGGTGAAGAGAGTACTTATAAGGTTTTAAGAGGTTGGCAACGAGGCAAAAAAGACTACCTTCAGCTTGAAAAAGATGGGCTTTCTCTTTCAGAGCTTAACTACGAACAGTGTCAGGGTTTTCTCAATGAACTCATTCCAACAGGCATTGCTGATTTGTTCTTCTTTGACGGCGAAAAAATTGCGGAACTCGCAGAAGATGAGTCGGGGCTCGTCCTAAAAACTGCCGTGCGCCGATTATTGGGATTAGATGTTATTGCCAAACTGAAAAGTGACCTCAATATTTTCCTCAAAAAACAAGGCTCACAAGCACTGAGCCAATCCTTGAAAGAGGAAATGGAAAATCTCGATAAACTGCGCATAAAACATGAAAGGAATGCAGAAAAGCTGAGAGGTGAAGCAGATATTGTGGATGCCCAAATCGAGCTGGTATCACGCGATATTCTTAATTTAGAAAATAAACTGTCTCAAAGCGGTGGAGCTTGGGCTAAGACAAGAGAAGATGAGCAACAAAAAGTCGATGCTTTGCTCAAAGAGAAAGTGGAACTTGAGAAACAAATTCGCATGGAAATGGAGACAAGTCTTCCATTCGCACTAGCACCCAACGCGATGCAGCGTCTGCAAACTCAGATCAAGCAAGAACAAGAGATTAAGAAGAAGCAGAGCTTCGGCAATGAGCTCGATTCATTCTTAGAAACTTTGCGCTCAAAGTATCCAAGCTTTGATACAGAAATGGCTCAACATGCGATTGCTGATAGCTTTAAGGCACACGTGGGTGAATTTGATTCGGCCAAGCTGCTTTTAGATATCTCCGACCGTCAAGCAAATACTATTGACTATCAACTAACCAAGCTATCTCAAAACTCTTTTGCACGATTCGATGAAGCGAGAAAACGGCTACAGGTGGTAGAAGAAGATATCGATAATGCTTCAAACAACATCGCACGAGCTCCAGAGCAAGAACTGGTACAAGGGCTTTTTTCTGACGTCAGAAAGCTTGATAAGAAGAAAGAGAAGCTGATTATCGAATACCATGAGCTACTGGAAAATGCGAAGCGAGAGTTGAAGTTGGCATTGGAGACGGCTCGCCAGATTCAAAGGCTTCACGACAAGCATAAAGATGAATCCAACAAAGACTTGAGTGTAACCAATGCGCAAAGCGCCATTCTTCTACTCGATAAATTTGCCGAGCAGCTGACTAAAGCGCGAGTAAAACAGTTAGAAAATGAATTTGTTTCGTCATACAAAAAGCTGGCGCGTAAAGAAGATGTACAGCTCACCGCTGCCATCAATCCACTCACATTTGATGTTGAGTTGATGGATGAATACGGGATAAAAATCAATCGTAAAGCCATGTCTGCTGGAGAAAAGCAAATCTACGCTATCTCCATATTGGAAGCGCTTGGCCGGACATCAGGCCGTAAGCTGCCGATTATTATTGATACGCCGCTTGGTCGCTTAGATTCCCATCATCGTGACAAACTGGTTGAAAACTATTTTCCTACCGCGAGTCATCAAGTGGTTATTCTATCGACAGATACTGAAATTGACAGGAATTACACCAACCTTATCCAAGACGATATCGCCAGAACTTATGAAATCTGTTTTGATGGAAAAACGAAATCTTCAACGATTAAAGAAGGCTACTTCTGGAGAGAAGCCAATAAGGAGGCCGTGTAATGCTACCTAACCGCATGAACCTGACTCGCACTACTGAAGAGCAGCTTAAAAAGTTGAAGGGTTATACTGGTATCACTCCAAACGTATCAGCACGACTTGCTTTCTTCCGATCAATAGAAAGTGACTTCCGTTATCAAGGCCAAGAAGCAAAGTTAGATGGCTCACTTGTGTTGGATAAGTATACTTGGCTTGGTGAGACCAGTGATGTCACTGAGTTAGTGTTGAAAATGTACTACCCAGAGCTTGATGCTAAAGGTTGTCAGCAAGCTTGGGCAGCACATGTTGAAGATGGGATAGCAGCAATTAGAAACTGCAAATCAACTTCTCTACTTTCTATGATGTTGTGATTAACTTTACGACCCTCCCTTTACAAAGAATCGTAAAGGGAAGGTACTCTACTTATTAAATTCCAGACAATTCTAACATTCTCTCATACGCTTTATTCATTGCTTTAGTTGTCGATGAATATGTATCTGAATCACTAAAATCCTCCTGCGCCTTTATTAATTCCAAATATTTGGGAAACTTATCTTTCATTGTAGACAAAGAAACACCATCTTTTATAAGTACAGCTTTTAAATACTTAAACACACAGGCTATGCCAACAGTTTTTTTAAGGAAATTATCATCATCAACTTTAGTCCAAAATATATCATTAGTTGCATTTAATGCTAACCGCAAAACATCACTAATAGCTTTATCATTGCCATCTATATACAATTTCCTTAGCGGATATCGAACATCATCATTTAAAACACTTCGTCCAACAATGTTACTAGCTTCAGCATTTTTCTTTGTGTTCATTAAATATCTATCTTCTTTAGGATTATGGCTAATCAGCGATAGAATTGCCTCAACGATCGAAGATGTTGAAAATCTCCATGGTGGTAGAGCATCCCTTACAGTCTTAGTTATATTTTTTTCATCTGCCGTACGATATTTAACTCGATTTAATAGAGGCTCTTCTTTGTTCAGCTGTCGAACAAAATACACAGCCAATGTTTCTGGAGGCCATTCTATTGGCTCTCGGCTATCTATTTCATAACCAAATAGTTGATATGCCAAACTTTTATCAACTTTACCTTGATTATAGTTAATTGTCGAAAAGAGAAAAGCTTGAAATGGAGTAGCCAGATCTTCATAGATTGAACATGCTAAATCCATGGATGTCTGAGCTTGATCAAACGCAAATAGTCGATGTTGGCCATCAATGATTGACAGAAGTTGGGATTCATAAGGGACCTTGATATTATATATACAATTTTCCTCATCAATCACTTCAAACTCTATTTTTTCATTTTCATCAGCGTAACGACCAGATTCTTTGAAATTTGCGCCTAAAATTATTGGGTTAGGAAAGGCTCCAGAATCACTATCAATAAACTGGGCTATTTCCTGAAGCCGCTTAGAGTTTAAAGTTCTTTGGACACCTTGCACCTCACCATCATTATTAACAGCTTTCAATGTGTAACTAATCGTCCTCAAAATATCAGAAGGTATCTTACAAAGATAATAATCAGAAAATGGCTGACTAACCTTTATTGCTTTAAAAATATGATAATTCATTATTTCAACCCCTCACCAGAAAGATTTTCATTCGAGTCTATTCCTTCAGCCGTTATATTTCCTGGGGTGGGTTTCGGTTGTTTGAACTCAGCTTTGTTATAATTCACACACACCCATAAACTCACAGAAATCAATGCTCCTAAAAAAGTTAAAAAATCAAAATTTGTCGGAGAAGTAAGACCGTAAAAAGAGAGAACAAACGCAACTATCCAAGTAAAAAAACCAGCAAATTCGTTAACTCTCTCTTCATTCATCTTTTCTTCTGTTAAGTTATTTCTTTCTTGTCTTTTTGGACCTTGAGTGACAAAGAAGTCAAACGCAATACCTCCAAGGATACCTAAATTAAACATAAATACAGCAAAACCCTGAAATAATGTTACCGGTAGACCTCCAACATACTTACATGCATAATCAATAGACTCTTTCAATTTATTTGCATCATGTGAGATTGAGTTTGTCTTTTCATATAAGGTAGCTTGGTATGAACCGATTTCTGCTGTGTACTTTTCAGAAAAAAAATCATCTTTTAAAACCAATGAATCAGGTTTTATGTTACATACTGAAGACAACTCTAAATTAAAAGCCCAGGGAACCCATATGCCTGCGCTTGATATTGCCATTATTATAAGAAATGCAAACACAAATTTTGGATTTTCAATAGATTTACCCGGTACACTTTTTATATTTTTCCTTAATTGTTTCCAATAGCAAGTCACATTATCACTCATTTAAATTCCTCAACCATGTTTTATAATTCTATAGTTAGAATTGATAGAAAGTCACACCTAAAAGAGCCTCAACTCCCGATATTTAAGAGTGCAGTGTCAATTTAAAATATATATCACAACGATTTAAAAACCTCCCTCACATGCCACTCAACCATACTCTCAGCTGGATAATGAAATGACTCCCTAGGTAACTTAATCGGCTTACCCTCAAAATCCCAAATCAATCTTTCAACCAACTCCCCGCCAGTAACAGCAGATGAGACTTTGATTTTGAACTCGCTATTGAGTGTAATCGCACCTCTATCTAACGCCTTGTGATGAATGCTACAAAGCGCAATGCCATTAGAAACTTCACAAGGGCCCAAAAACTGCTTCCACTTGATGTGGGCGGCTTCTAAGGCGATGGGGATCGTATCCATCGCCAAATCAAAACCACACACTGCGCACCTATAGTTGTAAGCACGAAGCACTTTTTTGCGAAATTCAGGATCTCTGGACTTTGAACTCGTCACCTCAAAGCCAAACCGCACAAAAAGCTCTTCTTGCAGTGTTTCAGGGAAATTATCCTGAATGATCTTGGATGCAATATCATCGATCAGCTTAGGATTTGCGAGTATTGACCTAAATGAATCCTGATCAAACCCAGCCATCACGTTGTGTTTGATCAGCTCTGATTTTTTGGGGTCAGTGTTGCTCTTCCTTGGAATACACTCTTCGCCGTTAATCAGCTCCCAAAACGGTTCTTTTTCATTGGCCAGACGCCAAAATGGATACTCGGGATGGTAGGCCTTTCTTGTCGGGCCGTATTGCACCAGCAACTCTTTGACTTGCTGGTCTACTTCATCCTCAAACCGAAAGAGACGCTGATGTCCCTGCTTATACTCCGACAGCACATAGAGGAGCATCAAAGGCTTGTGAGGAGCCCTTTGGTCTCCTCTCCGCCAGCGTGAAATCAACTGAATTTTGTCAGCAAGTTTCCATGGCTTTACCACTCACCAAAACTATTTAAGCGTGATGACATTGAAGAAACCTTCACTTTCTTCACACTCATTTTCAGCTGACCTTTTTCAAGATGATAGCCGACTGATAAACACTGCCCCTTTGACAGCTCCCCAAGTTGCTTTTCCCAATCAGCTTGCTTTGTGCCCGGCATGCTCAACTCTAGGATTTTGGCGTAAGTCTTTGTCTCTGTTTTCGCAGGAGCGAAAAATAGCTTATGAGATGCTTGAAATAGCCGGTCTTGCTCATCTTTGCGCAGCATACTCAGTGTTTGAGTGGCAAGGATGAGGGAAACACCAAACTTACGCCCTTCTGTTAGCATTTTGCCTAACGGGCTCTCAAGGCGATGATCAAGGTTTTGTACTTCGTCCAATACAATTGGTAGTGGTTTTTCCTTGCTACCATAGCTACACGCATAGGAATAAAGATCCCATAGCAAAAACTCAGTACAAAGCATTGATATATCGTGATTCAGTGAAGCAAGCTGCATGATTGTCGAGCCGTTTTCTTGACTCTCAAATACCTCACTCCAACTTTTATCGCTGTTCGATGAGAACAAGTTAGATTTAACTAAGGGAGCCAGTTTACTTGCCAACGCAGGCCCTGCGGTCTCTTCTTCATTTAAATCATCCAGCATATTTTGCAAGCTGTAAGCACTGCCATACCGCTGGACGCCAGACTCAATAACTTCATTGAGTACCGCAATTTGGCGCTCACCTATGGTCGAATATACTTTGTTAAAAACAGAGGCAACCCTTCCCGCCACCATGTGAGGCTTCTCTTCGATGAAAATCCCACCAAAATCTTGTTTTTGGGCCCTAAATGGCGACATACCAAATGGCTCATTACAAAGTATGTTGGACTTGGGATTAACTCTTTCAATAAACTCTGTTTCAAGGTGATTCGGTAAAAAACCGTTTGTATAGTCAATCACTAGTGATCTTATTTGAGCATCAGCCAAGCTCATCAGCAAACCTTGGATACAGTAAGTTTTGCCTTGTCCTGAGCTGCCAAAAATGATCAGGTGACGGTTTGCTAGATCCTTGTGCCCGTACTCCCAGAAGACTTTCTCTCCGGTTAGAGTATCTTGCCCAATTTCAACCCTGCATTCACGAGAGTATGCCATCGCTGACTCTGCAACCAATGGTTCGATTACATCTTTCCTTGGTATTGAATTTGATTGTTTCGACTTATCAATAACTAATCGTAGCCCAGATGTCGTTTCATCCGTTTTACGCTCAGTTTCCCCTACCAACATATACTCCGCTGGCACATGACAGATCTTCGCGATGTCTTTTTCATTCATCAGCACCTGAAGTGGGGTTTGCACCAGTGATGGCAGTAAAGAGATTGGAAGATCAACCTTTAACACTTCTTCTTGCACGCTGTAGCTAGGCTCGAAGCAGGTTCCACTTTCAAGGTGGCTAATCACTATGCCAGCAGGGTAGTTTTCGAGCTCTGCAATGCGGTAGTTACCGCGCAGCCACTCTTCTTTCTCCGCTAACAGAGCCTCAAAGTAGTCGTTACTGAATACGTTGTAGAGACGGTATTTGTCGATTTGCATCAACACTTGGCGAATGAACAGGCCTCGGTACAACTTCGACGCCAGTGTCTCATCGCTTAAAAGCTCTGTCAGATAGCGGCGAAGCTCATTCGCTTGCTGCACCGCTTTTTTGTAATCTGGGGTGGAGCCTGCTTTTACCTCAACAGGCAAAAGATACATACTGCCTTCTTTAAAACCCACCAGCAGGACATCATCGGAAATCGCGCCTTTTTTGTAGCCCTGTACATTGCGTGAGAAATCACTGTCCGTCATTTTTAGGCCAATGTTTCCGGATACGCGAATCATCTCACCAACTGACAATGGCACCCAGGTAATATCTGATTTATGTACAAGACAGGTCGCAAACTTGTAAGCACCGATGATGCCTGTACGCTCTTTGCGGATGGTGTCGTTACACGTCATCATTTTTAGCAGCCAATCACCGTTAAAGGCATTGAACTCATTGATTTGCCCACCACCACTTTGCGCTACTACCCTTTCAAATAACCGACGCTGCGCCGTCACGGTAATCGCATCGTAACTGGCTGAGCTGGTGTACTGATCGGAGTAATGGATAAGCACGACATCTTGATTGGCGTGGAAGAAATCCAGTGTCACTTTAGGGTCGATGATGGTGGTCCAAATGGAGCTGTCATACGAGCGCTCCAGTAACGATTTAAAATCTTCACTTACCGCGAGTGCGGGTGCATTGGAACCAGTGTATGGCGTACTTGGCTTGAATGCTGGCTCCATTAACGAGCCAACATACTTCGCCATTTCCAGATGCGGTTGGTTACGGTATTGAACGTTTTGCAGACCAAAGGCGGTAAAGTAAGAACCTTGATCGCTCTTAGAGGCATCACCAGTCAGCAGCCCGTCACAGGCAATGCCACTTGGCATGTCATCAACGCTTAAGGCCTTCAGCTTCACATTGTCATTGTTTCTGAAGAATGACAGGTGCGAGTAAGCTTGCCCTTCACGCTTGCTGTGGGCATTAGTGAATTTACTGTAGGTGAGCCGAGTTCGAAGAATGTCGATAATGGTATCAGCATGTTCGCGAACTTTGCCTCGGTCCAGCTCAAGCCATGAAATGAGCTTTACACCAGTGGATGATTCAGCAAATTGATCAAATGCATTGAAGGCTAGCTCATCATCATAAAGGTTGACGTGAATTGCTGCTGAGCTCTCTAGGTTATCTTTGACATAATCCACTAACCCAAAAAACAACTCTTCCGCTCGAGCTTGATTCACCGCGTTGATCAAGATGCTCTTCTCTGAACCCGTGAACAAATGAAAGAATGCCTTTTGGAACTCGTTGATCTTCTCTTTAACCAGTTTACGAACGAACTTCAAGCAACTTTTCTGATGCGGAACGCTTTTAATCCAGAATGAATTTTCTGTCACTTGTTGGTTGTAAGCAAAATCGTGCTTTGCATGGTAAACATAAGGAAGCAAGCCACTCGGCCCTAAGCGATTAAACGTCACTGTTGGTAAGTCTGCAAAGCTGTCATCTTTTTGCATTTCATTGCAAAGATTTAGGTAGTAAGCCAGTACGAGTGGATGGAATGGCGAGTAATACTCTTCGTCATTCTCACGTACCAAACCGATTTGCATCACCAGCTTTTGTTCTTTGCTCAGCATGCCACCGGTTGGAATTGCTTCAAAATAGGCTAGAAACGCCTCAACGGCTGCCATGACCAATGAAGTAAATTGTGGCCCCCAAGAAACGAGCGAAATCGTGGTTCGACGTGAGGCAAGGTAATCAAACAACGCGTGATAAGCATTATGAAGCGTGTCATCAATAGCCCTTAGTTGCTCAAGCGCTAGGCTGTTACTTTCCGCCAAGTAAAGCAACTTTTGCTGAACAAAACGCTCTTCCCAACGCAACAAACTAATACGCGGCTCCATGACACGGAACTCACTGTTATCAATGGCGACCACATCTTTGTTTGGGTAGAGCACGCCATAGACGTCATCATCAAATAGTTTGTGGAAGCGAGATTGGTTGAGCAGCAATGGAAAAGACAGGCTGCTTTCTACTTGCTCGCCTTCAACGCGAAAGGCCAATGCGTTGTCACCTGATTTCACCACAAAGCCAATGTCTTCTGATTCATTGGCCAGAGATTCAAAATCAACAACGCCAGTTTCTGCGCGATCAACTTCTTCGCCAACATCGTCTAGGCTGCGAACAGTCGCGAGCGCGGGATTGATAACTAGGCGATTATCTGCCGTTTTCAAAGTAAGGCGCTGTTTCGTAGGTTCAATCACGAAGATATTTTTAATCTCGTCGAGAAAAAACTCGCCTTTTCTGACCACTAAACAGCGGAAATTGTGATTTTCTGAGCTGTTTTCACGCTTCAGAGCAAGATTAAAAAATAGAGGCTCGTTTTCATATCTGGCAGCCAGTGTGGCATTCGCCCCTTTACTCGTCAGGCGCGTCGTGATCACCTCCTGCCTGCCAAAGGCATTTGCTGGAGAGATCTTAAATTGCTCTCTGCTAAGATCACCGGTGCCAGAAAAACTCAGTTTCAGTTCAAACTCGCTTTGGTCTTCATCCAACTCAATGATCAGGTGACGATCGCGAAGCCCTGCTCTGCTCTCTTTCGGGTAGCGGCCGATCACCTCTGCACCATTGAGCTCCTCTTCGCCCTCATGCTTCAGATGCTGAGTTTTGTTCTTTTTGATTTCTTCTCGGTAGGTTTCAAACTCGACATCTTTCCAGCCATCATCGGAAAAATGCTCTTTGATAAATTTGCTGCTGAAGGCTTTGAGTCGTTCTTCAAGTTGCTGGCCAAAGTTCTCCACTTCAAACGACAGCTCTTGATAAAGGGAACGGTTTTCCTGCAAACGCTGTTTGATCTGCTTTTTGTTACCAGATAACTCTGCGACAAAAGGATCGTCGAACATGCCCAGCTCTCTGAAACACAGCTCGCCATCTTCAACCGCCTTGTATAATGACTCAAACCCAAACATGGTCGCGCCATCTTCCAATATCGCGTCAAATTGATCCTCCAAAAGACAAAGTGAAACGTCTCGAGACTTGTCAGTTTGCTCAATGAAACCGCTGAGTGCGACTTTGATTTTCTCTGGACTCCATACCTGGCCAGGCTGACCGAGATCTTCCGCAGAGTTGATAAGCGTATCGAGGCGACTGTTATGAATCACCACCAGCGCACAGCCCTTCAACGGGCCTTCTTGGCTGGCGATTTCATCACGAAGATGTGAGATGTAGTTTTCAGTAAACCCGGTATCGCCTTCTTCTTCGCTATGAAGCACGGGCACGACTTTGCAATCTTCTAAGCTCAGATAACTCAGCATCACACCGTTGCGAGCTTGTATGTCGCCATCTTTGCGCACGACAAGAGCATCAAACAAACGCTGACTGTTGCGATGATCGGGAGAATTAAATTGGTAGCGATAACCGGCGCGGATGTTTCCTTTCGCGTGCAGTAAAAACTGCGAAACCAGAAACGTTTCAAATTGTTTTGCGCACATATACTGCATCTCCACTGTCACTCATGCGTTCAACGTTACCAATTCGCTCATAAAACTTGATAAGCTCTTGTTCTGTTTGTTTATCAACAAAAATCCCCCTTCCCTGAAAGCCAAGTATCAGCTCATGGAAGCGAAGCTTATCCTCTTTACCCACGACCAAGTTAGTCAGCAAAATAATGTGGTCCTGAGTGAGTACTAACACTCGACCAGAGCGACCACGGACTTGAACAAAATCCTTGGCCATGTTTTTCTCAACCTCAGACATGTACTTTTTGATAATGCTTGGGCGGTCGGTTTTAGGGTCTCTAAACTGCTCTTCAGCAAGCTTAAGAGCGTACTCTAGCCAGTCGATGGCGGTTGTTGCATTCTCAGGTATCGCGGTATCTAAGTTGCGATTGGCTCTGAACATCAACGAATAGTTTTTTATTTTCTCAGCGAGATCTTCCCTACTGGATCTTTCGATATCTCTTGCCAAATGCCACAACGGTTTTTTTGATTCTTCTGCGTTTGGTTGAAGGTTTTCCAACATAGAGAGAAACGGAAACAGCTTGAACGAAGATTCACTAAAGAGCTTATAGCCGTGCTTTTTAATATGGATGCGTTCACCACTGGCCCGTTCATGATCCATGATGAAATAAAGCGGTTTCGCGGTTGGGGCTTCGCAGGTTTTCCAATCCGCCAGCGATAGGCTCAGCTGCGCGGTATAAGCAAATCCATAAAACGCTAAGAATTTCTCGAACTCATCTAGCAGGTACTTCGGATAGTGAGTGAGAAACTCTAGATCACGTTTAAACGCTTCTGCGATGTAGGGCAAATAAGGCAACTCGTCAGCACGTAATAATTTGTCATTATCTGGCTTGGTTTTTGAACGCAGTGTTTGCAAAAACTCTTGCTCGATGAAGTTTAAGTTGGCATCAAACTGCTCGATTTGTCGACCATTTAACAGGTTGATGAATAGAGACGCCACGCGAAAATCACCCGCTTTACACTCACTTTTCTGGCTCTTAAACAACAGAAACTCGGGGCTTACCGAAAAGATATCCTGATTGGTGAAATACATATCCTCAAGTACATCCCAAAAGCCTTCTTCACCGAGTTTGTTCTGTAAATTGGCTTTGCAATCGGCGATAAAATCTTGGTAGCTGTACTTCTCGATCTTTTTGCGAAGCAAACCACGCAGCACTAAGCCTACGACGGATGACCAGTCAAAATCATTGCCCTTGGTACGAATGGGAATATAGCTGTTAAGGATATTCTTGTTTTGGAACTTGTCCGCCGCCGTTTGCGGCAAGCCGGATTTTATGGGTAATGCGAAGTTATCTGTCGTCATTAGTGCATACCACTCACTTCGAAATAGTCACTTTCTTCTCTTACAATTTTGTAGCGCTTGTTCGCTTTCAGAATAAACAGGATGTCTTTTCGATTGGCGACCGCCAACATCTGCTCCAACGCTTCATCAAGTAAGAGGACGGCATTTTTGTCATGCTTGTTTGGGCGGTATCCCTGACCAATCTTCACCAACAGTTCAAGTAACTTGACACTAATTGGCATTGGCTTAAGCGATTGATCATCGACTTTTAAGTAAGCGTTGAATGTACCGATTTTCTGTAAGGCACTATTTTGTATCGCCGTATAATCAACTTTGACTTCAAGAGAAACTGCCGTTTTGTAGCCGTTTAGCTCCGAAACCAAATACTCATCTTTATTTAGTGTTGGGGCATGACGATTACAGTAGCTATGGAGAGCAGCAATTAATGTCTCTTTATAGAAGCTGCTGAGTGCTTTACGCATTTTTCCGGAGCCATCGAAGTCACGGTGCAAAAGCCAAGCGGATGCATAGGCATCAACCAGATTGTTGGTAAACTCGTTTTGAAGCTTTGACACAAAGCCATTGCTGAGCTCCTCATCACCACTGAGCACGAAGAAAAGGCGAAGGAATGATGTTGCTTCCGTGACCTCAAAAAGGCCCAACGAGTTGATCTTAGCTTTAAACGCGGTAAAACCTTCATGCTCGATGCCTAAGCTATGCTGTAGCACAAATTCGTCGACAGTGCGGGTATGTAAGTTACTAGGGTCAAAACTCTGAATTCGAGATAAAAGCTCGTTATCACTGTCCGCAAATAGGTTATCAAACAAATAGCCATCGGCTGCCAGCAGTTGAAAAATGAAGTCCAGCAAAGCTCGAGCCGTAAGAAACTGATCTTTGATAAGACGAGCTTTTAGCAACAAGCCGATCAGAGAATTTTGCACTGCTGGGCGGCTCAATAACGCAAAGTTTGCTGTCAGTCGTGTATGCCCTTGAGACTTTAGCTCTCTGTCGTAAAGCACATAAAATGGGTTATCAAACGTCTGAGCTGTCAGTCTTTTGAGAAACTGCTCGGCAAAGTCAGATGCACTACCCTCGTTATTAAAGGTAAATTTTGGATAGTCTTCAAAATCCAAAAACACATACTGCTCTGGAATTTCAGAGCGATTGCGAGCGAGAAAACTCCTAGCTGCATTCTTAACATCGCTATGATCGTCTGCACCCTCTTCCGCATAGTTGCCAAGCATACCCACGTTGATGCCGACCACGAGGGGTTTATTACTTTGCTTGAACTCGGTGAATCGTTGGTCAAGAGCTTGAATGGCAGTCTGACTTGGATTAAAGCTGTGTGTCGCATCCAAATGAAAATCATGAGTCGCTTTGTGCTTCTGGCTATACTGCGTCAGGATCTCAGACTTGCCATCGCCACTACTCCCACATAGAAAGATGATTTGATTAGGCTTGGCAGATAGGAGTGCCTTTTTGAAATCCGCTTCTATATCTGTCTGGATGTAGATATAGCGCTTGTAATCAGCCAGATGATCTTGATTTTGCTCTCTCTCAGTGCTCACTGCATAGGGTGAAGACTTTGATAGAATGCTGAGGGCTTTCGCTAAGTTCAACAGTTATGTCTCATATGGATGTTCATAGAGTTACATAATACTCAATATTCTCAGTGTTTTAACCGGACTTTCTCGATTTGTGTTCTCGGGTTGGAATAAATTTGCTGTTGATCAAGTTTCTATACCCTTGAAATGGCGAAGATTTATCCATGTTCTGCTTATGGATATGGAAACGGCTAAAACATGAGCTCACTAAGGAGTCTAGCTTAGCCGACCTATATATAATGATAAGAGGGAGAAACGTCGATTATATGCACATTAATCTGCGATCTTGATGGTCTTATAAGCTCTCTTCAAGACACTGATCCCATCACGAATCGCTACACACATGATCATTGCGCTAGTAACATGATGACAAAAGACATAATTGTTTCATCATCGCATTTCTCTACTATCTCCCACAGAAATATAATTATTGCTGAAGTTTTCTGTTCATAGACACCCAAAAAAATTAATGAGCATCTATGAACTCTAGGTTTAACAATAAATAACCCGTTTGCTACTTCATTTTGCTTTTCCTTTCAACTTTTTTAAAAGCTCTTATCATTACGGAACAAAAGTACTTAAGGAATAATTGTTCATCATCATCACATCTTAGATCTAATCTAATGTAAAAATTATCATTTTTAATTTTAAGAATAGAAATAAGGTTTCGATATCCAAATGTTTCAATTGGTATACAAAACAAGTCAAGCAATTTGTCCTTCTGATCATTCAAGGATCCATGAACTATGTCAGGTTTAAACTCTAACAAGACCAAACCATCATTAACATCGCATTTGAAATCATCATGAGTAAAATAAGATATCATCTGCTTTTCAAACTCTAACATATCATAAGGATATAATATAAGTCTTTTAGTAAATAGATTAAACATATAGACACCACTAGAATGTAAAAAAATTTCTCTTCAATCAGCGACCAAGAGCCTTTTTAATTGAAAAATTAAATTTAACGGCCAAAATCACAGCGCTCTTTTAACCAATTATCAATATCTGTATTTAGCCATCCGACACAGCGCGGGCCTAACGATACTTTGGCTGGAAATTGACCTTCATTCATCCATTTATATATAGTACTTTTACTTACACCAACGATTTCTTTTACTTCTTCCAAACGCAATACTCTTAAGTTATCCATAATATTACCCTGCACCTTCGTGCTGTTCGAATGATTAAACACTTACAGATTTAAACTGCCGAATTGGGTTAAATTCTTGTCGCTTATAGATTTTTTGGTAAATTCCATGCTTGTTTTTTCTGATTATTTTCATACAGATCCTTACACTCTATTTATGACCGAAAATGAACCATATGAGTGCTTATCGATATAGTCACTCCACCATGTCATAAGCTCTCTTCGCTTTTCTAAGTAAGTTGTACGATTATATGCAGCGCGAATTCTGTTTCTTGGCTGATGTGCTAAAGCCGCTTCAATGACATCGGCATCAAAACCCTGCTCGTTAAGTGTCGTAGACGCAAGTGAGCGTAAACCGTGAGCCGTGGTACGCCCTTTAAAACCCATTTTACCGAGAGCTTTATTGATAGTTTCAGAATCTGTATGTCGCCTTGGATTATGAACAGATGGGAATATATGTTCTCTATGACCGCTAATGGATCTTACAGCATCTAATATTGCTAACGTTTGCTGTGTTAATGGAACTTCATGCTGTACACCCATCTTCATTCTTTTGGACGGAATTTTCCAAACCATTCTTTGAAGATCTATCTCACTCCAGCGCGCGCCCGCAGCCTCATTCGGTCTTACCATAGTGTGTAATTGCCACTCAATCAAACACCGTGTCGTAACGTGAATATTGGCGGTTGCAACTCTCTTGATGAGTTCAGAAATCTCCTCTGGCTTGAGTGCAACCATATGAGTGACAACTGGCTTTTGAAATACGTCTCGAATTCCAAGCATAGGATTAGCTTTTATCAGTCCATAGTTCACAGCATAATTCATTATCTCATTAAGCAACTGAGCAGTTTCGTTTTACTGTTTCCAACTTACCAGATGCCTCTACTGGGCGCAGACAGTTGATCGCCATGGGGGCAGTCAATTGCGTCACAGGTATTTTCCCAATTCTAGGAAATGCGTATAATTCCAATTTTCGCCAGTTGTCGTGAATTGTTTTTGGCTTAAGCCTATTTTGCTTTGACTTAATCCAAAGCTCGGCAACCTTTTCTAAACTCATCTCATTTTCTTTGTCTCGAATTGCTTTCTCTTCTGCTTTCATCACTTGAAGATCAATTCCATCATGAACTAACCTACTTAGTTCTAAAGCCTTTTCTCTCGCTTCTGAAATACTGACTAAGCGGCAGCTTCCCAGCCCAACGTAAGATGGCTTACCAGAAGTAACACGTATATATCTAAACTCCCAAGTTTTATGCCCACTTGGTTTTACGTGTATGTAAAGCCCTGCGCCATCTGACACTCGATAACTCGTTTCTCTCGGTTTTAAGTTTTTCATCTGAAGATAAGTTAATTTATGTATTTTTCTTGCTGTCATTTTCAAAATAGTTCCATTCGTCAGTCGCTAAAAACAGACTAAACCCGGTATTTATTTTTCCTAAATCTCTGCACTTAACATCTAATGATATAGACATCAACATATCCATTTGTTAAATAACAAATTTATATGAAATAAAAATAAGTCACTCATGAATCAAAACTTTTTGAACGGTCTGGGCGTTTTATTTTGTTCGTTTTTGTGACATGCATCACGTTAAGGAAAAGCTTACTTTCTCCGATTCGATCCAACCACAGTTTATGAAAATCGGAAGGATATGAGCGGAGTAGTATTATACCCAGCAAGTTGTGGTGAGTGATCTGTCAAATATTTTTGTTCGGTATAGAAGAAACTAACTGATTCTGCCACTTTAGAGTCCTATATAACTCAGACTATTATTACTTACGATAAAGTTAGAAAGTTCTCATCCATAATAATTTTTCTCAATGAACTTCTCTACCTGTGAAGTAGGAGTAATAATACATCCATAGGCAGGTAAACTTTATAAATATAAATTTGTTGCTTCACATCCCACGATTGATTGACCGATATTGTATGGTAAAAATTAATATTGGCAATACCAGAATAGTTATCTAATATAATCTCCATGATAATATAAAAAATACACTCTATATGAATCAATACCAAATAGAGATATAAAGAATACGCCTTCCATTACAGAAATTACATTTCATTATTTTTATAAAAACAACCTAACCCTGAGTTTAATTTAATTTTCCCATAATCAAATTTCGATTAAGTGGAAAATCTATTCTGGAGAAATAGGCTATAAAAAATCACAGTTTAACCCCAAAAGGCCATTAAGATAGAACTATTAGACTCAGTATGTTTACAACCCATTCTTTTATCACACAAAAATGCCATAACAAATGTAGTAACCAAAAGCATCATCTTTTGGTACTACTAGTACAGAACCAAAAGATGATGCTTTTGGTTCTTAGTTTGCTCGTCGCACGCTTCTGGTTCTATAGCTTTCTCAAGCAGGATTTGGCTCTATGTGTTGATATAGCATCATGCCAGGGTGAGAGCATACTAACTTAATCGTTCAATCCGCAAACATATTGCTCATCTTTTAAACTGGGGAGTTTGTGTTTTCTCGGCTGTTTTCGGGAAATTCGACTTAGATTTTGAGCTCGAATACAGCTTGATTAAGAAGCGAGCGAAGTGTGATGCCGCCCTGGGCATCATGCAAATCTGCAATCCACGCTATAGAAATATCATCTTATTTTTTCAGTAAAACATAACATCAAACTTGCCTACTTTAAGGTAATCATAATAGTTAATATGGTATTTCAGTCATTGAAAATCCATCCTAGAAATCTAATTAAAATCAGTAGCTATCTTTCTATAGAAAGATAATTTAAAAGTCTATTAACTTCTTGTTTTATTTAATTGTGAAATAGATCGTTTATTTTTTTAATTTTGTTTGCAATAATACAAACCTTACTAAGAGAACAATATAAACTGAGGATATTTAATGAACACCTTGAAATTAAGTACTCTTATTTTTTCATCAATTAGCTTCTTGGGCTGTGCATCTTATCAAGAAAATGTCAAAATCGAGTATCAACCTTATCAGGCTCAATACAGTGATGCTTATAACATGGCTAGCCAAACGATTCTGACACGCCCTATGTACTCAACAGAAAGTCCATTAAGAGACTTCAAAAATGATGAAATTGATGAAGCCAAAACGAAAATGCGTGAAAAAAGAGGCGGTAATATGGCGCTGCTGAGCGGCAGTTTTGCCATTCTGACCGGAAACTTTACAGGCATCATTGATATCGCAGGGGGTGGCCTTGCAAATATGGCAGCCAGTGATCATCTTGCATCCCAAGAAAGGTTGATGATTGAGCTTCCAAAAGAAAATTTCAGCTCCCCACAAAGCGCTCAACAGCACATTGTTTCAACATTAGATAACGCCGCTAAGTTGACGATGGCCTCTTTTGGTAGTGTAAAAAAAGAAAAACTACCTAACCAATTTTCTGTGTACATGTTGACAGACCAAAGCGGTTCGTACAATGTATATGGTTTAGTGCTTTCTGAGGTAAATGAAAATACAAATAATTTTCTGACGATTAGAAGCTTTTCCCTAAAAGGCGAGATGGGCGAATTCTATACATATGAATGGACACAAAAAACCTATCACCAAGTGAAACTCTTGCCGAAAACCTGACCCTGTAAATAATTCTGTGTAACTGTCGGGGTTACATGTATTGAGTGAGTCGGTCTTCGAACATAATCATAAAGCGGTTTAGAGCTTGTCGCCAGTTTCTGATCGGCATCGTCCATTTCTTGGAAGCATCTCGGATAGCCAGGTAGATCACCTTTCTAGCTGATTCATCCGTTGGGAAGAGCTTGCGCTTCTTAATCGCTTTTCTAATAACGCTGTTGAGGGATTCAATGGCGTTAGTCGTGTAAATGGCTCGGCGAATATCCTCTGGGTAGTTAAACAGGGGGTTGAGGTTGTCCCAATGCGCCGTCCAAGAGCGACTGATTTGAGGATACTTACTATCCCATCGGTCAGAGAACTGCGCTAGAGCCAGCAGAGCCTCATCTTCTGTGGCTGATTGGTAGATTTTCTTCAGGTCAGTCGTCACCGCTTTATAGTCTTTCCAAGGGACGTACTTGACCGAGTTTCGCACCATGTGGACGATACAGAGCTGTATTTGCGTCTCTGGGAACGCAGTGTTGATGGCGTCAGGAAAGCCTTTTAGTCCGTCAACGCAAGCGATAAGGATGTCTTTTACCCCACGGTTTTGAAGTTCAGTCAGCACGTTAAGCCAGAAACTTGGCACCTTCTGTTTCAGAGAGCCACATACCGAGCAGTTCTTTTTGGCCTTCCATGTTGACGCCTAACGCAAGATAGACCGCTTTGTTGATGACTTGCTTGTCTTGACGCACCTTAACCACGATGCAATCGAGATAAACGATAGGGTAAATTTCGTCGAGAGGTCGCGACTGCCATTCAATCACTTGCTCAAGCACCGAGTCGGTTACTTTCGATATCAGCGTTGGTGAGACATCAGCATCATACATTTCCTTGAACGTTGCGACGATTTCACGTGTGGTCATGCCTTTCGCGTATAGGCTCAATATCTTGTCGTCCATGGATTGGAATCGAGTTTGGTGCTTGCGGACGAGTTGAGGTTCAAAGCTGGCTTCACGGTCGCGAGGGACGTCGATATCGACCTCTCCATCATCGGTGATGATTGACTTACCCGAGTAACCATTGCGGGAGTTGGAGCTGGTTCTAGATTGGTGTTTTTGATATCCAAGGTGCTCATCGAGTTCAGCGTTTAACGCCGTTTCAACGGTCACCTTGGTTAACATTTTTCGGAAGTCATCAAGATCAGATTCTGTCTTAATTGACTTTGCTGCTTCACGAGCAAAAGCTTCGAGTGCTTTCTTATCCATATTGTCCATCCTTAGTCTTTAAGGCTTAAGTCTAGACAGTTACACAGAATTCAGGACACTCTCGAAAACCTAAATCCATTAATATTCTCGGTAGACGCGGGAGTCGATGTTGACCTAGAAAAATTCTATAAAGAATATACTTCCCACTTGCCAAGCGGATTTTATCTATATGTGCCGTCTTTCCCTAGTATCAAACACGGAAATAAAACCTATACCGATTATAGACACATTGTCCCTGCTATTTACACGGAAGGGAAACAATACCAATTCATCGCCAAGTGACAATTAAAATAAAGCCTCGTATTTACGGGGCTTTTAATGAAAAAATTACTCCACTTGATTTTACTTCATTGACTTATCTTTTCTCTTTCCTTTATTAAGCATTTTATTACACCATGCACTAATGCTTGGCGAAAACAAGGCAAATATGCTAAATAGCATTGCTAGTAATATAATTACGAAAAGTCCGTCCATAAATCCCCTCAAACAATCCATTTAATTTAACATATATAAAAATGACTATAATTTACATTCGATTAGCCACTCTTTAATTTTGAATCGCCACCTATGACTGTAAGTTTTTCATAATCTATATTCATGCCACCACAGGAATATATGCAATTTCAATAATCATTGATGTAACTCCCTTTCATTTAATCGCTTCTCTAACTCAGCAAATGCTTCTTTTGCCTCATCAGAAACCGATTTTTCCTTCTCTTTTTCCAGTGACTTCTCGAACTTTTCAAAGCTGAGGTACATTAAGTTGTAAGCAATGTATTTTCCATCGACAACTTTAACTTCTTTTTCAATAGACTCATACCCTTGCAATGGTACTGAGTCTACAATGCTATCAATGAGTTGGGTAAATTGCTCATCGGCGTTATTGCCTGTATCTTTAGTATAGCTTTGTTGATTACCATTGATTTCCTGACCAAACGCTTTGGCAAGCTCAAATTGAGCATTTAGTTCTGCTTTTTTTAGAGCATTGCCCAAGTTTTTGCTTTCACCAACACCAACACCATAAACACCCAAATTGCTATTTTTTGGTGGATTCATTACCCACTCAGGCAACAGCTCTACCATTTGCACCGCTTTTTCCTGTTCGCGTTCCACTTTTTCATTATGCGCTTTTAATTGTGATTCGTAATTATCTTGCTTTGGGGCGCTCGTGCAGCCAGCAAGCAGAATTGCACCCATCACTACTGGTAGTAACATCTTATTCATAATTTTTCTCCAAAGAGTTTGATTACTTATTACACTCTCTAAGTGTGCCACACAAAATGATTTTCCAAAGCGCTAAAATTCATTTATTTCTAGTTCAACACAATATTGATTCTCTCCTTGAACAACTGTATAGCCAGATTGTTTTATCGAAACACTCCCGAATTGATGATTGCTTTCAACTTGAATCGTTTCTGTGATCTCGTCACTATCATCGACGGTATCGCCGTTCTCACTTGTTGATTTGGTATATGTTGTCTTAGCTGAAATAACGCTCCCCAAGCGTTGGGATACCGCCCCTTTCGCCAGTGCTGTCGCAACCGTTGCGTCATAACTTTCCACACCTGTGTTCGGGGCGCAAGCTGTGGCGCTGTAAATTGCCGCTGTTAGAATCAAATTTATCATCGCCTTTACCCTTATCGACGGAACAATCCTAGATGTTTCGCATAATCTGGCACGCTCTCTTTATCCCAGATTTCAATTCTTGCCTCAACGTTCGTGACTTTCTTTAGGTCTTCCTCGGCAATGTTAATCGAAACATGGTTTAATTCATTCCAATCATCGCCCTTTCCATACATATCTGAATCTACCTTGAGGGTAAAATCATCGCTAGAAGAATAAGAAATAGGAATAACCCCTGCCTTTTTCTCCAAACGTTCTGGTGTGAATGGTGTTTTAATGACTTCACTTACGCCAAGGTCAACAACCAGAACAGCACACTTATTAGATAAGTGATCAAACAATTCTTTCGCATGGAATTTATCAAAACTTGAGCCTGATTTAACTCGAATTCCCTTTATCCCCTCTACATTAAACCCGCCGCCTTTTAAGAATACATAGTCTTCCCCGAAATGTTCTTTTAACACCTTAGAGTAAGGTTCATAATCAACTTTCCATTTCACCTTAACTTTGACATTGTATCGGTTTCCAAATTTGTAATTTTCATCTTTGGTGATTCTTGGCTTACCAATGTGAATGGACGTATTTCTTGCAAGACTCTCAAAGAGTCGTTCATCTAAATCTTGCTTGTCGTTTTCTAATTCTCTATTGTCTAAAGCTGCAATCTGAAACAGTGCCCCTTCTTGGAAGATAAATTTAGCGTCTGACTGTGCCTTTTGTAAGGAACGTATAATTTCTTCGCGCTGTTTAATCAAATCCGAACGTGAACTTTCGCCGCCACTGATTAACTTAGATACATCTAATAACTGCTGCGTTAACGCGGCATTTTTCTCTTCGAGAGACTTCAGCCTTCTCATCATCTCAGGGTTTGATCTGAGTTTATTTATTCCGTCCTGAATGGATTTTTTAGACACCCTCACATCAGCATGTGTGGTTAGAACAATCTCGCCTTTGTTGTTAAGTGTTTTCTTATTGTCAACGCGCAGAATTTCCACATAACCAATACTGACAATATCAATCGTTTGCTCTTTAATTTTGCTGTCTGAGACGACTAGCTTGGTTTCAACGTGAGATCCCACAAACTCTGCTGCCGACTTCTTAATACGCTCAATATTCAAATCTGAAGCGGCAATGGCGGTATCATTCCCGCCCAACACATAAGATTCAGTGGCTTTGAGTTCTAAATACTCTTTACCATCTTGCACTAGATGGACATATGCATTTATCGGAAAAGCAAAAGCCAATAGAGAAAAAAACATACCCTTCATATAGACCTCATCAGTTTTTAATACCTTTATTTATTATATTTTATAATGATTTTTTCCAAACCATTTTCCATATTTCAGGGATAGTTTTAACTTTCTCATACCAGGCAACCGCATGAGTGCCTAGCTTTTAATCGGCTGACTCTGCCCGCTTTTTATACGGCCTCTAACATTGACGTGTTCATCATCGGCGTTTTCCAACTATCCTGCCAGAGGGGACTATGCTCAGCTTTGTAGGTTCTGCTCTCAGCATATTTAGACTCATGTGACGCAGGCAAGAGAAATTCTCCGAACCGTGGTCTTTATAAATCTGGCAAGCATCTTCGTTCATGCTGACATCAAGGAGCCAATGCACACCTGATATCTTTAACTCAGATCAAGGCAGCCAGTTTACCAGCACAGAGTTCACACAGACATTAATTGAGCATAACGTACGTATAAGCATGGATGGGAAAGGCCGTTGGGTTGACAATGTTTTCATTGAGCGAGTATGGCGAAGCCTGAAATATGAGGAGGTTTACTTAAAGGCTTATACCTCGCCCCGTGAAGCCGAGCTTGAAATCGGTAACTACATGGTGTTTTATAATGAAGAGCGTAACCATCAAGGACTCAATAACCTCACTCCTGAGGAGGCCTACTTCGGTAGGCAAAGATACGCAGCATGAGCTGGGTCAACCACTTAAGAAATTAGCTTATGTGTCCAACCATCGAGGTCCACTTCTATATTCAAGTATTAATTGATGCCACTTCGTACCAATTGGTCAAAACTCACCTGTCTATTCTTGACGATATACTCCTCATCATAGAAAGACATCAGCAACAAAGATTAAAAAACCTCACCTATCCAAACGCGAAAACCGAGGAGGTTATCATGAACGAACAACTCAACGAGCGCTGTCATGTGATTATTCATAGTCACGCCGCAGCCGCAGCCGCCGGTAACTTAATTCCCGTTTCGGGACTAGGTATCGCTGCGGATATCACTGCAATGACTTCCATGTGCATGAGCCTTGCCAGTGTTATGGGGCGAAATATAAGCGAGGAAGTTGCGAAAGGTTTGGCAATTGCAGCCTTAAAAAGCACGATCCTCAAACAGCCAATACGTGTGCTAACGAAAGAGATCAGCAAATTTGTTCCATTTGTCGGACAACTTGTTGCACCTGCAATTTCAGTCGCCATCTTAGAATCCGCTGGTTGGAGCATGGTCAATAATTTAGAGAGCGCCGCCTTACCAACGCACTAGCGAAACAATGGTATGTATTTCCAGTGAAAGGGTGATTAACAACTAGCATTTCACTTAAGGTACTAACGCTTGATCCCATTCGTTAGTACCTTAAGTGATCGAGCTTACACTTTTGCCCTTTAAACTCTAGATATTTGGTGCACTGCACCTACATGATTATTACTTCATGGCATTATAAGTCTTTGATCTCTGCGTCATTACGGTAAATACATTTACCTTCTTTTGCTTAAACAAAAGGGAACACCGTATGTTTGTTTATCTATTTGAAGCCAAATCGATACAGTCTTATCTGTTTCAATCAGGCAAGCTAAAAGATGTCATCTCAGCCAGTGAACGGTTAGATCGTATGATTGATAATCACCCATCTTCCGTACTGGCTAACGTTATTGCACAATGCCAACTCGATACCGACCTGCTTACACCACACACCAAACAACATGATCATCAAATTGGTTTTGTACGCTGTAAAGGCGGCGCGTTTTATGCTTGGAGTAAGAGTAAAGACCCGTTGGTACAACTGCGTGGTACCTGGACACTGACAGTTCAACAACTGTTTCCTGGCCTAACGTTTTGTGATGCCTTATGTGAAAACACTTCACTTCAACAAGCCTTGCAACAAGGACATACGGCGTTAGCAGCGGCACGAAATTTACCACGGCCTCACTATCCGCTCAGTACCGCACCTTGTGTTGCTTCACCACGTACTGGGTTAGCGGCTGTGCCTATTTCTGCAGTAGCACGGCGCGAAATAGGCCCGCAAGCTAACGAAGGCGAACAACAGATAGATCTTGATACTGAATTACATCGTCAGTGCTATCGCTTTCTCGGATTACGCGAATCACTGCTACTAAAAAAATTCAGTTCCAATATCGATCTGCCGGCAAGTCTGCAGTTCCCTCTCGATAGCAACAATTTTTACAATGCGCAAACCGAACAAGCAGATGATACCGACTTGCGCGATCTAGCGCTGATTCATATTGATGGCAACGGCCTTGGTAAACAGCTAAGAGCTCTGCGTAAGGCTCTTGAAAATCAGCCTGATGATGTGTTTTCCACCGCATTTCGCCAATTTTCAGATGCATTAGCTAAGGCCACAGAGCTTGCCGCGGCAGAAGTCACGCAATGGCTTTATCAAACCCAGCTAAAGCAGCAGGAAAATACACCGATCACATACCTCGCTATGCGGCCATTGGTGCTCGGTGGTGATGATATTACGCTACTGTGCCGAGCAGATTTGGCCTTAGGTTATGCCACGCGTTTTTGCCGCGCTTTCCAGACGCATTCTGCAGAGCAGCTCAAAGACTTACATACTCGCTATCTTAAAGGCAGTGCAGATTTACTGCCCTACCTGACCGCCAGTGGTGGCATTTTGTATCACAAAGCCAATCACCCTTTCATGCTGTGTCATCACTTAGTGGAAGGTTTGTGCAGTGAAGCTAAAACTGTAACCAAAGCTACGCCGTCTGCTCTTCCGGCTGCATTAAGTTTTTATCGCATCAGCAAAGCACTGGCTGAAGATATTCGCGTGTTACGAGCACAATCTCAGCAATGGTTCTGGCAAGGTAAGCCGCTGCAAGGGGCGCTGCCTGGTTATCTGATCCCTGAAAAAGACGATCAACTTAACTCCAGTTTAAAAGGCCCATCATTCATTGAACTTGAGCGTATGCGCCAGTTTCCTGAGCCCAAAAGTGAAGGGTAACGCGCCACTGCCGTTGTCTATCAACAAATTCCGGCAAATGGCCACTGAGCTAAGTCGCGATAATAGTGATGAAGCCATGTGGATCTATGATCGCGCCTTGAGCCAACTCACACCGGATCAGCGCACCGAGTGGGATAAACACTTAGTGTCATTAATGCCTGTAGCGCAGCGCGCAGAGCCAAACTGGTTCTGGGCTCATACCGATGATAACGGTGAAAAGCAATATCACAGCTGGATTGTCGATTTGCTGGTTTATGAACACTTCATGCCAGAGCAGGAGGGTTGCCAATGAGTTCGCTGCATTTTTACCTCACATTTGATCTGCGCAGTGAATGGCATTTAGGCACCGGCCGTGAAGGCGGTGCCTACGCTGACAGTTTGGTCTTAAAAGACCAGCATGCTCTGCCGGTGCTCAGTGGAAAAAGTATCAAAGGGTTATTGCGCCAAGCCTTTCATGACGCGATTGAGCTGCAATGGCTTGACGGCGCCGATCATCACACCTTAACGCAACTGTTTGGTTGTGAAGGTGTGCACGCCCAAGCGCAAGGGGCACTACGTATAAGCAGTGCCACATTAAGCCCTGCCGAAATTGCCTATTTCAACGCCAATCCCAAAGATAAAACGCACCTTTATTTAGTGCGCCACGCCACCGCCATTGATAGCCATACCGGTGCGGCCAAAGAAGGGTCATTGCGAGCAATGGAAACCGTCGTGCCGTTAGTGCTGCATGCTCATCTTGAGCTCAATACCACCTCGACAGAAATACAGCAGCAGTTTGCTCATTGGCTCTCCCGCGTGCTTCCGCTGATTACATCTGTTGGTGGAAAACGCCGTCGTGGCTTTGGTGATGTGATTGTGACGGTAGAGGAGCAATAACTGATGCGTATTTTTTACACCTTAACCACGCTCGAACCTGTGATCATTAGCCGCAGCTCTGCAACCACACAGCACCAAACGTTAGATCATATTCCGGGTAGTGCCTTACTCGGTGCGGTGGCCAGTAAACTGTATCCACAACTGAGCACAGAAGACGCGTTTACCTTGTTTCACTCCGGTGAATGCCGTTTTTCCCCCGCCTACCCTGTGGTAACCGACTCTGATAACCCACAATACGGTGAAATTGCCCTACCGGCCCCCGCCAGTTGGCATACCCCAAAAGGGGAGAAAAATGATCTGAGCAACCATGCGGCTCGCCGCTTTGCGCGTGATGAATTAACGCAATATCAGCAAATCCGCCAAGGTTTTATCTCTTCGGCGCGTACCTTGCAGTACGCTGCGGATATCCGCACCGGCCTTACCGCCCGCACGGCACTTGACAGTGAAACTCAGCGCGCTAAAGAAGGGCAACTGTTTCAATATGCCTTCATTCAGGCTGAACAAACATTTGCCGGCTGGGTAGATTGCGCAGATCCTGCGCTTGCGATACTACTCCAACACACTCTACACGGAGAGTTCGTTTTAGGCCGCTCACGAAACAGTGAGTTTGGTAAAGTCAGTCTGAGCTTGTATCAACCACAAACACAGCCTCAACCAGCGGCGGTTCGCGGTAACGAGTTGGTGATCTGGTGTTTAAGTGATATGGCTTGTCTAGATGCCTTTGGCCAACCTACCCTCACCCCAAGTGCGCAAGATTTACACCCAGAGCTGTGTGGCGATCTCGACCCAACTCGCACCTTTATTCGTAGCCGCCGTGTCCGCCGCTTTAACCGCGCACGAGGCGGATTAAATAGCGAACAACTGTTAATTGCAGCCGGTAGCGTTCTGACTTATCAGTTACAAGATGCGCCAACAGAGCTGGCTCTACACGCTTTAACCGAGCAAGGTTGTGGCTTCGCCAGAGAGCAAGGCTTAGGCTGGGTCATGATTAACCCTGCATGGGCAGAGCAGGAAAAACCGGGGACCGGTGCTAGCGAATTGTTTACCCCGTTGGCCGTAACATTGCCACAGCCGACCGCGCGACATGAAACGAAGGCCGACCACGCTACCGCGAGCCCCTTGCTGGCATGGGTACAAAGTAAGCGGGCAAAACAAACTCGCACTGATGTGCGCAAAAGGCGTTGCCAAGCCATGCACCACCTCATTGCCGATGCATACCAAAGCCTGCGCCGCTATCACCGCACACCACCGGCTTATCAGGCTGGACCTAGCAGCAGCCAGTGGCGTCGTTTAGCCGATCTTGCTCGCTCATCGCATGCCGACCGAGTCCAACACCACGGCATCCTCAATTGGCGACGTGCAGCCTTTGAGTCAGAAAGTGCCATCTGTAAAACTACCAACGATCCGAGCGGTTGGGGTATCGAATGGCCAGAAGGTGATCAATTAGTCACCTTTGCACAACAGTTTGATGCGGCCGTAACGCATCACCAACTGGATCTTGATGATCTGCGTTTACTGCTTGAAGAGTTATGCCGTTACGACCTATCAACCGATGAAGGTCTGCGCGCCTACCGTAAAAAATATATGGCCAATAGTACTACTCATCATGCAGACAACCAGCAGGAGGCCGAACAATGAAACGTCTTTGGTTAGCCAGACTACTTTTTGAAACCCGCTCACCGCTTGCTATCCATTCTGGTGACCGCGATACCGGATTTGATCAACAATTAGTGCGTGATGCCAACGGTCTGCCCTATATTCCTGCCACCAGCTTCGTCGGCGTATGGCGTCAAAAAGCCACACAACAGTTGGGCATATCACCCACGCTCGGTCAACCCATTGCCGATTACTGGTTTGGCACTACCGATAATGTATCCGCACAGCTTTCGGTACATCACGGCTTGTTAGTGAACAGCCAAGGTAAACCGGTTCAAGGTTTGATGACAGAAGAAGAAATTCATCAAGACCCACTACTCAGCCGTTTATACCAAACCAACCCGTTACACCGTGAACGGGTCCGGCTCAACGATAGAGGCTGTGCCGCGGACAAAGGAAAATTTGATACCGTATTACTGCCGCGCGGATTACGTTTTGTCGTCGATATTCGTTGGATGCAATGTGATGAGTCACCCGAGCGTGAAGCACAGTGGCATGCATTACTGGCGCTGTTAGCCGATCCGGCCTTTGCACTTGGCGCATCAACCCGCAATGGGTTAGGCAAATTAGGCTTAGTCAGCAGTGAGATCACGCCACTAACATTGCAAGGCCAGCCACAGGCGGGCGCACAAATGCTGCGTTTTGCCCAGCGCGATACTTTACCGCAAGGTCAAGCGTTGTCACCTGCAGATACCGTACCTTTTGCTCACCTCGGCGTGACGGCACTCGGCGGCTGGCGGACGGGAAGTGGCGCTCGCCCAGTCGGGAATGATAGCACGGAACATACGGACACTTTCACGTTCACGGAAAGTGCCGTTCAATGGCAAAACCAGCACGCCACCTGGTGCGATAAACCTCAAGCGGTGCTCTGTGGTAGCAGCATTAAAGGCATTCTCGCGCACCGTACCGCATACCACTTGCGCCGACTTAACGGTGACTTTGCCGAGAAGCTTACCGAAACCGATAGCAAGAGTTGGGAAAGCCGCCCAGCAGCACTGGCTGAATTATTTGGTAGTGAAGATAGCGACGCGCCAATGGCTGGCAGGCTCATTGTCGACGACTGCGTAATTTCTCAACCGGTCACTCTGCATCGCACGCATACCAGCATTGATCGCTTTACCGGTGGGGTTCGTCAAGGCCGACTATTTAGTGAAGAGATTTTATGGCAACCGGAAATAACGCTAACATTACACGTTCTGCCTGGTGAACGCTTATCGCCTCAGGTACAACAAGCCTTCGAGGAAACGCTCAACGATCTCAAAGAAGGCTTATTACCACTTGGCGCAGCCAGTGGACGAGGCCTATCTCTGGTAATGCATCAGCCGCATCAACCTTGGGACATCGACTTTGCGCAGTTAACTGGCAGCGGCAAGGAGTAAATATACATGCAAGCAGCATCCTCATTGAAAACCTATAATTTGCTAGCGCAATGCAGTCAACAGCAACCGGAAGTTATCGGCTGCCAACTGCCTACGCTCATCAGCGGGCATCTGCAAATTGAAAGTCGCCGTGGCCAACGTGAAGAATTAAGCGCCTTATTGGCACAATGGCAGCAGGCTGAAGGTTGGTATCAAACCGCCAGCCAATTAGCTCTGGGCTTACCAACCCACGCAGTAGATCTGCTAGAAGGCCAATGGCATAAAAATGGAAACAGCCTGCATATTCAGCACGAGTACGGCACAACCTATCGGATCACCGTCTTGAATAGCCTTGACTGTAATAACAATAGTCATGGCAACAGCACACTCACTCAAGCTTACCGTGAGCAGCGTCTGGTACTACGCCAAGATCTGCCACACTCCCAAGGCCGAGAGCTCGTCTACCGTCTGTGGTGGCAGCAAGGACAAACCGCCGCAACAGAAGGCTTGTGGCAGCCGCTGGTGCAGCAGTTTCGTCGGCTTTGCACAAGGAGACAAATTATGACCCAGGTTCATGCCCCTTATCACTTTGTTCCGTTATCACAGTGGGTTTACTCACCTGACTGGGCACATCAGGTGAGTCATGATCATCCGCTGCAAGACGGTGTTGATGGCATTATCGAATTCGAATTGACTAACCTGACCCCACTTTTGGTGGGCGCTGGCAGTGATCGCACGAATGAACATCAACCGACCGATGTCCACTGGACTCGTGATCCACAAGGTAATCCGATTATCCCTGGCAGCAGCCTCAAAGGAATGCTGCGTAACGTTTTAGAAATTGCCAGTTTTGCCAAGTTTAGCGAAGCCGACAATACTCAATTTTCGTTTCGTGATATCTCTAACGCTGACACGCCCTACAGTAAAACGCTAAAAAACTCTGAACTGCAAGCCGGCTGGCTAAAATACCGTGCCGAAAGCAAGGCGTGGCTGTTCACCCCTTGTCAACATACCGTACTCTTTAGTGATGATATTGAATGCTTTACCAAAGTAAAAATCCCCAATAATAGTAAATCTAGTGATAGTAAATCTAATGATAGTAAATCTAGCGCATTAGAAAAATACCAAACATTCCAGAAAAACTGGCCTGCACATACACTGCCATTTAGCCTAAGTGAGCGCACATTAACAGGAATGAAAGGCAAACCGGTTACCGTGGCCTGCGCCAAATTAGAACGCACCGCAGAGCTAGAAGGTTACCCGGTTTTTGTTGGCGATCGCCCAAGTTACAAAAAGTATCAAAATGAGCGCCTGAACTTTCACTACCTGTTCTACTGTGCAGAAAACGAAAGCCAGCGTTGGGACTCGAAAGAAGACACCTTACGCATTAGCCGTATGTTTGCCGCTCACAATGAACAATTAGTGAACTACCTCAAACACAGTGCCTACCCAAGCATGGGGATCCCACTTTTTGTGCGCAAGCATAAGCAAAGCGGGAAAATACTGGCCATGGGATTGGCAAAAATGCCGCGCATGCCATACGAAAAGAGTGTGGGTGATTTACTCTTGCAGCAACAAAAAGCCCTCAATAGCGCCAGCATTTTTGACCTGCCGGGGCTGATGTTTGGCACCTTATCGCACTCCGGCTTCTCATTAAAAAGCCGCGTCGCCATTGGCGATGCACTGTGCCAAGAAAATAAGGGCACAGCCACATCAACGCCGGTGATTTTGAGGCAACCGAGAGCCAGTTACCTAAATGCGTATCTGGAGCAAAGCCAGCAACACGATCAGGTCAGTGAGTTAAAAGGCTATACAACAGGCAGTAAAATTGCTGGCTGGAAACGCTATCCTGCTCAAAACGCGTTCAACGCACATCTTCCTGCTGATTCACAAAACGAAACCAATGTACGAAGCAGGCTAGAGTTGATGCAGCCGGGCAGCCGCTTCACAGGGCGCATTGTGTTTCATAACCTAAAACCAGTAGAACTCGGGGCACTGCTTTGGGCCATTACCCCAACACGCAATGAGCACGATATTGCGCATTTCTGTCATGGTTTGGGGCATGGTAAATCATTGGGTGCTGGCGCAGTGCAACTAACGGCCCGTTTAGCGCGTACTCGGGGTCTTGAGAGCCACCATACTGTCGAAAGCCTGCGTAGCCTGTTTGTTGAGCATATGAATCAGGTATACCCTTCAGCCACAAAATGGCAAGACAGCCCACAAGTGCGCCATTTACTGGCCTTTGGTGACAAACAGGATAACGAAGGTAAAAACCTCACCTACATGCCATTAAATTGGGGTAAGCCCAGCGATGCAATGTCGTACACTGGCTCGCAACAAGGTCGCATTAAATCCCTGTTACCAGCATGGCAACAAAATGGGGAAACACTCAATCGGAGTGAGTCGTTAACTAACCCGGTAACGCCGATCGGTCAAGGCCGTTTAGCTGCATTGCTGCAAGCCCTGCCACAAGATGAATTGTCTCAATTCGAAAAAGAGAGCCTACAGCACATGCAACAAGCGCAAGCGCAAGCTAAACAGCAAGCTTTGTTGGATTCCGCATCAGAGCCTTTCCAAGTCTGCTTACGTTTACAACAACGTTTAGAGCCTTACAAAGGCCAAACCACGCAAGATGCGATTAACCAACGTGAAGGTGCGGGTGGTGAGATAGACCGCATGTTAGATATGGTCATTACTGATCAACAAGTCAGTCTCAATGAATGGCAGCAAATTTTGACTTTCGTGCTGCAGATGAACTTCAGTGGGTATTTTGATACCACAATAAAATCAAAAGAATTGAGTAAAAAAGCCAAAGAAAAATACACCCAACGCAAACAACGGCTTATTCAATTACAAATGCGCTTTAACGGTACGGAGGAACTGAAGTAATGCAACTGTCTGATATTCATGCTTTAGCGCAGCGATTTCCTTACTTGCAGTTGCGGTTTTTCTTACAGCTACAGCAAAGGGGGCGCCTACCCGCGTTCAAAGGTTCGTTATGGCATGGTTGGTTAGGACATATGATAAAGGGGAGCCCCCCCCTTTATCAGCTACTCTATGGTGAACACGAAGGTCAACAGCCTAAACCTTATGTGATAAGAACCGATGGCAATCGACAAGAACAGTGGCAAGCCGGCGAGTTAATCACCTTCGATGTCATTTTGCTGGGCGCAGCCACTCAAGCCGCCGAACATCTGATTGCCCACTTAAGTAAAACGCCGTGCTGTGGCCTTGGTTTTGAACGCCTTGAGGTTAGCATTCACAGTGTAGCCACCGTAACACCGCAAGGGTTGCAGCCTGGTTTGCATCATGGCGTATTGGCTGACTGGTTAAGTGCCAAGCCGCTCACCCTATGGCATGAGGTAGCGCTGCAGTTAGAAAGCCCGCTGCGCATCAAATACCAAGGGCAAATAGTGAAGAAAGGGCCCCTACCCTTGTCATTTTTGCTTGAGCAAATTGCCCGCCGCTGGAGTCTATTGACGCATTTTTGGGTGGATGACCACCCTCACTGGCGCACATTACTACAACAGGCACTACCGAACTTAGGCGATCATCAAACTCAAGGAGCCTGTTTGCGGGTGGAAGATTGGCAGCGATATTCAGTTCGGCAAAAAGAGCACTTACCGTTTGGAGGTTTGGTTGGTCAGCTCTGCTATCAAGGCGACATCGCCCCTGCTCTTTTTTGGTTACAAATTGGCGAAAGGCTTCACATAGGAGGTAAAACCACCTTTGGCTTGGGGCAATATCAGCTGATTGCCTAGCGGTATCACGTAAAGGTTAATGCTTGAGCTTGCCGCTCAGCCTATCTGCGACCAAATGGTGAGAAAATTAAAGAACTCATAGAGCCTCATACTTTGTTAGCAGCCACAAAATGTCAAATAGGATTTCAAGTGATGAATCAGAGTCAACAAAATAGGCAAGAACAGCATCAAGAACCAAAACAACATGTACTACTTGCCGTGTCTGGCATGACACCGCAAATTATCACCGAAACCTTATTCGGGATTTATCGCCAAGATCCAACAAAAGTGCCACAACGCATTGAAGTGATCACCACACAAGATGGCCGTCAACGTTTAATTGCTAACTTACTCGGTCCAGATAGCCCATTAGAGCAACTGATCAAAGATTATCAGTTACCGAATATTCGTTTCACTCCAGAAGACATCAAAGTCCCTGAAGGTGACGATGGCGCACTACTTAATGATATAAAAAGTGAGCGTGATCAGGAGATCATCACCGACTTTATCACCGATCACGTTCGCCAACTCACTCAAGACCCAAACATCATTATTCATGCGTCACTGGCTGGTGGTCGAAAAACAATGGGCTTTGCACTTGGTTATGCCATGAGCCTATTTGGCCGACCAGAAGATAGCTTAAGTCATGTTTTGGTCAGTGAGCCTTACGAATCAATACCTGACTTCTACTACCCGACGCCAAACACCGTGATGCGCGCCGATCGAGATAAAATATCTCAACATGATTTAAGTAAAGCACAAGTGATGCTGGCGAAAATCCCGCTGGTGTTAATGCGTGAAGAGATGCCCACGAGCTTAATTAATGAGCCGAGTTTAAGTTACACCGATACGGTAGCGCGCATTAACAGGGCAAACTTACTTAGCACCGAAAGTGCTACCGTTGAACTAGACTTCACCACCATGAGTATTTGCTGTGATGGCATCACTATTGCGCTGAAAGCCGATTGTTTCGCCTTTTATAGCTGGCTTGCCCAAGACAGCAAAGCCTATCCTGGCGAAGGTATTGAACCGCCAAAACTAGAGATGAAAATACCTGAACTCGACACGCGATTCGCAAATTATCTCAAAGCGGCGCTTCATCCCGAAGTGACTATTAATCACAACTACTCATTAGCTGAACTATTTGAATATGCCAATGATACCGTCGCGGAGATGATAGAGAGAGAGCAGCAAAAAAGTGCCGCAAAACCAAAAAAATCGACACGTAATAATTGGCTTTTACAAGGTAATACTAAAATAGATTCTCTTTACTCGGCAGAGCCTGATCGCGACCTCAAAGCCTTAACTACGACCCATAAAAACTTATGGGATCGTTTATTAAAGGAAACCAATCAAGCCATTAAAGATGCCCTAGGGCCGCGGTTGGCTGAGTACTATCAAATAGTGACCGTGAATACAGCAAAAGGCGAAGATAATGGGCGAACACGCTTTGAATATAAGGGTTTAAAACTACCAGCAGAGAATATTCACTTAAAGCTTTAAATGCATAAAAGGTATCTGAAAGTAAAAGCAAAGCAGAGTTAATTTACTCTGCTTTTTTGGCTCTATTCGCGTTAGTGGTTGATCAGGGCGTTGTCCAGATGGACTCAAATGGATCCGTTAGCAGCCTCTTTAATATTCGTCTTAATCCCTTCAGTCAGGGCGTTGTCCAGATGGACCCGCACAAGGGTTTATGAGTGGTGGCTATGGTTCGGTCTTAATCCCTTCAGTCAGGGCGTTGTCCAGATGGACAAAGCCAGGGTAAGTATTGAAACTCCCAGTAATTGTCTTAATCCCTTCAGTCAGGGCGTTGTCCAGATGGACCACTACATTTGCCCTGCCATGAACGACAATGGTAAGTCTTAATCCCTTCAGTCAGGGCGTTGTCCAGATGGACTAGAGCTAGAGGAACACGGTAGTTTCGTCTCCAGGGTCTTAATCCCTTCAGTCAGGGCGTTGTCCAGATGGACTTCATTGTCCCCACGCATCATTGCGCCGAATATCGTCTTAATCCCTTCAGTCAGGGCGTTGTCCAGATGGACCGATCATGACCGATTGCAGTTTTGCGCCGTTTGAGTCTTAATCCCTTCAGTCAGGGCGTTGTCCAGATGGACGAGGTCTTCAGGGGAGAGCGCTCCCGGTAGCTGTGGTCTTAATCCCTTCAGTCAGGGCGTTGTCCAGATGGACAGTAGCTATTTATAACCGATTGTTTTTATTGATGCAAGTTTATCATTAAACAAGCGTTTTAAACAAAAATTCGCAAGGGAAAACAAGCAATTTCCATACCATTAAAATAAAGTAAGTGGCTAACTAGCGATGATAATTAAGATTAAATTTAACAGCAAAAAAATAAGCCACTTAACTCAGGCCAATATTCACCTGCCCTTGATTAGTCCATCATGGCGGGTGGTTAGTAAACAAAGCCGGTTAATCTCGGGTCAGAGTGGATCAAGATTAAGGGGCTCTCTGGCACCTGATGAAAGCTGCCTTCTAACAAGGTAAAGGGCAGACATAATAGCCTATCTTGCTGTTGATCAAGCATACTGAGTAAACGTTGGCAGGTTTTTTCTCTTTCCGTTCGCGATAAAGCAAAGAGATAAACTGACTTTTGTAACGGCCAGGCGTATTTGCTGCAGTATTTGTGCATTTTTCGTAAACGCTTAGGACAGCTGATATCATAACTGATGATCCATAACGGTTTATTCATGGCTCATCCCCCGCTCTAAATAACGGCGACATAACCTTATCATCCGCCTCAATGCCGTTTTTCTTTGTTTTTGCCAACCAAACCAAGCCGGATAAAAGCGCTGTTGCCCTGCTCGGGTTAAGCGACAGCCGTATTCGGTTTGCTCAAAATCTTGCGCGGTTAGTTTTTGAGTCCGCCACAAGGCGATCAACCATGCCTCTAAATCTGAGCGAGTGAGTTCCTTGATATCCAGCACTAGGCTGGATCGGCGATAACCCGTTCGATGGTGAAAACCCAAACAAAGGTCAAATCCTTCAGCCAGTAGATGAGGGGTCAACGTACTGTCTTCTAAGGTTGCGGTTAACGACAGTAAAGCATTGATAGGGTCGCTCGGAGGTTGCCGCTCTCTGCCAATAAAACCATCAAGCTGAAAACACTGCGCCCATGCCTGCCAATACTTACGGCTCATTTCTGCTTCATAAAGCATAAGATTATTCGGCGGGCAAGTCGGGGTGGCGAGCAAAGGCATACCTAATTGCTTAAGCACTCGGTTTTGACCGCGCCGCCTGGCAGACAATAATGCCCATACAAAACGCTGGCGCAGAGACTCTTGGCAGATCGCCCGATATTGTAATAAGCGTAAGTTATTCGGCGCACTGGCTGAGTTGAAAATCATCGCACTATGCTTATGACCCACGATGACTAGCTCTTTGCCCAATTCTGACAGTTTTAGATGTAAGTCGGTACTGATTGCAATGCCTTTACCTACTACCACACGCTCAATTTCTGCTAACGGCAATAAGCGTGATGGCTGTTGTGGATGAGCGATATGAAGCACACTATCCTGAACGGAAAGACTAAAATCAGGCATATCGAGAACTAAGCTTGTCATGGTTACTACCTCGGTTCGTGTATTCATGACAGCATAATTGACCCTAACGAATAAAAACGGCCTGACCAATTGGTCAAGCCGTTCGAGCTAGGCGACAGCCAGTTTAGATTGCTTGAATACGAAACTCTTGCAATTTAGCACCTAGGCGAGTCATGGTTGCGCTATCTAACTCTTTGCCGCGTAGTGCTTCTGGTACATCGAGAGATAAATGCAGATAACGAGCACCGTTTTGCTGGATTTGCGCCACCATCAGTATAGGTAATATGCCAATCACCAGGTCACCGGGTTGAATAATGTCAGGGATTAAATGTAGCAATTGTTGATCCACTTGATACCCCTGCTGCTGACACCATTCTCGCGCCCCGCGATGTCGCGTCACTAAATAGCGCATATTTAATCCATTGCCTGCTTGAGTTCATACAAACACTGTTTAATCTTGTTCGCATTGACGCGATCACACACCTGTATACGATTATCTTTGGCTCGATTAACCATCGACGTATTTACTTCATAAGCGCTAATCAGCAAGTTACGGGCATATAATCCCCCCAGTTTTTTACCTAATGTATCAAGTTTATGCAGGGTATCTTGATCATTAGAAACCCCTTGCTGCTTACCATCTGCGCCCCAAAAACGAGCCTTACATTCAATGATAAGTAGTTGATTTTTATGGCAAATAAGTAGATCAAACTCGTTATTTTTGCCTTTATCTGAACGCCCCTGCATTAAAGCGCGATGTTGATCCATTTTTGTGCCCCACACCCCTTCAACACTCATGGCGACTTGTTCAAAACCACACTGTAAAGCCTGTAGATAGGTCAGCTCTTCTAACCATAAACCGGCTAGATACCGACAAGCGTCTTCAGAACAAAATTGAATGTGTTTGCTTTCCTCTTGCCAGTTGATCAGCCCAGCTTGAGCGAGCTTGTTATAGACTTGCACAAACGGACCACGGGGTACCTGCATCATCTGTTGCTGTTGATTGGTCGGAAAGTCTTTGGCAGCCGTGCTCGCCATCGCCTGTAAACTCCCCAACATATTCTGACATGGGCCAGCGAATTGTTGCCCTAAAAACAGAGTTAACTCAGCACGGTCATGAACGACACTATCATTTTCTTGATCGGTACTGTCAGTCACCCAAAAACCGTTAGCCGCTAAGAGTTCTTCAAGGGTTAACACCGATTTATAAGGCAGCTGAAAATCTATATTTTCATTGAGTATTGGAATGGCTTTATTTTGGCTATCGGTATAAAGGATCAAGGCCTGTTCGCCATCTTGTGGCAAGTTAGCGTTGTGTTGATAAAAAGCTAAAGTCATGGCCAGTGACATCGGTTTCGTGCCACAGGTAGCATTAAGCACCCAACGTTTATCAATATGATGCTCAGTGAGATAGTTAAGTAGGTCTTGTGCTTGTTGTTTTAACGTCGGTAAGTGGTGGCTACTTTTACCATGGCTACGCCATACTACGGGTATGCCGCGCTGCTGATAGATCTCTTCTAAGCGGTCACCTTTGGTGTCTAAGGTGCTATCACCAAAGACCAAAATCGCCCCGCTACAGTTAGGGTCGGCAAAACTTGGAATAAGGTTTGGGGTGATTTGGTCAGAAATTAAATTGATATGAATGGTCTGCATTATTGCCCTCTTACAAATTACCCGCTTGAATCCGTTAATCTAGCATAATCAATTAAGTGCGTTGATGAATATGATGTTGATCTGTGAAGTTATTAACCTTAATCCTTTACGGTTTGATTAAGTTAAGTAGGTACAGAGTAACAAATAAGGTAACAAGAAATGGTACAGCCAATTGGTGAGGTCCACTTCTGTACTAGGTGATTATTGCTCACTTACTTATAGCGGCTTTTATTTTAGCTCACTACGTCTTTCCGTTGGCAAATGAGCAATAATATGACTCATGACCCGATCAAGGTTATAGCCATATTCAGCGCTATAACAAACAGGCTTGCTGATCTTCAACCCTGTTGACTGTTGAATGCGGCGCTGAACCGATTGGGATTTTTCCGCCAATTGTGCCGCGAGCGTAGGCTCAGGCTTAGCCAGTATACGATCCCAATGACGGCCTTTCATCGCCATATCCGCTTGGTTAATCACCACCACCACCCGTTTCAGGTTGAATTTGCGGTAAAATCACACTTTCTAGTAACTGAAAACTCGTGCCTAAATCTCGTAAGCCTCCTTCTAGGATCACCAGCACCATATCGATCAGTGCATAATGACGATTAGGCTCGCCCACCGCGGTGCAGGTTTGCTGCAACTGTTGTGAAATGGCTTTAGCGTGCTGTAAATCTGCTGCTCGTCCATCCCCTAGCCCGGCAGAGTCATGCAAACGTAAATATTGACTCAATGAATAATCACTCACTTGCTGGGTTTCCGGATCGACCCCTCGCCCTACTCTGGCTAAATTTTTGCCTGCTAACGCATTAATCGTGCTGCTTTTACCACAGCCAGTTGCGCCAACCAATAATACATCCAGTGGTCGTAGCAGTTGACGCTGTTCAATCTCCTGAGCTAAACGCTGCATTAATTGATTCATATGACACCTCATTGGCCAATAATAAGTGCCGTAACGGCGGCACTTATTGATCACTAACTATGATTATTTAACTTAAAAAACTGCGGATAAAGCCACAAACGCCACCGACAATGGCACCAACCCCGCTGCCAATTTTTTCACCCGCACTACCAAACAGGTTGCCAATTTTTCCGCCAATTTCAGCGCCCTTTTCAGCACCAGCGCACACCGACTCCCAAAGGGTTTGGTTAATTTCTTGCTGATAGTCCAACAGCGCGTCATCATCTTGCCAAATTTGGCTCTCACGGTTGATATCTTGTATTAAAGCCGCCCGCTTTTCCTGTTGCACATTTTGGATAATGTGCAATAGCAGTTTACTCATGTTATAAGGCCGCTGTTCGATGCTGCCCTCTTTATAACCTGCGGCGTAATAGATGGGCGTCACCTCGACCTGCGTCGCTTCAAATATACGTCGGCGCGTTGAGCTGACCTTTTCTGCCAGAAACTTGACCAATTCTGGCTCAGGCTGATTGGTTTCATGATCCCAATGACGGCCTTTCATCGCCATATCCGCTTGGTTAATCGCTACCAACAGACGGCTTTTATCAGCACCTAAATTGGGGATGATCACTTGATTGATAAGCTCAAATGAAGTGCCTAAGTCACGACTACTGCCATCTAATACCACCAGCACCAGATCAATCAGCAAATTGCCGTTTTGATCGGTCTCGTTCAGCTTGTCGATAATATTCTTCGAATGACGACGATCCGCCGCTTTACCATCGCCCAGTCCTGGGCTATCAAACAGGACTAGGTTATCAAGCTCAAACTTGGCAATATCCATGGTTTCAGGATCAACGCCTTGACCAACTTTGGCTTTTTCTGTCGCAAAGAGGGCATTAATGGTTGAAGATTTACCACAACCGGTTGCTCCAGTGATCAAGATGTTAATCTTGGTCTGTCTAATTTCGGTGATTCTGGTCAACCATTGCAGCTTTTGTGATTCATTTAAGCTGCTGTCTTGTTCAATCATCCGGCCCAGCTTATCAGTGAAGTGTTGTGCGCTCATAGGAGACTCCTTGTTAACGATATAAAGAAGAAAGAAGATTGCCGTGTTCAATACCGCTCACGAATGGTGTGCATCAATACTTGACTCAACAGCCAAGCATTGGGGTGCCAACAATCACTTTTGTTTTCATTAATCCAGCAACCTGTCTTTGATAATGAAAACCATCCGTCACTTGAGTTTGAACCGGCTTATTCAGTAACTCGGCGGCCAAACTGGCATGGATAACATAGTGCTGACCACCACAGTGCTTGAGTACAAAATCTTCGGCACGCTCAGACAGCTCCATCCAGCTGCGTGATAAATCGGCATGAATTAAACGTTGAAGAGCACGGCGAGCACGCTGACCTTGACGGCGACAAGTCGCCATTGCGACTAATTTCCAGCCCCTCTTGGCTTTAAACAAAGTAGCCGCAATGACTCGTCCATGACGAATGACTAGACGCCAACGTTGAGTATCTTCGAGTAAATCTTGAGGGGAAGAATAATGTAAACCACCACTGACTTGTGCATAGCTCTCAACAAGTAATGACCATACTTGTTCGAGATAACGTTGCATGCCAGATTGATGCAGTACTGTGATTGTTTTCATCATTGCGCCATCCCCCTGAATTGGTATAACGCAAAAATATCTTAGATGAGGGGAAACCGACCCGCTGACCAATTGGTGAGTATTACCGAGTTGCAGCTTCAAGTAGGAGGGGGATAGTTATTTCTGAATCAGAAGCTGCTAGATGGTGGTTAAGTACTGAGGGATCCCCTTATAATTTCCCCAAAGCGTAACCATGTTTGAATAGATTTTGAGCAAGCAGGGTTGCAGCGACGAGTAAGTCTTCCCTTGTTATTGTGTAGCCAGAATGCCGCAAAACTTCCATGCCTAAGCGCACTGTTGAGAGTACGTTTCGATTTCTGACTGTGTTAGTTTCGGCTATGACGCAGGCCCAGACCGTAGGCAGGACTTTTCAAGTCTCGGAAGGTCTCTTCAATCTGCATTCGCTTCGAATAGATCCTAACAAGTTGTTGGGGGGTTCGAATTTCAACCGGTAAGTTAGTTGCTAGAACCCATGGCTCCTTTGCCGACGCTGAGTAGATTTTAGGTGACGGGTGATGACAATGAGTCCGTGTCGAGCGCTGATTTTTTCGGCCTTTAGGGCGAGATTTATACAATAGAATTTGGCATGAGATTGGATTGCTTTTGGTCAGCCTCTTATCGCCTAAAGTCTTTGAGTGACTTGATGATATGTCGTGTAAGTTGCTGATAGATTTCCAGCTTTCCGCTTCTAGGTCTGCATATTGTACTTTTCCTCTTACTCGACTTAACCAGTACCAACCCAGCTTCTCAACGGATTTATACCATGGCACTTTAAAGCCAGCATCACTGACAATGAGCGGTGTGGTGTTACTCGGTAGAATGCTTGCAAGGTCGGCTAGAAATTGGTCATGAGCTTTCTTTGAACACTGCTCTGAAAGCGGGAACGCTTTCTCATAAAGAGTAACAGAAACGACCGTGTAGTGCGACTGAAGCTCGCAATACCATAAGCCGTTTTTGCTCACGGATATCAGACCAGTCAACCAGTACAATGCGCATCGTATTGCCCGAGCAGATAAAGCTAACATGCCAACGATATACAGCGAGTCGCTCTTTGTGGAGGTGACGATTACCTAACAATCGGTCGATTCGTTTGATGTTATGTTTTGTTCTCGCTTTGGTTGGCAGGTTACGGCCAAGTTCGGTAAGAGTGAGCGTTTTACAGTCAAGTAATGCGTGGCAAGCCAACGTTAAGCTGTTGAGTCGTTTTAAGTGTAATTCGGGGCAGAATTGGTAAAGAGAGTCGTGTAAAATATCGAGTTCGCACATCTTGTTGTCTGATTATTGATTTTTGGCGAAATCATATAACAAGATGCGTATCTACCTTAACTTAATGATTTTTTTATCAAAATCATTAGGGGACTCCTCAGAGCTTTGCATCAGTGTCGCCCGTGTGGGTAGGGTATTTGGCGTATACCGCAGTGGGTTTTATTGGCGAGTTGAGCATCGCCGCAAGGCCATCCAACGGGAAGCAATTAGTCAGTAACTTGATACAAAGGTCAAAGAGGCTTTTAACCGGATGTCTTACGGCTCTCATCAAATTGATAGTTAAATAAGTATTCCAAATTGTGCTATACCGTGTTGAAAGCCTATTGATTCAGAGACTGAGCGTATGTCCTTGGGCATCCCTGCGCTGTAAGGTGGAGTTAAACGGCTCGACTTAGAGTACAAATCAGCAAAGTGACCTACGTTTGGGAACAGCTATTTAGAAGCACCGACTAAAGCTGGCCAACCTGATTCATAGTAAGTATTCGCTCTACCCATCAAAACCTAACCAAAGTTGTTTAACTCTTATCCTCGCATGATCACGATGAAATTAAAGCTTGCTGCATCTGTCTTTTGCAATCAAAAGTAATACTTTTTTTCGGCAACTTTGCCCAGATTTTTAAAATCAAAAAATATTACTTTTCCAATAAAAAATCTTGATAATCATGCCGATACAGGAAGAGCCAATGCAGACTGACACCCTAGAATCACAACAAGATATCCGCTTTTCAATCGAGTCAAGTAATACCGATGCCTGCCATAAAGTAATATCTGAGCCAAAAGTATTACTTTCATTAATCACTTTTATGAAACGCAACTGGACGTAGAACAACCGTAACTTGTTGAAGTTAAATTATTTAGATACAAAAAAAGACGTCCTAGGACGTCTTTTTTCTTGAATGTGGCGGTGAGTGAGAGATTCGAACTCTCGGTACGTTGCCGTACACACACTTTCCAGGCGTGCTCCTTCAGCCACTCGGACAACTCACCGAATTGTTGTTGGGTTTCCCCTCTCAACGAGGCGCTAATTTAATGATTATCTTGGGATTGGTCAAGCCCAGTTTTTAAAAAAAGCGCCCCAAGCGGTTCAGTTGGTCAGTTATTGACTAAATCGACCACTCTACCAGCAACTACGCTTGTTGATAGTAACCCGGCACTTTAAACCAACGGCGACACATATCTAGGAAGTAGCCATACAGAACGCCCATTCCACAGGAGATCACCGCGTTACTGGTTACGGCTGTGACGATCTGCTCTGTCGATGCGCCCACGGCAAGCAGAATGCCTGCGTAAACTGGGGATTGGAACAGCACATACGCCACCAAGTCGGAGACGTTTTTCATCAGTCCGCTAGTCGACACTTTCGCG